>NZ_JAUSUK010000002.1:0-301352 GCF_030813515.1 Rhodopseudomonas julia | reverse complement strand
ATTCTTCGAGCGCGTGCATGACGCGCGTTTCCGTCTCGCGGGGTTCGAGAAAGCGCAAAGGCTCCGGGATCGGCACCTGGAAGACGAGGATCTGCCCGGCTTCGAGCGGCGTTTCCGGCACGCGGTGGCGTGTCTGGATGATGGTCGCGTCGGCCGTATGGGTTGTGGTGGCGACGCCCGCGACCTTGGCGAAGAAGGCGCGAATGGAGACGGCATTGGTGGTGTCGTCGGCGCCCTGATCGATGACTTTCAGGACGTCGTTGGGGCCGAGAACGGAGGCCGTCACCTGCACGCCGCCGGTGCCCCAGCCATAGGGCATCGGCATTTCGCGGCTCGCAAACGGCACCTGATAGCCCGGGATCGCCACGGCCTTCAGGATGGCACGGCGGATCATCCGCTTCGTCTGCTCGTCGAGATAGGCGAAATTGTAGGGGGAGTCGGCAGGGGCGTTCATTCCGCCGCCTCCCGATCTTCCTGCCCGTCCGTGACGACGCCACGCCCCGCCTCGAACTCCGCTCGCAGCCGCCGGATCAGCTCCAGTTCGGCCTGGAAGTCGACGTAATGCGGCAGCTTCAGATGTTCCACGAAGCCCGTCGCCTGGACGTTGTCGGCATGCGACAGCACGAATTCCTCGTCCTGCGCCGCTGCCGTCTGATCTTCGCCGAGTTCGCGCGCCCGAAGTGCCCGGTCGCAAAGCGCCATCGCCATCGCCTTGCGCTCCGCATGTCCGAAGACGAGGCCGTAGCCACGCGTGAATTGCGGCGGCGCTTCAGCACTGCCCTTGAACTGATTGACCATCTGGCACTCCGTCACCTTGATGCGTCCGACGGGCACCGGAAAATCGAGGCCCGGCACGTCGATCTCGACATCCACCTCGCCCATGCGGATCTCCGCCGCGAAAGGGTGCGAGCGGGCAAAGCCACGCTGCGTGGAATAGCCGAGCGCCAAGAGAAAGCCTTCATCGCCGCGGGCGAGCGCCTGCAGGCGGAGATCGCGGCCGGCCGGAAACGACAGGGGCTCGCGCGTGAGATCGGAAGGCTCATCTTCGCCCTCGGGATCGGGCTCGATCAGCCCGGCCTGGCCGAGAAGATCGGTAACCCGGGGCATCGCCTCCGTTCCCGGATCCTCGGCGCTCACCGCCTCCTCGACCGTTTCGTCCTCCTCAAGGGTTGGATCGAGAAGTCGGTGCGTATAATCGAAGGTGGGCCCAAGAAGCTGCCCACCCGGCAGATCCTTGAAGGTCGCCGAAATGCGCCGTTCGACAAGCATCGTGTCCGTCTCGATCGGCCGTGTCGAACCAAAGCGCGGCAGCGTTGTGCGGTAGGCGCGCACAAGAAAGATCGCTTCGACGAGATCGCCACGCGCCTGCTTGATCGCAAGCGCCGCAAGCCGGCGGTCATAGAGCGAGCCTTCACTCATCACCCGGTCGACCGCGAGCGACAGCTGTTCCAGGATCTGCGCAACCGTGAGCGATGGGACATTCGGGTCGCCACGCCGCTTCTCAGCCAGAAGGCGGTGCGCATTGGCGATCGCCGCCTCGCCGCCCTTCACCGCGACATACATCAGGCCTCTCCCATGATCCGAGTGGAGCGGGGCAATCCAAGGATCGCCGAAGGCGCGGCGAGCACGAGATCGACGCCGCGAGGAAAGAGCGCACGATTGGAGCGGAATTCTTCGACGAGCCTTTCCGGCAGGCCCTCGACCTGTACGCCCGCCACATCCTCGATGCCTGGACCGGAGAGCCAGAGATTTCGGCCACGGGAGAAGCCGGCGACCTGCACAATGAGCGTTGTGGAGCGGTCTGGATATTGCTCGGTCCCGAGCCCGAACTCGGAGAGCGCCGGCATCTTTTCAGGATCGGCGATTACGGCAAAGAGCGCGCGCGCCGGCACCACCACGATCGGCGCGCCGATATGGAAGCCGACCCATCCGCGCACCTCGCCGCTCGCGTTCAGCACCTTGTCGAGAAAGACCGGAGTATCAGCATCGGCAAGCGCCGAGAGAACGGCGGCTGCCGCCGGCTTTAAGGGATGCGGAGGTCCCACAAGCTGGGGCATGTCGACCACGCGGCCAGGCCGCGAGAGAGCATCGAGAAGCCGCCGAAACACCGCCTGCGATGCGAAAACCGGATCCTTGAAACCACCGCCGAGCGCGTCTGCCATCAATCTTCTCCCCTCACCATCGTGAAGAAATTCACCCGGGTCGCCGCCGTTTTCGCTTGTACAAAACGATCCTCTTCGGCGGCGCGCGCCGTAACTGGGGCTACCAGTCGATCTTCGACGAAGGTGCGCGTCGCCCCGCTCTGCCAAAGAGCGTCGAAGACGGCGACGAGATGCGCCCGCTTGCGATCGCGCCCGAGGATGTGACCATAGCCCACCTCGCCGCTCGCAAGCCGAACGACCGTCCGCGTCACCGTCACCTCGCCCAGATTGAAAGCTGCGCCACCGCCGCCGATCCGCCCGCGCGTCATGGCAAGACCGAATTCCGGGGCCCGCAGCACTTCGAACTCAGGCGCTGGCTCAAGTGCGTTCAAGGCCCCGTCGAGTTCGTCGGCACGGGCGCGCACGAGGATGGAGAGCACGTCGCGCCGCCGGCTTTTGAGCTTTTCCGCGGCGACCTTCGCGTCCTCGGCAATGGCCGCGTCCGGATCGAGAGTTGCACCGGCGCTGTATGCCATTGCGTGATCCTCAAGGTTCGACTTGTCTAGTGTTATATACAAGCATACAATACGCGCACAAGTTTGACACAACGATGACGGTCGCACGCCTGGAGACGAAAACGACGATGGAGAATGTGCATCGCGGAGCCGGCGTCTCGCTGTGGCGCCAGATCGCAGATCTGTTACGCGGCGAGGTGCTTTCGGGCCGCTGGCCGTCCGACACGGCCCTGCCCTCCGAAACCGCTTTGTCGGAGCGTTTTGGCGTGAACCGCCACACGCTCCGCCGCGCGCTTGCGGCTCTTGCCGCAGAGGGGCTGGTGCGCTCCGACCAGGGCCGCGGCACCTTCGTCACGTCGGAGCGCCTCGCCTATCCGATCTCGCGGCGCACCCGCTTTTCCGAGATCGTCAGCCGTCAGGCGCGCGCGCCGGGCGGCCGCCTGATCGCAAGCCGCATCGAGCCGGCACCCCTCTGGCTCGCCGACCATCTGAAACTCGCGCAAGGCACGCCGCTCATCACGCTCGAAACCTTGAGCGTGGCCGACGGGGTGCCGATCTCAACGGCAAGAAGCTGGTTTTCTGCCAAACGCTTTCCCAATCTCGTGGCGATCTACGCCGAGACCGGATCGATCACCCGGGCACTCACTCATCACGGCGTCGAAGATTATGTGCGCCGCTGGACCAAGGTACGTGCACGGCCCGCAGAGCCCGCCGAAAACGAGAAGCTCGCCCTGCCGCGCGGGGCGACCGTCCTCGTGACGGAATCGCTCAACGTCGAACCGAACGGCATGCCTCTGCACCTGTCGCTGACGAGCTTCGCCGCCGAACGCATGGAGATCGTCATCGAGGCGGACGACCTCTAGGAGAGTCGTAGGGATCCTGCCCGGCAACCTCATCGCCCGCATGATCCTGCCCTCTCGTCACACTGGAAGAACATGCTCCGCTGAGGCATCATCCAAAGATCCCTCGCTGCCGGCGCATTCCCATCCAGCGGGTCGATCAACGTTGAGAAAGCCCAAGCACCGCCCGAGAAGATAAATGGAAGTGGTTGATGTCGAGCGACAATTGCTTGTCGCACTGATTTCGAAATTCGCCGACCGCATTCACTTGGACGACCAAGGCCACCTGACTATGGAGGGGCCGGATTGGAAGCCGATCGCAACCCTACCCATCCTCCGCTCGCTTGAGCCAGGCGCAGGCGTGGTAAGCGCTCTCGACGCCTATACCCGGCTCAAGGCCTTCGTTGAGACAGCGGATAAAGATCGGCTCCGTAAGGCGAAGCTGGATCTTACGCCCCCGCAAGGCGTCCATTTCGTCGATGGAGGTGACAACCTATTCTACGACTTCGTCAACACCGACAGAACGCTCACCGAATTGCAGCTCGCCGGCGCCGAGCTGCAAGGCCGTATCCTCGATTTCGGCTGCAGCAGTGGACGCAATACTGCCGTCATCACCCGCGCCGGCCTGGATCGTCTGGAGGTTTTCGGAGCCGATCCGGTCCCCTCATCGATCGAATGGGCGAAGGAGAACGTCCCAGGCGCCGAGTTTGCCGTCTCGCAGCAGGAGCCGCCCCTCCCCTATGACGAGGCAAGCTTCGATCTCGCCTATGCCAAGAGCATCTGGACGCACTTTTCACCGAGGGCGGCACGCGCATGGATGGAAGAGATCACGCGGATCTTGAAGCCCGGCGGCCATTTCTTCTTCACGATCCATGGCCCGCACGACGTGGCAAACAGGCTCGTCTTCGACTTTCCAAGGCCACGATACCCGAACATCGCCAACGGCGAGTTTCCGGACAAGGTGTCTTTCCTGGAAGCCGTCATCGCCGGCCTGCGCGGAGACGGGCATTTCTTCCGGCCCTACACCACGGTGCGCACGCAGGGCGACCTCGGGAAGCTCGAAGGTGCCACCACGGAGGATTGGGGGCTCATGTTCATGACGACCGAGTACCTGCAGCAGCACATTCTCCCTCCCGGCCTGGAGCTCGTGCGCTTCACGCCAGCGGCTACAGCCGGGCGATTAGACGGATGCGTCGTGCGGAAATCCTCGTCCCAACGTGCCGCCAGCAGCACAGGACCACACCGCAGCAGCCTTCGTCGGGTGGCCCGAAGCTGGCTGCCGCGGCGCGGCTAGGTCGGATCACTCCAGGCCCATGCAATTGGCGTAATAGGTGACCGTCGCCGGCCAGTCGGAGAACATGCCAATGACGCCGACATCCTGAGCGAGAACGTCGATCACCTCGTATTCGTCACCGGGATGGGAGATCGCATCCTTGACCGACTGATAGTAATAGCCGCCGCCGTCGGTGAGCGTGCCGGAACGCTCGAGCGACCAGGTGATGATCTGGAGTCCGGCCTTTTTCGCCTCTTTCGCATAGGCGGAGGGCACGATCTCTCCCGCCTCGTCGAGGGTGAGAAGCATATGGCTCGGCGGTGCGATGATCTTCACGCCATCCTCGGCGAGATCCTGCATCGACGGCTCAAATGTCTCCGGATTGTTGGCATCAAAGCCTTCGAGCGTCTCGTCGCGATCGTCGAGGAAGACACCCTGCTTGCCGAATTCCGGCTCGTTTTTGATCCAGTAGAGAATGTCGCGGAGCTGAAACGATTGCGGATAGACGTCGCTCGCATCGACGCCCGCCTCTTTATATTCATCGATCAGCTGCTGGGCGTAATCGTCCTGGGTGTAATCGCCCTCGAACGGCATCTCGACGCTCGGCGCCTTGAGCTCGGGGGTGAACTTGACCCCGAGATCCTTGAACAGCGCGATCGATTCCTTGTGCGACATCAACTCGCCATTCGTGGCGTAGAGGTCCGTGCGCCAGGATGGCGTCGCATCCATGAATTCCTCGACCGTCGTCGCATCCGGATTGCCGGCATCCATCTTGCCCTTGAGTGACTTGAACTCGGCGAGCGTCAGATCGGACGTGCAGCATGTCACCTCCGCCTTCTTATCGCCGGAGGCCGGGCTGAACGGCGTCGTGCATTTCGCGGCAAGATCGTCATGGGCGAGAATGTCGGTGGTCGTGGCGAGATCGCATTGCGAATGCCGGCAGACCAGCTCGCGATCCTTGGTGAAGGCGACGTCGCATTCGATGACACCCGCCCCCATCACGGCCGCCGCCTGATAGGACTGGCGGGTATGTTCGGGGAACTGCATCGGCGCACCCCGATGGCCGATGGAAAAGGCTGTGCGGTAGAAGGGCCCCTCCTCACAGGCTTTCAGGGCGTCTTTGAGTTCTCCCTCGTCCATGTCGTTGACGAGATAGAAGGGCCGCGGGCCGAGCTCGGCCTGTGGCCGCGCATCCTGGGCAAGCGCATCGGCTGCAAAGCCGCAGGCTGCGCCAAGGAGGGCGCCGGCAGCGACAGCTGAACGAACGAGAATGTGCTTCATAGGCGGAACCTTCCTCGATGACAGAGCGGGCGGCACAGCGCCGATGCCTCGCATAAGCGCCCGGCACAAAAGCGCAGTGTCGCCGCCATGACAGAAGTATGAAGCATCGAGGCCAGCGCCGTCGCGCGGCAACCTTCAACGCGTAGAATAATCGCTGAAGGTGAGGACGAAGAGCGCCATCAGCGCCGCCCAGACGACGACCTCCGGAAAGAGAAGCTCACAAAAGCCGGGAGCACACCGACCGCTCCGCGTCGACGCCCTCATGACCGTCCCACGAGGTAGAGAAGTGGGGAGAGGATGATCCAGATCGTATCGGCGAAATGCCAGCAGAGGCCTGCGACCTCGATCCTCCCGGTCTTGTCGGGAATGACGCGCCCGCGATGGACGAGAAGCGCCACGACCGCCCAGGTACCGAGCCCGATCGCCGTATGGATGGCGTGGATGCCGGTCATGGCCCAGTAGAACGAAACGAAGATCACCGCATGCTCCGAGAGGCGAAAGAGCGGACCGCCCGGCACGAAAAGGCTCTCGATGTCGTGGTGGTGTTCGTAGCCCTAAAGCCTCAGCAAGGGCCACAGCGCGCATGAACCCCGTGATCTCGTCCGATCGCGCCCCCGGCAGAGAGCCTCCGGCTGTGAGGATGCAGGCCACGACGTCAGAGCATGACGACGGAGCGCATTTCGGCCGGCAAGCTCGATGTTTCTATGTCGCGCCTCCGCTCAAAGATCACGCCAGAGCGAGGCCAGTCCCCGCGTCGAACCTTTTTTCCCGCACCGTGTTGAAGGTGCGTGACCAATCACGACAAAGAGGAAACAGACTTGGCCAGAACCGAGAAGACGGTCGTCATCACGGGAGCCTCAGCCGGTGTCGGGCGCGCCGTGACAAGGCGTTTCGCACGAGATGGCGCGCGCATAGGGCTGATCGCGCGCGATCGTGGACGCCTGGAGGAAACGGCCGAAGAGGTGCGCGTCCTCGGCGGCGAAGCAATGATCTTTCCAATCGACGTGGCGGATGCCGAGAAGGTCGATATGGCTGCCGAAGAGGTGGAAGCGCGTTTCGGCCCGATCGACATCTGGATCAACGTCGCGATGGTGACGGTTATGGCGCCGGTCGCGAAGACGACGCCGGAGGAATTCCGCCGCGTGACCGAAGTCACCTATCTCGGCTGCGTGCACGGAACACTGGCCGCCCTCAAGCGCATGCAGCCGCGCAATTACGGCACCATCGTCCAGACGGGCTCGGCGCTCGCTTATCGCTCGATCCCACTGCAGGCGCCCTATTGCGCAGCCAAGCACGCGCTCGTCGGGTTCACGGATTCGCTGCGCAGCGAGCTCATCCACGACAATTCCGCCATCAAGCTCACCGTCGTGCATCTGCCGGGCCTGAACACGCCGCAATTCGACTGGGCGCGCAACAAGATGCCGCGTCGGGCGCAACCGCTGCCGCCGATCTTCCAACCGGAAGTAGCCGCCGACGGCATCTATTTCGCCGCCCACCATCCGCGTCGCGAACTCTGGGTCGGCCGTTCCGCCTATCAGGCGATCCTGGGGCAAAGGGTGGCGCCCGGCCTGCTCGACAGGATGATGGCCGAAAAAGCCTATGGCGGGCAGATGGCCGCCGAGGCGGAGACCGAGCGGCCCGACAACCTCTTCGAGCCCGTCACCGGCTCCTACGCTGCACATGGCCGGTTCGACAGCAGGGCCCAGAATACGGCACCTGCTCTCTGGGCAACGGAACACCGCGAGGCAATCGGCAAAGGTGCGGGCATCGCTGCTGCGGGTGCGCTCGGCTGGTTCATCGGACGAATGCTGTTGTCGAGACGCTGACAGCACGGCCTGAACACCTTCCATCAACGACGGAGGCTTGATCGGCGGCGGCTGTACGGCGTTCCTCGTCTTCGGAACGCCTTCGAATGGCTGAGTCTGCCCGATTTCGACAGGCCGCCGCTATGGCGGCAAATCAGGGCGCGCAGCGCGGAGAGCTTTGAGACAGCGAAATACAAACCTAAGCGTTTGCTGTTAGGGAAAGCGCCGCAAGAACAAGCTTCTTAGGGAGGGGGCATGCAGGCCACGGTTCTGGTCGCTGGCGGAAACGGCTATATCGGCAGCCATGTCGTCGTCGAGCTGACGCGGGCGGGCTACCGACCCGTCATCGTCGACAATCTCACCAATTCGCATCCCGAGGCCGCGCGCCGTGTCGGCCAAATCGCCGGGACGGAGATCCCACTCCTCGTCGGTGACATTCGCGACACCTCTTTTCTCGATCGGGTTTTCTGCGAGAACAAAATCGACGTCGTCATCCACCTTGCAGGGCTCAAAGCGGTGGGTGAATCGGTGGAGAAGCCGCTCGCCTATTACGACGTCAATGTCGGGGGTGCCGTCTCGCTGTTTGAGGCGATGGCCCGCCACGCGGCGACGCGCCTCGTCTTTTCCTCCTCCGCCACCGTCTATGGCGACCCGCAGACGGTGCCGATCGACGAGAGCTTTCCGGTGGGCGGCGTCACCAACCCCTATGGCCGAACCAAGATGATGATCGAGGAGATCATCACCGACACGGTCGCCGCCGACCGGGCCTGGCAGGCAATCAGCCTGCGTTATTTCAATCCTGTCGGAGCCCATGAGAGCGCGCTCATCGGTGAAGACCCGATGGGCATTCCGAACAATCTCTTTCCCTATATCGCCCAGGTCGCGGTCGGCCGGCGGGAACATCTGCGCGTCTTCGGCGGCGATTATCCGACCCATGACGGCACCGGCGTGCGCGACTACATCCACGTCGTCGACCTCGCACGGGCACATGTGAAGGCAACGGAAGCCCTTCTTGCCGACAGCATCGCTGCGGGGACGCACCAGCCGATCAATCTCGGCACCGGCCGCGGCTACAGCGTGCTCGACACCGTGAAAGCGTGGCGGCGAGCCACCAACCGGCCGATCCCCTACGAGATTGTGGAACGCCGTCCCGGCGACATCGCCACCTGCTACGCCGACCCGAAGCTCGCAGCCGAACTTCTCGGCTGGCAGGCCGATCTCGACCTCGACGCCATGTGCCGCGATCACTGGCGGTGGCAGAGCCAGAACCCGAACGGCTACACGGAAGAATGAGCCTGAATGCAGAAGACGCTCAATCGAGCCGGACCGGATTCGACCACGCAAGACGCCCGGCCGCATCGGCAACGATGAGGCGGAACCAATCACCTTCGAAACGCTCACTCGAGAGGCGGACGCGCGTCAGGTCCCGCCCCCATTGGTTCTCCGATTTCGCGCCACGACCGACAAGGGCGACATTGACCGCGGGCGAGCATTCCACCGCGACCTCACCATCGGCGATGGAAAACCCTTCGATCACAGGACCCTGGCTGGAATAGAAAAGGCCGGCCTTCAGTGCCTCCAAAAGCGTTTCGGGTGTGCTCTCCTCCGCCTTCACCATCACCCAGGCTGCGAGCCCTTCCTCATATTTGAAATGCGTATCGTCGGCCGCATAGGCGGAGAGCGCATAACCTTCGTTCAGAAGCTCATCGAGAAGATAGGTCCCGTCTGCACGCGCGGTTTCGAGATCGCAGGTGTAATTGTAGATCTCGACGGAATGGGCATGCGCCGCCATCGCACGACCATCTTCGATCGTAAGTCCGGACCATTGCGGATGGGCGATGCCGACGAAGGCGCCCGCCTCGCGGGCCCTTTTCGCGAGCGCCAGCCCGTCCTCGGCACTGCCGGTCGCCTCGAAATCCTCAGGCAGGCCGACAGCCAGAATATGCCACAGCTCGCCATGGCTGGTCGCATCGGCATGCAGTTCCGCGCCGAGAAGCGTCGTGAAACCCGCGCTGCGAAACGGCCGCGTATCGGTGACGGGAAAATCAAAACGGGCGAGAAAATGATCCGACAGGCAGAGAAAGTCGTAGCCGGCGTCGCGGTAGTGGGCGCAGACCGCCTCCGGCGACAGCGCCCCGTCCGAGCGGTTGGAATGTGTGTGAAGATTGCCCCGCCAGAAACGGCCCGGCGCCTGAAATGCCCGCATACCCATGAGGAAACCTCTCGCTCAGTTGAGGAGAAGCGATATGGCGCGTCCGTGGCAAGGCAATGACAGGCGGAGGATCGGCACGAGCGCCAATGAAATCAGCTTCAGCGAGCGCCGCTTCAGGCGGCTTCGCTCGTCAAATTCCAGCCGAGCTGGCTCGAAATCTGCCGGGCCGCGGCCATGTTGCGCTGGATGATGGCGGCGAAAGCAGCACCGCGCGCATCCATACCGGCGACCGAAACACCAAGCCCTCCGAGCACATTGCCGCTCGCATCGCGGATCGGCGCCGCGGTGCACACCGTCGCCGGACGAAATTCGCGGTCGTCGACGGCATAGCCCTGCACGGCGACGGCAGCGATCTCACGACGCAATCTCGCCTCGTCGGTGATGGTGTTGTCCGTGTAGGAGCGAATCTCCACGCGCGCCAGAAGCGCGTCTAGAGCGGCCGGTGAAAGCCCCGCGAGCAGCACCTTGCCGAGCGCGGTGCAATGGGCGGGGCGATGGCTCAGCGTGTGGGATGGAAGGCGTCCCTGCGGCTCCGCCTTTTCCAGATAGCAGATCTGGCCATCGACCAGCGTCGCGATTTGGACCGTCTGACCGATCGTGGCGCACAGATCGCGCATGACAGGGCGCGCGAGGCTCGTCAGCTCGCCGCGCGACTGGGCACCCGGCTGCAGACGCGCCAGGCTCGGCCCGATACTCCAGGTGCGCATCTTCGGCCGCCACAGCGCATAGCCGCCATCGGCCAAACTGCGCAAAATGCGCAAAACAGTACTTTTATGCAGCCCGACATTGCGGCTGATTTCCGTTAGGGAAAGCGGCTCTTCGGCCGCGGCCAGCACTTCCAGGATACCGAGCGAGCGATGCAGGACCTGGATGGAAGATCCCGACGAAGTACGCCCGTTTCCGGCACTTTCGTCGCCCTTGAGTTGATCCGCCGTGACACCGCTCATTTTCTCAATCCCGACACGTGCCGCAGGAAGTCGGCACCCTCATAGGCCAATCATCGCGCCGTTCATGCAGTCTCGCATGGACGGCTGCACGCGCATTCGCCCTTGCAAACGCAGCCACACAGCCCGGCCACCAGCAAAGACGAGGAGGAATGAGCCATTCTTCTGATCAAATTTCAAGTATCAGATGGTGAAATTGATGCAATCTGACTAGGTCGAGGCTGACCTGAAGGTTAGTTTTTCCCTCCAGCACCGCGGCAGATGCGCGTTTTCGTCACAAAATGCTCAATTGTGCGACAAAAGAACATCCCTTGACCGATCGGTCAATCGCTCGGTCAGGGTGCGAGCCGCGCTGCTGGCATAGCGGTCCGGATGGCGCAACAGGGAAAAATCCCGCCGAGGCAGATCGATCGGGACGGATTGAAGCCGTCCCGAGCCGAGTGATGCCGCAACGACATGCTCGGAGATAATGGTTGCGCCGGCCCCGGCCTCGACAGCTTCGCGCACGGCTTCGTTGCTCGGCAGGACGAGCGAGATCGCGAGATCGTCGACCTTGATGCCATCCCGCAGGGCGAGTTCTTCCAGCACGGCACGCGTCCCGGAGCCCGCTTCCCGAATGACCCAGGAGACGGATCTCAAATCCACCCGGCCCGCCTCCTTTGCAGAGGGCAGAGGATGACCGGCGGCCACGACGAGGACCAGTCTGTCTCGGTCGACGAGGCGGCGAATGAGCTCGGTATGTCGGATCGGCCCTTCGACGAGACCGAGATCCGCCCGCCCTTCGGCGACAGCATCCTCCACCTGACGCGTATTGCCGATGACGACGTCGAGGCGGACGCCCGGAAAGGCCTCCTGAAAGGCTGCAAGGCGGCGCGGGAGCCAGTAATTGGCGATCGTCTGGCTGGCCGCGATGGCCACGCTGCCGTGGGCGGGGTCGGCGATTTCCTCGAGCACATTCAGCGCCGAGGCCACTTGCTTGAGCACCGCCCGCGCCTCCGGCAAAAACCGCTCTCCCGTATCCGTGAGCTCGATGCCGCGCCCGACCCGGTCGAACAGCCGCGCACCGTAGCGCTTCTCCAGGGCAGCGATCGCCGCAGAGGCGGCCGACTGGGTCAGCCCGAGGGCGGCCGCCGCCCGGGTGACATGCCGCCGCTCGGCGACGGCCACGAAGACGCGCAATTGATCGAGGGTCATGCCGCAACGATCGACGAAAATGCTCGGTCGGGCAACACGCATCTGAAATTTCGATGAATTGGAGCGCCGGCGCCGTTCATCCAACATCGCGATGGGTACGATCCGCAGTCACAAAATGGCTGCGGAACGACGCCAGAAATCCCGGCCGAAGGCGGCGGGTCTCCGCCCCGGCGACCCGTTATGTCAGGCGATCCGCGTGCCGTCCTGCGGATCGAAAAACACGGAACGCGTCATGTTGAAGGCGAGCTTCACATGCCCGTCTTCCTCGATCGGACTGTTGGCCCGAAGACGCGCCGTGAACTCCTTGCCGCCGAGATGCGTGACGACATAGGTGTCGGCACCCGTGGGCTCCACCATTTCCGCCCGGCAGGTCGCCTCGACGAGCTGGCCCTCTTTCTGGTCGGCCGCATCGGGATCCGTGACAGCTTCGGGGCGGATGCCGAAGGTGATGGTGCGGCCCACCCAATCGCCGAGCTGATCGGCCACGCCTTCCCGCACAGGCAGGAAAAGCGCCCCGTTGGAGCGCTGTTTCAATGCGACGCCGATCGCCCCGTCCTGTTTCTGCACTTCGGCGGGAACGAGGTTCATCGCCGGCGAGCCCATGAAATCGGCAACGAAGAGATTGGACGGATTGTTGTAGACCTCATCCGGCGAGCCGAATTGCTGCAGGATGCCGTCCTTCAGGATCGCAATCGTACTCGCAAGCGTCATCGCCTCGATCTGATCGTGCGTCACATAAACAATGGTGGTGCCGAGCGAAGCGTGGAGCCGTTTGATCTCCATGCGCATGTCGACGCGCAGCTTGGCGTCGAGGTTCGACAGCGGTTCATCGAACAGGAAGACCTGCGGCTTGCGCACCAGCGCCCGCCCCATGGCGACACGCTGGCGCTGGCCGCCGGAAAGCTGGCCCGGACGGCGATTGAGAAGCTTCTCGATCTGCAGCATCTCCGCCACTTCCTGGATCGCCCGATCGCGTTCCTCTTTGGGCACCCCACGCATCTCAAGCCCGAAAGCAAGGTTTTTCGCCACCGACATGTTCGGGTAGAGCGCATAGGACTGGAACACCATGGCGATGTCCCGCTCCGAAGGCTTCAGCTCGTTGACGCGCTCGCCGGCGATGCGGATCTCGCCCTTCGTCACGCTTTCAAGCCCGGCAATCGTATTGAGGAGCGTCGACTTTCCGCAGCCCGAGGGGCCGACAAGCACGAGGAAGTCGCCCTCCTCCACAGCGAGATCGATACCCTTCAGAACGTCGGTCTGGCCGAAGGATTTATAAAGACCGTCGATTTCAAGAAACGCCATGTTCAGCCCTTCACAGCGCCGGCCATCAGCCCGCGCACGAAATAACGCCCCGACACGATGTAGACGACGAGCGTCGGCAGAGCGGCCAGCACGGCCCCGGCGAAATGGACATTGTATTCCTTCACGCCGGTGGACGAGCTGACGAGGTTGTTGAGCGCCACCGTCATCGGTTGCGAATCGAAGTCGGAGAACGAAGCTCCAAAGAGGAAGTCGTTCCAGATATTGGTGAACTGCCAGATGATGGTGACGACGATGATCGGCCCGGAACTCGGCAGGAGAATGCGCCAGAAGATGCGGAAGAAGCCGGCCCCGTCGACCTGAGCGGAGCGGATGAGCTCCGTCGGGAACGCCGCGTAATAATTGCGGAAGAAGAGCGTCGTGAAGCCGAGCCCGTAGACCACATGCACGAGAACGAGGCCCGGCACCGTGCCGGCGATGCCGAGTGTGCCAAGCACCTTCGCCATCGGAATGAGAACAATCTGGAACGGGATGAAGCAGGAGAAAAGCATCAGCCCGAAGACGATGGAATCGCCCTTGAACCGGTACTTCGTCAGCACGTAGCCGTTGATCGCACCGAGCACCATGGAAATGGTGACGGCCGGAATCACCATCAGGAACGAATTGACGAAATAGGGTTTGAGGCCCGTCGCCTGCACGCCGACCTGCGCCTCGCTCCATGCTGAAAGCCAGGGCTGAAGCGTCCAGTGCTGCGGCGGTGCGATGAGATTGCCGGAGCGGATCTCCTCGAGCGGCTTGACCGAATTCAAAAGCATGATGACGAGCGGCAGGAGATAGTAGACCGCAAAGACGATCAGCACCGCATAGAGGATCGCCCTTCCGACGACAGAGCCCGACCCCAGCTGCGGGCCTTCGGTTGCCGTACTCATTGCTCTCGCTCCGTCGACAGCTCGCTATAGAGGTAAGGCACGATGATGGACGCGACCATCATCAGCATCACCACCGCGGAGGCCGCACCGACGGCCATCTGGCTGCGCGTGAAGGTGTAGGAATACATGAATGTCGCCGGCAGCTCGGTCGCACGTCCCGGCCCGCCATTGGTGAGCGCGATGACGAGGTCGTAGGATTTGATCGCCATATGCGCGAGGACGACGAAGGCCGACAGAAAGGCCGGCCGCAGCATCGGAATGATGATCCGCCGATAGAGCTGCCAGGGCCCCGCCCCGTCGATCTGGGCGGCACGCATGATTTCCGTGTCGATCCCCCGGAGGCCCGCCAGGAACATCGCCATGACGAAGCCCGAAGATTGCCAGACGGCCGCAATCACGACGGTGTAGATCGCCATTTCGCGGTCCTTGATCCAGCCGAAATGGAAACTCGTCCAGCCGAGCGCATGCATGGTGTGGTCGAGCCCGATTCCGGGATCGAGAAACCATTTCCAGGCCGTGCCGGTGACGATGAAGGAGAGCGCCATCGGATAGAGATAGATCGGCCGCAAAACGCCCTCGCCGCGTATCTTCTGGTCGAGAAGAATGGCGAGCAGCAGGCCGAGCACGCAGCAGATGACGATGTAGAGAGACCCGAAGATCGCCAGATTCTTGAGCGCGATCCACCAGTTCGGCAGATCGAAGAGTTTGACGTAATTGCCGAGGCCGATGAAGTCGAAGCGCGGCAGAAGCGTCGAGCTCGTCATCGACAGATAGACGGTGAAGATGATGAAGCCGTAGACGAAGAGAACGATGACGGCAAAGCTCGGCGCAAGAACGATGCGCGGCAGCCAGTCCTGCAGGCCGCGTCGGAACGCGCTCGATCGGCGCGGACGCACAAGCGGCTCCGTGGCGGTGGTGGAAGTCGCGGTCACTGGGGCGCCCTCAACGCTGAAGATGATGGGAAGCCCCGGCCTGAGGCGGCCGGGGCGAGATCATCAGAAGCGTCAGCGGGCCGACGCGACGGCGTCGACGAGAGCCTGGACGGCCTCCTCGGACGTGTACTCGCCGTTGAAGTGCGCCGTGACGACGTCAAAGACCGCGTTTTTCACGGCCGACGGCGCGCCATAACCATGCGCAAGCGAGCCATAGAGGTGGTTGTTCTCGTTGGCCTCGGCGAGCTGCTTCATACCCTTCTGAGCGCAGGCATCGAACTCGTCCGGAGCCACGTCGGTGCGCGCCGGCACCGAACCCTTCACCTTGTTGAAGGCGATCTGGAACTCCGGCGACATGACGGCGGAAGCGAGCTTCAGCTGCGCGTCGCGCTTGTCTTCGCCGACCTTGAACATCACGAACTGGTCGGAGTTGAAGAGAACCGAGCCTTCCGTGCCAGGAAAGCGCTGGCAGACGAAGTCCTCGCCCGGCTTCATGTCGGCGCGCAGGAATTCGCCCTTCGCCCAATCGCCCATGAACTGCACCGCAGCCTTGCCGTTGATGACCATGGCGGTGGCAAGGTTCCAATCGCGGCCGGAGAAGTTGGGATCAACATAATCGTGAAGCTTCGACATCCGGTCGAAGGCCTGCTTCATCGTATCGGATCCGAGCGCCTCTTCGTCGAAATCGTTGAGCGCCTTCTGGTAAAAGTCCGGCCCGCCAGTGGCGAGCACGACGGCTTCAAACACAGTCGCATCCTGCCAGGGCTGGCCGCCGTAAGCGATCGGGGTGTAGCCGGCTTCCTTGATCTTATCGAGAACCTCGATCAGCTGATCCCAGTCCTTAATGTCACCTTCGACGCCAACCTCGTCGAAGATCTTCTTGTTGGCCCACATCCAGTTGGTCGAATGGACGTTAACGGGGGCTGCGATCCACTGCCCTTCGCTGTTCTTGGAGAACTTCTGCAGCGCCTTCGGAACGACGTTGTCCCAGTTTTCCTTGGATGCCAGATCGGAGAGATCGGCGACCACGTCCTGGTCTGCCCATTCGGTAATGTCGTAGCCAAGCATCTGCACGGCTGTCGGCGCATTGCCCGAAGTCACCCGCGAGCGCAGCACCGTCATCGCCTGAACGCCCGAACCACCGGCCACAGGCATGTCTTCCCAGATGACACCTTCGTCTTCGAGCTGTTTCTTCAGAACGTTGAGCGCCGCAGCTTCACCGCCGGCAGTCCACCAATGCAGCACTTCGACGGTCTCTTGTGCCGCAGCACTTCCCACAAACAACGCCGCGCCAGTAGCAAGGCCAGCGAACGTCGATACGAATTTCTTGTACATGAGTTGGAAAACCTCCCGAATAATCCACCGTCGTGTGGCTTCCGGCCGATTACTCGAACCGACCGCGGCGGTAGTCCAATCTGTAACGTTACAGATCGCCGCAAGTCAAACGCTACAAGCCGTTTGCAGAAGCGGGAATGCGCGGCATAGGATGCCACCCCCCATGAGGAGGTGACGACATGCCGCCGAAGCGGCCCGAGTTCCAAAAGAGCAGCGATAACAAGAAACAAGACAGCTTTGCGCGCCCTACCTTGCGCACTTTGGCGGAGCTGACGGGGCTTGGTGTCACGACGGTGTCGCGCGCCTTAAAGGACGCTCCGGAGCTTTCGGTTGAAACCAAGGCAAGGGTGCGCGCCCTGGCTGAGGAGATCGGCTACAGGCCGGACCGGGCGGGGATTCGTCTGCGCACCGGCAAGACCCTCGTCATCGCCCTCGTCCTCGATCAAAGCGACGCCATTGCCGAATTCGCCCGCCGCATGATCTTCGGTATTTCGGAGATATTGCGCGACACGCCCTATCACCTTGTCGTCTTTCCACAGGTGATGGGCAGCGACCCGATGGAGCCGATCACATATATCGCTGAGACGGTAGCCGCTGATGGCGTGATCTTCACCCATACGCGGCCGCAAGACCCGCGGGGGAAGCTCCTGCTCGAGCGCGGCATCCCCTTTGTGACCCACGGCCGCACCCGGCTCGGGCATCCGCACCCCTTCCACGATTTCGACAACGAGACCTTCGCCCGCCTCGCTGTGGAGCACCTCGTCTCGCGCGGCCGCAAACGTCTCGCGCTCGTCACGCCGCGCCCGGAATTCACCTATGCGGAATTCATGCTGAAAGGCTTCCGCGAAGCCGCGAGCCGCGCCCAGGTCGAACATGACCTGATGCCGGGTCTCGATCTCGATTCGCGATCGCAGGCCTTCCGCAAGGCGGCAATGCGGCTTGGCGAGGAGGAACATCCCTTCGACGGCTTCATCTGCGCCAGCGAAACCCGCTCGGTCGCGCTGATGGCGGGCCTCAAGGATGCCGGACGCATCGTCGGCCGCGACGTCGATGTGATCGCCAAGGAAACGTCGGATCTTCTCGACAATGTCTGGCCGCCGATCGATTCCTTTTGCGAAGACCTCGTCCTCGCCGGCAAGGAGCTTGCGAGCTTTCTGCTCGCGCGTATGCGCGGAGCACCGGTGGACACCCTCACCTCCCTCGCAACTCCGGGCTTCCGCCAGCGCACCGGCCATCCCTGTGTCTGGAAGCGCACCGTTTGATCCAGCCTAAGCACTTCTCAGAGGCACCCATGCGACGTTCAGACATCAACGCCATCATCAAACAATCGGACGAATTCATCCGCTCTTTCGGCTTTCTACTCCCGCCCTTTGCCTATTGGCGCCCGGAGGAGACGCAGGCGCGGTTGAGCGAGATCGAAGGCATCGTTTCCGGCCGCCTCGGCTGGGACATCACAGATTACGGCGGCGGCGATTTCGACAAGCTCGGGCTTTTCCTTTTCACCGTCAGAAACGGCGACACGGCCGATCTCGCCCGCGGTTGCGGCATGCTTTATGCGGAGAAGATCATGATCTCGCGGCGCGATCAGATCTCTCCGATGCATCGCCATGTGATCAAGGCGGAAGACATTATCAACCGCGGCGGTGGCACCCTGGCCCTCGAGCTGTTCACCTCCGACCCGGAGGGCAACATCGACCAGGAAGCCGACGTGCTGGTGGCCACGGACGGGCTCTGGCGGCATCTGCCGGCGGGCGGCACCTTGCTGCTGCAGCCGGGCGAAAGCGTCACCCTGCGGCCTGGCATGTGGCACGCCTTCTGGGCGGAGGGCAAAGACACGCTCATCGGCGAAGTCTCCACCGTCAACGACGACCTGACGGACAACATTTTCCGCGATCCCGTCAGCCGCTTTTCAACGATCGAGGAGGACGAGGAGCCGCTTCACCTCCTCGTCTCCGATTATCCGGCCTGGCTGGAAAATTCTTCGGGCCGGACGGCCGCCAGCTCGTAAGCGCAGCCTCTCACCGCTCCGCGGAACGTGCCCACAAATTGACCCCGCCCTCGACGGCGTAGCGGTCGATTTCGGCGAGTTCCTGTTGCGAGAATTTGCGTTTCTCGAGCGCGTCGACGAGCTCGCTCACCTGTTCGGGACGGCTGGCGCCGATCAGCGCCGTCGTCACCCGCGGGTCGCGCAAAACCCAGGAGATCGCCATTTGCGCCAGGCTCTGGCCGCGGCGCTGCGCGATGGTGTTGAGCCCGCGGATACGGCTGAGATTGTCTTCGCTCAAGAAGTCGGAGGAGAGCGTCTTGTCTTGCGCGGCACGGCTCTCCTTCGGCACCCCGCCAAGATATTTGTTGGTCAGCATGCCTTGGGCGAGCGGCGAGAAGACGATCGTACCCATGCCCTCTCCCTGCAGTGTATCAAGAAGCCCGTCCTCCTCGATCCAGCGGTTGATGAGCGAGTAGCTCGGTTGGTGGATGAGGCAGGGCACGCGCATCTCGCGCAGGATGGCGACCGCCTGACGCGTACGCTCGGAATTGTAGGAGGAAAGCCCGACATAGAGCGCTTTGCCCTGCTGCACGGCCGAGGCGAGCGCCCCCATCGTCTCTTCAAGCGGTGTTTCGGAATCGAAACGGTGCGAGTAGAAGATATCGACATAGTCGAGACCGAGGCGCTTCAGGCTCTGATCAAGGCTCGACAGGAGGTATTTGCGGCTCCCCCATTCGCCATAAGGCCCCGGCCACATGCGATAGCCCGCCTTTGTGGAGATGACGAGCTCGTGGCGGTGCGCCGCGAAATCGCTTTTCAGCATCCGCCCGAAGAACACTTCCGCAGAACCCGGCGGCGGGCCATAATTGTTGGCAAGATCGAAATGAGTGATGCCCTGGTCGAAGGCCGTCCGGCAGATCGCCCGCGCCACGTCCTCGCGCGCGTCTTCGCCGAAATTGTGCCAAAGGCCGAGCGACAGGGCAGGCAATAGAAGCCCGCTCTTACCACAGCGATTATATGTCATGTCTTCGTAGCGGTTCGGCGCGGGCCGATAGCTAGCGCTCGTCATCACCTCTCCCCTCGTTTCTCCAGCCCGCGAATACCCTCCGAAAAGCCTCATCGGCTCGGAGCATCCACGCTGATTGTGGAGAAGGACATAGCGCATGGTTCGAGCGGACGACACCCGCAGCTCGTCCGGCGCACGGCCATGGCTTTCTCGCAAAAGGTTGGGGGCTGAAGGATGACCCAACGGAAACCCCGCGATATGAAGGTGCCGGAACGATCGGAGCCTCACGGGCTGCGCCTGATGGAAAGCAAAGCACGGGAATAGAATGAACAAGAGCAACGGCCTGCCCGCGCATGTCGTGGAAGACCAAAGCGCCGTCTTCGCCTTCCTCGACGATCCCGCCACGCATGGCCTTGAGGGCGAGGTCAAACGCATCGACACGCATGGCGCAGTCGTTTTTCTCGCCGGCGAGGACGTCTACAAGCTGAAGCGCGCCGTCAAATTCCCCTTCATGGATTACTCCACGCGCGCATTGCGTAAGATCGCCTGCGAGCGGGAAATCGCAGTCAACAAGGAAGCTGCGCCGGACATCTATCTCGGCGTCGTGGCGATCACCCGGGATGGAGAGGCTCTGAAGCTTGGCGGCGAGGGCGAGCCCATCGAATGGGCGGTTCATATGCGCCGCTTCGACGAGACGAAAACGCTCGATCTCATCGCCGAAAAAGAGGGGCTCGCTCAGGAGCTGTTGAAGTCCCTCGTGACAGCGATCCTCGCCGCCCACAATCGGGCACCGCAACGCGACGCCGGTCCGGCGATCGCCTCCCTCGCCTCCTATCTCGAGCAGAACAGCGAGGCTTACGCCGAAAACCCCGAGCTCTATCCGCAGGACCGCGCCGCCGCTCTGACCGAGGCCTCGAAGACGGCTCTCGCCGCGCTCAGGCCGCTCCTCCAGGCACGCGGAGAGGCCGGCTTCGTGCGGCGTTGTCACGGCGATCTGCATCTGCGCAACATCGTCCTGATTGCAGGCAGGCCGACGATCTTCGATGCTGTCGAATTCGACGAAGCGATTGCGACGGGAGACGTCCTCTACGACCTCGCCTTCCTGCTCATGGATTTATGGGAGCGCGGGCTCCACCGCGAGGCGAACACCATCTTGAATCGCTATTTGTGGGGGAGTGACGCGACCGACATCGACGGGCTCGCCGCCCTACCCCTGTTTCTCTCCATCCGCGCCACCATCCGTTCCAAGGTCATCGCCGCCGCGCTTCCTCACCTCGACGGGGAGGAAAAAGCGGCAAAGGCAGCCGAAGCCCGCCGGTATTTTGCTGCCGCAGAAGCGTTCCTTCAGCCGGTACGGCCACGCCTTGTCGCGATCGGCGGTCTTTCAG
This sequence comes from Rhodopseudomonas julia, assembly GCF_030813515.1. Classification (NCBI taxonomy): domain Bacteria; kingdom Pseudomonadati; phylum Pseudomonadota; class Alphaproteobacteria; order Hyphomicrobiales; family Nitrobacteraceae; genus Rhodopseudomonas; species Rhodopseudomonas julia. Next base: position 280,311 of record NZ_JAUSUK010000002.1, on the reverse strand, counting down.
GCTCCGGCAAGACGACGCTTGCGGCTCGCATCGCGCCGGAATTCGGCCGCGCGCCGGGCGCGGTGCATCTGCGAAGCGATATCGAGCGCAAGCGCCTCGCCGGTGTCGGCGAGACGGAGCGTCTGCCGGATAGCGCGTATTCGTCGGATTTCACCGCCCGCGTCTTCGACACCCTCCGGCACAAGGCGGAGCGGGCACTGAAGGCCGGTGCGAGCGTCATCGTCGATGCCGTCCACGCAACGCCGGAAGAGCGGCGACAGGTGGAGATTGTCGCCCGAGACAATGGCGCCGATTTCGCGGGCCTCTGGCTCGAGGCGCCGATCGAGACCCTGATCGACCGCGTGCGCCACCGCAGCAACGATGCCTCCGACGCCACCGCCGAAATCGTCCGCCGCCAGACGGGCTACGAGATCGGCGAGATCGCCTGGCCGCAGATCACCGTGACGGGAAGCGTGGACGATTCCGTTGCCCAAGCACTGGAAACGCTCGGCTTCTCCTCCGATCGATAACGCGCCGCTCAAGGGATCAGGACGGCAGCTCCCGTGAGCGCCCCCGAGCGTAGGTCCGCAAGGGCTTCATTGGCCTTGTCCAAGGGATAGGAAACCGTCGTCGTCTGCACCGGCACTTCCGGCGCCAACGTCAGGAATTCCTCACCATCGGCTCGCGTGAGATTGGCGACCGAGCGAACGACGCGTTCGCCCCACAAGAGCTCGTAGGGAAAGCTCGGAATGTCGCTCATATGGATGCCGCCGCAAACGACGACCCCGCCTTTCTTCACCGCCTTCAAGGCTGCCGGAACGAGCGCGCCCACAGGGGCGAAGATGATGGCCGCATCGAGTTCGTCTGGCGGCTGATCGGAGGAATCGCCGACCCAAACGGCGCCGAGCTCGCGAGCAAAGGCCTGCGCTTGAAGGTCTCCCCGCCGAGTGAAGGCATAGACCGAGCGTCCCTGATGACGGGCCACCTGCGCCACGATATGCGCCGCCGCCCCGAAGCCATAAAGGCCAAGACGTTCGGCCTCCCCCGCCATCCGGAGACAACGATGACCGATCAGCCCGGCACACAGAAGGGGCGCCATTTCGGCATCTGATCCTGTCTCCCCGAGAGCGAAGACGAAATGCGCATCGGCGACGCAGAATTCCGCATAACCGCCGTCGATCGTGTAGCCTGTGAAGCCCGGCCGGTCGCAGAGATTCTCCTGTCCCGAGCGGCAATAAGCGCAATTCCCACAGGTATGGCCGAGCCAGGGCACCCCCACACGGTCGCCCTCGCGGAGCACTCTGACGCCCGGCCCGCAGGCCGCGACGCGCCCGACGATCTCGTGGCCGGGAATGAGCGGCAGCTTGGGATTTTCAAGCTCTCCGTCGACCACGTGCAGATCCGTCCGGCAGACGCCGCAGGCGGAAACAGCAATCAACACCTCTCCAGGTCCTGGCCTTGTGCGGGTAACATCCTTTAGAAGAAGAGGAGCGCCGGGGCGCTCCAGAACCATTGCGCGCATCGTCGCCGTCATGATCACCCTCCGCCATCCGGTGGAAAATGCTGCACCGCGGTAAATTTCACGTTGTTGCCACTCTCTGGCTTGACGCCGGTCAAAGCCGCGCCTCGTTAGGAGCATAGAACGGCAGCGCATCCGCAAGGAACATTTCCATGACCATCCGCAACCTGGACAAGGCCTTCGCACCGACTTCCGTCGCTCTTATCGGTGCAACGCCCCGCCCCGGCTCCGTCGGGGCCAAAGTGCTCGCCAATCTCCACAGCGCTGGCTTCAAGGGCCCGATCTGGACCGTCAATCCGAAATATCCCTCGATCGACGGCGAACGCTGCTTCCCCTCGATCAAGGATCTGCCTGACGCACCCGACCTCGCCATCATCGCCACGCCGCCGGAGGCTGTGCCTGGCTTGATCGGAGAGCTGGGAGAAAAAGGCACCCGCGCCGCCGTTGTGCTGACGGCTGGCATCGAGGAAGGCAACGGCCTGATGCAGGCCATGCTCGACGCGGCTCGGCCTTATACGCTGCGCATCATCGGCCCGAATTGCTTCGGCATCTTCCTGCCGCATATCGGGCTCAACGCCAGCTTCTCCCACATTTCTCCGCGCCCAGGCCGCCTTGCTCTATTGTCGCAATCCGGTGCCATCGCCTCCTCCATCATCGACTGGGCGGGCAATCACGCCATCGGCTTCTCGAAGATCATCACGCTCGGAAATATGGGCGATGTCGATGTCGGCGACTGCCTCAACCAGCTCGCGACGGATCGCGATACGACGGCGATCCTGATGTATCTGGAGACCGTGCCGCACGGTCGGAAATTCATGTCCGCCGCCCGCGCGGCCTCGCGCGCCAAGCCAATCGTCGTCGTCAAGGCCGGCCGTCACGCGGCCGCAGCCAAGGCCGCCCTCACCCACACCGGAGCGATCTCCGGCGCCGATGCGGTTGCCGATGCCGCCTTCCGACGTGCCGGTCTTCTGCGGGTCGGGCAAATCGAACAGCTCTTTGACGCCGCCGAAACGCTGACGCGCCTCAAACCAACCAAGAGCCGCCGTGTCGCCATCGTTACGAACGGCGGTGGTGTGGGCGTGCTCGCCGTCGACCAGCTGATGGATGAGGGTGGCGTCCTCGCCGAATTGTCCCCGGAGACGATCGAAGAACTCGACAAAGTGATGCCGCCGACCTGGTCGCGCACCAACCCGATGGACCTGATCGGCGACGCCCCTCCCGAGCGCTATGTGGCGGCGACGGAAGCAGCCCTTGCCGACCCGAATGTCGACGCGCTTCTCGTGCTCAATTGCCCGACGGCGCTTTCCTCTGCCGATGGCGCGGCCGAAGCCGTCATCTCGACCGTCAAGGCCGACCGTGCCCGCCATCCCTACCCGAAGCCGGTTCTGACCTGCTGGCTCGGCGGCGAGACGGTGATGAAGGCACGTGAGCGACTGCGAGCAGCAGGCGTCGCGACCTTCCTGAGCCCCTCGGATGCGATCCGCAGCGTCGGCTATCTGACCGACTGGCACAAGGCTCAGGCCCTGTTGATGCGCACGCCGCCGAGCTTGCCGGATGATTTCACCTGGGATGCCGAGCGCGCCCGTGCCGTCATGGTGAAGGCGGCCGAAGAAGGCCGAAGCGTCCTGACGGAGCCCGAGGCCAAGGAGGTTCTCGCGGCTTTCGGCATTCCGATCGTCAAAACGGTGATCGCCCGCACGATCGAAGAGGTCGAAGAGACGGCACGGGAGCTCCTGCGCGACCACAAGGCGGTCGTCGTGAAGCTCTTGTCGGCGGAAATCACGCACAAATCCGATGTCGGCGGCGTCGTTCTCAACCTTTCGACGCCCGAAGAAGCCGTCAACGCCGTGCGCATCATCACCAAGCGGGTGGAACGCAGCCGACCCGACGCGCATATTGAAGGTTTCACCGTCCAGCCGATGATCCGCCGCACCGCCGCCCACGAGCTGATCGTCGGCATCGGCAACGATCCCCTGTTCGGCCCGACGATCGTCTTCGGCGCTGGCGGGACGGCAGTCGAAGTCATCGCCGACAGCGCCACGGGCCTGCCGCCTCTCGATCGCAACCTGGCCCGTGATCTCATCGAGCAGACCCGCATCTCGCGCCTTCTCGACGGTTACCGGGACATTCCCCCCGCCGACATGAATGCGCTGGAGCTGAGCCTCATCCGCCTCTCGCAGATGGCGGTCGACCTGCCTTCGATCACGTCGCTCGACATCAACCCGCTTCTCGCTTCGAGCGACGGCGTGGTGGCGCTCGATGCGCGCGTCGCTTTCGATCCGAAGCAGGTGCACAAATCCGGACCCAACCGCGACATGGCGATCCGGCCCTATCCGAGCGGCTGGGACAGCACGGCGGACCTCGCCAGCGGTGCAAGTGTGATCCTACGGCCTCTGATGCCGACGGATGTGCATCTTTATCCGGAATTCCTCGGCAAATTGTCGCCCGAAGACATCCGCATGCGCTTCCTCGCGCCGTTGAAGACGCTGCCGGAAGAGATGGTCGCGCGGCTCACCCAGATCGACTATGCGCGCGATATGGCCTTCGTCGCTCTCGATCCGGAATCGGGCGAGCTTCTCGGCGTCTCGCGTCTTGCCGCCGATCCCGACCATGTCGAGGCGGAATATGCCGTGACCGTCCGAAGCGACATGAAGGGTCGCGGCATCGGCTGGCTTTTGATGAAGCAGATCATCGAATATGCGGCTGCCGATGGCATCGAACGGCTTTACGGCGTCATCCTGCCGGAGAACCACACGATGCTGTCGATGTGCCGGGAGCTTGGTTTCGTGGCCGTCTCGAGCCCCGAAGCCGATGGCCTTCGCCATGTCGTCATTCATCTGGAGCCGCCCGCCTCCGAAGAAGAGGCGGAAGCTTCCGTGGGCTCCCAGCGCCCACGGTTGATCCCGTCCTAAGCGGCGCTTCAAAGCCCAAGAAAAACGGGCGCCCCTGAAAGGCGCCCGTTACGATCCAGACCAATCCAATTGGCTCTCGAACAGCTAACGCCAGCGCAGATCGAAGACGACGCGCGGCTGGAAACCCTCGCCCTCGCGCCGAACGACGGCCTGCGTCGCGCGGTGGACGAGACTGCGGAAAAGCTCCTGGAAACAGCCGCTGTAATAGGCAAGGAGCACGGCGTCGGTCGGCGTTCCCCGCACCGGCCCACCCGCAATCGACACCACGACCGGATGGCTCGGCACGAAGGTGACGGTACCGCTGCCGACGAAGGTCCAGGCATGGCGCCGGATCGCCGCCAGGAATAGGCGCGCCCTGAGCCAGGGCGGCAGAAACGGCATGACGCGCTGGAAAGGCTTCGGAATTCGGTGCGCCAGAAGATAGGTCGCGGTGAGTTCGCCGGCCCTGAAGGCGGCGTCCTCGGCCTCTTGCGGGGCCAGCACGGCAAGCGCCGCATCATGGAGCCGCATCACCTCCCGCTCATCGACCATTTTGCTGGGCGGAGTGCCGAGATAATGCAAAAGGCCCGCCTGAGCGAACACGCTCTGGCAGGCCTCTCGCCCCACAATTGAGTTCAACGCCTCACCCATGCGGATGATGGCATTTGGTCCAATTCGCGCGGCCGGTTGAGACGGGACGTGATCCGCGGCCGAAACCACGTCCACGTCCCGCTCTCGCCCCCCGACTCGCGTCGGCTCGTCGGTCACGGCCATAGCCGCGCCCTAATGCACTGTCGCCCGAGGCTTCTCCGTCTCGGCCGGAGCGGGATTGGATGAGGTGATCGCCTCATCATAATCGTCTCCATCCTCCGGCAGTCCCTTCGGAGCACCGCAAGCGCTGACGGCGGCAGGCGTCATCACCGCCTCGTCGTACTGATCGCCCTCGTCGATTTCCTCGGCATGACCGTTTGCGCCATTGGCCCCGTTCACACCGTTGGCGGCAATCTCTGCGGGAACCCGCTTCTTCTTCAGCTTGCGCGGCGGCGGCGCGCTCTTCAGATCGGCAAGCTGGCGCCGATCGAGCGTGCGGGTCTCGTCGAAACCGAAGTCGACCTTCTTCTTCGATTGCGGACCCCAATAGTTCACACGACCAAGGTCATAGAACTCACGCCGCATGCCGGAGCGCATGAAGGCCTTGAGGCAGCCCATCATGTAACGCCGCAAGGTCTTGTCGCGGATCCACGGATAATGGAACAGCATCTTGCGCATGTAGAAGCGGCGATAATTGTGCATGACACGATCGAGCAAGGTAGCCCGATCCATCGCCGCCGGCTTCACGATCGGCGTGACGAAATTGTACTTCTCGTAGTCGAAGATCTCGACCTTGTCGCCGAGCTCCTGGAAGAGGTCGGCAAACGGCCACGGCGTGTACATGGACCAGTTGGCCATCTCCGCGCCCCAGTCGATCACCATGCGATAGGTTTCTTCCAGCGTCTCCGGCGTCTCGTTGTCGAGACCTACGATGAACTGGGCCTCAGCCATGATGCCGTTCTTCTTCAGAAGCTGAACGGCACGCTTGTTCTGAGCGACCGTCGTCTCCTTATTGAAGAGATCGAGCTTCAGCTGCGCAGCGGCTTCCGTGCCGAGCGACACGTGAATGAGGCCGGCCTTGCGATAAAGCGGCAAAAGCTTTTCGTCGCGAATGACGTCGGTGACACGGGTGTTGATGCCCCACAAAACCGGCAGGTCGCGCTTCACCATCTCTTCGCAGAAGCGGATGAACTTCTTGCGGTGAATGGTGGGCTCTTCGTCGGCGAGGATGAAGAAGCCAACCCCGTGGTTGCGAACCAGATCCTCGATCTCGTCGACGACTTTGAGCGGATCGCGGACGCGGTAGTTTCTCCAGAACTTCCACTGCGAGCAGAAGGAGCAGGTGAAGGGACAGCCGCGCGCAAAATTCGGCACAGCGACGCGCGTGTTGAGCGGGATATAGATATACTTTTCCCAGTCGAGCACGCTCCAGTCCGGCTTGATCGTGTCGACATCGGCAATCGGCGGCTCGGCCGGCGTGGCCACGACCTGATCATCCTCGCTGTAGGCGATGCCGAGAACCTTCGACCGCGCTTCTTTCCAGTCGCCGCTTTGAAGCGCCTTCATCACATTGACGATGACGGCTTCGCCCTCGCCTCGGATGATGGCGTCGATCCATGGCGCCTCGGTCAGAACCTGGCGATACATGAAGCTCGCATGCACGCCGCCGATAATGGTCAACGCGTTCGGATGCTCTTCCTTCGCGATCTGAAGGACACGCTCGGCCTTATAGATGGACGGCGTGATCGAGGTGGCACCGACGACATCCGGCTTCTCTTCACGGATGATCCGTCTGAGCTCCTCATCTTCGATGCGGTCGGTCATCGCGTCAATGAAACGGACATCGGTAAAACCGGCCGTTTTCAGAGCGCCCGCCAGATAAGCAACCCATGCGGGTGGCCAGTTACCTGCGATCTCCGCACCACCAGAATGGTAGTTCGGATGAATCATGAGAATGCGCATCGATTCCGTCTCCGGGAGAGGTCGCTTGACAGTTTCCATTGTAAGGTCTGCGTGACACTTCACTTTGATGTCGATCAAATGACACGCAGAGCGGGCTTTCTTGCACCCACTTAAACGTCGGCCTGGACGTGGTCGCACGTATCTGTCGCGCGGAATTGACACTGTTTCGGCGGCGGCGCGAGAGGCAGAAGCGCCGCAGCGTTGCGGTAAGTCGCCGCGCATAGAACCATGTCCGCCACCCGCAGCTCTTTGCCTGTCGCATGCCGGGTGGTAGGAGCCGGAGCTCCCGGCACCCGCGATCGAAGACCCGTCCCATGCTTTTCTGTGTCCCGACCCAAGGCCACGTTTTCGCAGCCGCCCCGGCCCGGCCGGCTACCGACCGGAGGAGAGTGCGATGAAGGTTCTCGTCACCGGCGCAGCGGGCTTCATAGGCTTTCACACGGCAAGCCGCCTTCTGGCCCGCGGCGACACGGTGATCGGCGTCGACAATCTCAACGATTATTACGACGTGACACTGAAAGAGGCGCGGCTTGCCCGCCTTCAATCCATGCCCGACTTTCACTTTCGCCGCCTCGATCTCGCCGATCGCGAAGGCAGTGCCGTGCTCTTCGCCGAGGAGCGGCCGGACCGCGTCATCCATCTCGCGGCCCAGGCGGGCGTGCGTTACGGCATCACCAATCCGCACGCCTATGCCGACGCCAATCTCGTCGGTTTCCTGAACGTCCTCGAAGGCTGCCGCCACAATGGCGTCGTCCACCTCGCCTACGCCTCGTCGAGCTCAGTCTATGGCGCCAACACGGCGATGCCGTTCAGCGTCGCGCAGAACGTCGATCATCCGCTCAGCCTTTATGCGGCGACGAAAAAGGCGAATGAGCTGATGGCGCATTCCTATGCGCATCTCTACCGCCTGCCGGTGACGGGCTTGCGCTTCTTCACGGTCTACGGGCCGTGGGGCCGCCCGGATATGTCGCTCTTTCTGTTCACTCGAAAAATCCTCGCGGGCGAGCCGATCGAAGTCTTCAACAACGGCCATCATTCCCGCGATTTCACCTATATCGACGACATCGTCGAAGGCGTGGTGCGGGTGCTCGATCACACGGCCGCGCCGGACGAAAAATGGGACGGCACCGCGCCGAACCCCGCCTCTTCTTCGGCGCCCTACCGGCTCTACAACATCGGCAACAACCAGCCGGTCGAGCTCATGGATTTCATCGCCGCGATCGAAGAGGCGCTCGGCCGCATGGCGGAAAAGGTCTTCCTGCCGATGCAGCCGGGCGATGTGCCGACCACCTACGCCGATATCGACGCGCTCGCCGACGATCTCGGCTATCGGCCGAAGACGCCCATCAAGGAAGGCATCGCCCGCTTCATCGCCTGGTACCGGGATTTTTACAGCCAAGCCTGAGCGGCGCTGTCACTCCGCCGGCCCGATCGCGATAGCCAGCTCCTCGAGCCCCTCGATCTTGACGGACAATTTGTCGCCCGGCTTCACCGCCGCGACACCGGCGGGCGTGCCCGTATAGAGAAGATCGCCGGGCTCCAGGTGATAATAGCGTGACAGATGAGCGATCAGCTCCGGCACGCTCCAGACCATGTCCGACAGTCTCGCCTGCTGCCGCACCTCGCCATTGACGCGCGTCATAAGCGTCTGCTCGCCGATCCCACCGAAATCAGAAGCCGGGGTAATCGGCGAGATCAGGGCAGAATTCTCGAACGCCTTGCCGAGATCCCACGGGCGGCCTTTGGCCTTTGCCGCGCCCTGCAGGTCGCGCCGCGTCAAATCGATGCCGGCGGCATAGCCGAAGACGCAACCCATCGCCTCGTCCGGCGGGACCCGAAAGGCAGAACCGCCGAGCGCCACCACGAACTCTCCTTCGTAATGGCAATCCTGCGTGCCCGGTGGATAGGCGATCGTCGCTCCCGACAGGGCGACCGCATCGGCGGGCTTGGTGAAATAAAACGGTGCCTCGCGGTCGACCTCGGCGCCCATTTCCCGTGCATGGTCCGCATAATTGCGACCAACGCAGAAAATCCGCCGCACGGGGAAGGTCGCCACAGATGTCGCGATCGGCACCCCCACCGGAGAGGGCGGCGGGAAAACGAAGTGCGGCTTTGCCTCCGATGAGCTCATAAGGGGGTCTCCTTTGCGCGTGCGGCGACAGGCCTGTGGACACCGCCGCACAGGATTTCGACGCTTCCGTGGCGGCAAGTTGCCATACAAACGATTCCGCGCGTAGTGTCCCCGCACGTTAGGCTGGGCTTTTGAAGTCCGCCCTCTCAAGGAGGATCAGGAATGCGCAGATTGTTGTCCAGGTTCGTTCTGGGCGCAGCCGCGGTAGCATTGATGGCCGCGAGCGCCAGTGCCGAGGTCACTTACACGCGCGGCAACGACGCCGACCCCGAGACGCTCGATCAGCACAAAACGTCGACCATTTCGGAAGCGAATGTCCTACGTGACCTTTATGAAGGCCTCGTCGTCTATAGCTCTTCAGCCAAAGTCGTTCCCGGCGTGGCGGAGAGCTGGGAGACATCCGATGACGGTCTGACCTGGACCTTCCACCTGCGCGACGATGCCAAATGGTCGAACGGCGAACCTCTGACGGCGGAAGATTTCGTCTTCTCTTATCAGAGGATCATCAACCCGGAGACCGGCGCCAAATACGCCAACATCCTCTATCCGATCAAAAACGCCGAAGCGGCCAATTCCGGCAAGGTTCCGCCCGAAGAGATTGGCGTTAAGGCGCTCGACGAGCACACCCTCCAGTTCACCCTGGAAAACCAGACGCCCTACTTCCTCGAGCTGCTGACCCATCAGACCAGCCTGCCCGTCTATCCGCCGGCGGTGAAGGAGTTCGGCACCGATTTCGTGCAGCCGGAGAACATGGTGTCGAACGGCGCCTATACGCTTCAGGAATTCACGCCGAACTCGCGCATCGTCCTCGTCAAGAATAAGAATTTCCATGATGCCGACAACGTCGCCATCGACAAGGTGATCTACATTCCCTTCGAGGATCGCTCAGCCTGCCTGCGGCGCTTCGAGGCTGGCGAAGTGCAATCCTGCTCCGACATTCCGACCGAGCAGATGAAGTATGTGAAGGACACACTGGGCGACAAGGTCCACGTCGCGCCTTATCTCGGCACCTATTATTATGCCGTGAGGACCGACAAGGAGAAACTCTCCGATGTGCGCGTCCGCCAGGCCCTGTCGATGGCCATCGATCGCGAATTCATCGCCGACGAGATCTGGGCCGGCACCATGCTGCCTGCCTATTCGCTGGTCCCCCCGGGCATCGGCAATTACGACGAACCGGCCTATGCCGATTACAAGGACATGGATCCGCTCGACCGGGAAGACAAAGCCATCGAGCTGCTGGAAGAGGCAGGCTACGGGCAGGACAACCCGCTGAGCATCGAGATCCGCTACAACACCGGCGAAAACCACCAGAACACGGCGACGGCGATCGCCGATATGTGGAAGAATATAGGTGTGAAGACGACGTTCGTGAACGCCGATGGCGCCACCCACTACGCCTATCTGCGTGACAAGGGCGACTTCGATATCGCGCGTGCCGGCTGGATCGGCGATTATTCCGACCCACAGAACTTCTTGTTCCTGGTGGAAAGCAACAATCCGGGGTTCAATTACGCGAACTACGAAAACCCGGAATACGACGCGTTGATGGAGAAGGCCGAGGGGATCAGCGATCTCGAAAAACGCGCAGAAGTCCTGAAGCAGGCCGAGGCGATCTTCATGCGTGACCTGCCCTTTATCCCCATCCTCTATTATTCTTCCCTCAGCCTGGTTTCAGACAAGCTGCAGGGTTGGGAGGACAACCTCGTCAATGTCCACGGAACGCGGTGGATGTCCCTCGAGCAGTAATTGGACTGACGCAGAGGTTCCCGTGCACAGGATGGGCGGGAACCTCGAGCCTCGTCTGGTTTTTTCTGAAATCATAGAAGCTGCCTGAACGATAGGCAGGCTTCGCCTTCCACCGACGGAGCGGCGATGCTGAGCTATGTTTTGCGCCGGTTGGCGACAGCCATTCCGACGCTCTTCGTGATCATAACGATGTCGTTTTTCCTGATGCGCGTGGCGCCGGGCGGACCGTTCAATCTGGAACGTCCCCTCGAAGCCAAGGTGATGGAAAATCTGAACCGCATCTATCACCTCAACGAACCGCTCTGGCGACAATATCTGCTTTACTTGAACAACCTGTTGCACGGAGATCTCGGGCCGAGCTTTGTCTATCGTGATTTCTCCGTCGGAGATCTTTTCGCAGCAGGTCTGCCGGTATCGATCCAGCTCGGTGCATCGGCGCTGACGCTCGCCCTCATCATCGGCACGGTCTTGGGCTCCATCGCCGCGCTCAAACAGAATTCCACGATCGATTATCTCGTCGTCGGCGTCGCCACGTTCGGCATCACCATTCCGCCCTTCGTCGTTGCGCCCGTGCTTTCCTTGATTTTCGGCGTGTCGCTCGGCTGGCTCCCGGCCGGCGGCTGGGGCAATGGCGCTTTTCCCAACAAGATCCTGCCCATCGTGACGCTCGCTCTGCCGCAGATCGCCATCGTCGCGCGCCTCATCCGTGGCGCCATGATCGAGGCCTTGCGCTCAGATCACGTGCGCACGGTGCGAGCCTATGGCCTGCCGACCCGGGTTGTCGTCATGGTGCATGCCCTCCGGGCGGCCATTCTGCCGGTCGTCTCCTATCTCGGGCCCGCCGCTGCGGCACTCCTGACCGGCTCCATTGTCGTGGAAACGATTTTCGGCATTCCGGGCATCGGTCGCTATTTCGTCCAGGCGGCACTCAATCGCGACTACACGCTCGTCATGGGCACCGTCGTGGTCGTCTCCATCTTCGTGGTCGTGTTCAACATGATCGTCGACCTTGTCTACGCGTGGCTCGATCCGCGCGTCCGCTACGATTGAGCCAGAACATGTCGATCGCTGAAGAACCCATCACACTCGACGAGCCGACGATCTCCGGCCGCTCGCTGTGGCAGGACGCGCTGGTGCGCCTCAGGCGCAACAAGGCGGCGATGACGAGCCTGTTCATTCTCGTCGTCATGGCAGCCGCCTCCATTGTCGGGCCTCTCGTGTGGCCGCATCCTTATGACCGCGTCTATTCGGAATATGTGCGCGTGCCGGCGAGCCTTGAAGCTTACCCGCATGAAGAGCGCATCGTGCCGGAGATGGAACGCTCGCTTGCCCGCGCCCGTGTCGACGTCGCCTCCGTCGAGGTCGAAGGCGACAAAGTGCGCGCCGAGATCACCGATGAGGACGAAGTCGATCCGCGCATCACGCGCTATGTCGACCGCTCCGACCTCTTCTCCAACGCCCAGATCACGGAGACGTCGGCCAATGGCCGTTCCGCGGTGCTCGAAGCCGACGTCGCGCGGCTTTATTTCATTGCTGGCACCGACGGCAACGGGCGCGATCTCCTGGCGCGTATCTTCATGGCGATCCGCATCTCGCTCGCCATCGGACTTCTGGCGACGGTTGTCGCCCTGGTGATCGGGGTCGCCTACGGCGCCACCGCCGGATATCTGGGCGGGCGCGTCGACAACGTCATGATGCGCCTCGTCGATGTGCTCTATTCGCTGCCCTTCATCTTCTTCGTCATCCTGCTCGTGGTCTTCTTCGGGCGCAATTTCGTGCTGATGTTCATCGCAGTCGGCGCCATCGAATGGCTCGACATGGCGCGTATCGTGCGTGGTCAGACGCTGAGCCTGAAACGACGTGAATTCGTCGAGGCGGCGGAGGCGTTGGGCGTCTCCAACGCAGGTATCGTGCGCCGCCACATCATCCCGAACGTTTTGGGTCCGGTCGCCGTCTACATGACGCTCCTGGTGCCGAAGGTGATCCTCCTGGAGAGTTTCCTCTCCTTCCTCGGTCTCGGCGTCCAGGAGCCTCTGACAAGCCTCGGCGTGCTCATTTCCGAAGGCGCCAAGAACATGCAAGGGGCAAGCTGGCTCCTCATTTATCCCTCGATCGCGCTTGCCCTCATCCTGTTTTCGCTGAACTTCATTGGCGATGGCCTGCGCGACGCGCTCGATCCAAAGGACCGCTGACATGAGCACCAATGAAAACGTGCTGTCCGTCCGCGATCTCAAGGTGAGCTTCAAGCTCGCCGACGGTCAGGTCGATGCCGTGCGCGGCGTCAATTTCGATGTCGCCTCTGGCGAAACCGTCGCCATCGTCGGCGAATCCGGCTCCGGCAAGAGCCAGACCGTCATGTCGCTGATGGGGCTTCTGGCCTCAAACGGCCGGGCCAGTGGCGAGGCGCTCTATCGCGGCGAGGACCTTCTGCGCCTCTCCCCGCGCCGGCTCAACCGCATCCGCGGCGACAAGATCACCATGATCTTCCAGGAGCCGATGTCTTCGCTCGACCCGCTCTATCGGATCGGCCGGCAGATCGCCGAACCGATGATCCATCACGGAGGGCTGAGCGCCAAGGCGGCGCGGGCAAAAGCGCTCGAACTTCTGAAACTCGTGCGCATTCCGAATGCCGAACGCCGTCTCGACGCCTATCCGCATGAAATGTCCGGCGGCCAGCGCCAGCGCGTCATGATCGCCATGGCACTCGCCAACGATCCCGACATCCTCATCGCAGACGAACCGACGACCGCCCTCGACGTAACGATCCAGGCGGAAATCCTCAGGCTTCTGAAGGATCTTCAGGATCGTCTCGGCATGGCGATCGTTTTCATCACCCACGATCTCGGCATCGTTCGCCGCTTCGCCGACCGCGTCTATGTCATGCGCGCAGGCGAAGTGGTGGAACAGGGCGCCGTCAGCGAGATCTTCGTACGTCCGCAGCACCCCTATACGAAAATGCTCCTCGCCGCAGAGCCGGAGGGACACAAAGAGCCGGTCCCCGATACCGCCCCCGTGCTCCTTCAGGGGCGCGGCGTCTCCGTCTCCTTTAAGATCAAGGAAGGCCTCTTCGGCAAGAATTCCTTCGAATTGAAAGCCGTCGACAACCTGTCTTTGACCTTGAGGCAGGGGCAGACGATCGGCATCGTCGGCGAATCGGGCTCCGGCAAATCGACGCTCGGGCGCGCGCTGTTGCGCCTCATTTCAAGCCGCGGCGACATCATTTTCGAAGGTCAGGATCTGACCGGCGCGGATCTTCGCCGTGATCGACCTTTGCGCCGACAATTGCAGATCGTCTTCCAGGACCCTTACGGTTCGCTGTCGCCGCGCCTCACGGTCGGCCAGATCATCACCGAAGGGCTTCTCGTCCACGAGCCGGAGCTCGGCCGCAAAGAACGCGACCGCCGCGCCGTGGAGGCGCTCAAGGAAGTGCAGCTCGATCCGGCGATGCGCAACCGCTATCCACACGAATTCTCCGGCGGCCAGCGGCAGAGGATCGCGATCGCCCGCGCCATGATCTTGAAGCCGAAAGTGCTCGTCCTCGATGAGCCGACCTCGGCGCTCGATCGCTCGGTGCAGAAGGAGATCGTCGACCTGTTGCGCAAATTGCAGCGCGAGCACAACCTCTCCTATCTCTTCATCAGCCACGATCTCTCGGTGGTGCGGGCGCTTGCCGATACCGTCATCGTCATGAAGGAAGGCAAGGTCGTGGAAGAAGGGCTGACGGAAGACGTCTTCGCCCGCCCGAAGAAGGACTACACCAAAGAGCTGATGGCCGCGGCTTTCATGAGCCAGGAAGCCCGCAGAGAGGCGGAACAGGCAGCCGCTGCAACGCAAGAGGCGGAGGCGTCCTAAGCCTCCCCCACCCCTGGTTCCGTGAGTGATATTTGCGCGCGGCGTCTCAGGCGTCGCGCGCCTGCTCCACGGCAAGCCCGTAGCCGGACATGAGCTCGCCCGCTTCGGCAATCTCTTCTTGAGAGAGAAGCACCGGGCCGCCGATCAGAAGTGCCTGATAGTAGTGCCGGGCGAGCGCTTCGAGCTCGACGGCAAGCCACATCGCCCGCTCCAGATCGGCGCCGATCGCGATCATGCCGTGATTGGCGAGAAGGCAGCCTTTTCGGCCCTGAAGAGCTTCGAGCGCGACCTCGGACAATTCCTTAGAGCCGAATTTGCGATAGGGGGCGCAGCGGATCTCCGCCCCGCCGAAGGCGGTCACCATGTAGTGGCAGGCCGGGATCTCGCGCCGCGCGATCGCGAGCGTGGTCGCATAGGGTGCATGCGTGTGCACGGTGGCGCCGATCTCCGGCCGTGCCTTGGCAATGTCGAGATGAAACCGCCACTCGCTCGACGGCTTATTCGGCCCCTCAAAGGCGCCGTATTCGCCATTAAGAGGCAGGGCCGCGATCATCTCCGGCTCCAGCTCGTCATAGGGAATGCCGCTCGGCGTGATCAACAGCCGGTCTTTGTAGCGTGCCGAAATATTGCCGGCCGTGCCCTGATTGAGGCCGCTTGCATTCATCTCGCGACAGGCGGCGATGATCGCCTTCCTCAGCGCTTTCTCTGTCTTGCTCATCTCCCACCTCCGATCCGGTGGCTAGCACGGACACGCATGCCCCGCCATGCGGCGCGCAGGGATGCGCCCTGCATCTGCGCCTCATTGACAGGCCGGCGCGGCGCTCCGACCATGTTCGGTGTATTCTGCAGGAGGACGAGATGCAGGTCGATGGCACGCCCTATCGCACCATCTGGCTGGGTGACGACGGTGAGACCGTCGAGATCATCGACCAGACGAAGCTGCCGCATCGTTTCGAGATCGCACGCCTTGAGACGATGGAGGACGCGGCAACCGCCATCAAGGACATGCTGGTGCGCGGCGCCCCCCTGATCGGGGCCACCGCCGCCTACGGCATGGCGCTCGCGGCCCGCAGCGATCCCTCCAACCATGCACTCTCCACCGCCTACAACCAACTTCATGCGACCCGCCCGACGGCCATCAATCTCCGCTGGGCGCTCGACGAGATGATGCAGGCCCTGTCGCCGCTATCGCCGAGCGAGCGACCGGCGCGCGCCTACGAGCGTGCCGCCGAAATCGCCGACGAGGATGTCGAGATCAACCGCGGTATCGGTCGCGCCGGTCTTCCCATCATCGAGGCGATCTGCGCGGGCAAGCGGCCGGGCGAGACGGTCAACATCCTCACCCATTGCAATGCCGGCTGGCTGGCGACCGTCGATTGGGGCACGGCGACGGCGCCGATTTATATGGCGCATGAGGCGGGCATTCCCGTCCATGTCTGGGTCGACGAGACGCGGCCCCGCAACCAGGGCGCCTCACTGACCGCCTGGGAACTCGGCCATCACGGCGTGCCGCATACGGTGATTGCCGACAACACCGGCGGCCATCTCATGCAGCATGGGCTGGTCGACATGGTGATCGTCGGCACCGACCGCACGACGGCTTCGGGCGACGTCTGCAACAAGATCGGCACCTATTTGAAAGCGCTCGCCGCGCGCGACAATGCCGTGCCGTTTTATGTCGGCCTGCCCTCGCCGACGATCGATTTTCGCGTCCATGACGGCGTCAAAGAAATCCCGATCGAAGAACGCTCCGGCGACGAAGTGGCGAAAATCACCGGGCGCACGGCGGCGGGCGAAATCGAAACCGTCACCATCATCCCGGACGGCTCACCGGTTGCCAATTACGCCTTCGACGTGACACCCGCCCGCCTCGTCACCGGCCTCGTGACCGAACGCGGCGTCATCGAGCCGACAGCCGAGGCGATCGCCGCAGCGTTCCCGGAAAGAGTGCGGGTGGCGGCTTGAGCGGCGATCCCACCGTCAACCCGCATTCAGCCGCGATACGGCGACCAACCAGCGGCGGATTTCGGCTGTGGTTTCCTCGCTGAAGCCTTGAGCAAGTTCCGCCTCCACCGCCTGCACGCGCGAACGGCACGCTTGCAGTAGGTCGTGCCCAGATGGGGTCAGGTCGATCCGCAGAATCCTGCGGTGCACCTCGTGCGGCCGGCGCTGGATATGTCCGGCGCGCTCCAGGTTCGCCACGATCACATTCGTCGTCTGGGGCGTAAGGAGGGCCATACGCGCGATGTCGGCGTTGGACTGGCCCGGATACGCCTTCACCATCGTCATCACCGCAAATTGTGGCGGCGTGACCTCAAGGTCGGCCAAGGCGCGATCCATGCGCAAGCGATGAGCCGCAGCGGCCTGTCGCAGCAGATAGCCAAGATATCCGTCCTCACCGCGTTTGCCTTCACCAGTCTCGGGCAATTTCGCTTGATCGGCACTCTTGCTCATTATCAGTACCCTGATATATTATCAGAGCTATGATAATTAAGATCCGGGCGAGACGAAAGGGTGTGCGGTATGGCGGGAAAGGTTTTTGTGGCGGGAGCAAGCGGCGCGGTCGGGCGCCGACTGGTTCCGATGCTCATAGCTCAAGGTTGGCGGGTCGTTGGTCTGACACGCCATAAAGAGAAATGTGCAGAGCTTGCAGCACTTGGGGCTGAGCCTGTCGTCGGCGACGTGTTCGACGCGGCATGCCTCGAAGAAGCCGTTACGCACGCAAGGCCCGACATCGTCATCCATCAACTGACCGACCTTCCGCCCGGCATCGATCCGGCGGAGATGGAAGAGGCGACCGCACGAAATGCCCGGATCCGCGACGAGGGCACGCGCAATCTCGTCGCCGCCGCGACGGCGGGACACGTTCAGCGCTTCATCGCGCAAAGCGTTGCCTTCGCCTACGCAGATGGACCTTTGCCTCACCGGGAGGGCGATGCGCTTGCGATCGAGGCATCAGGCCGGGCGGGCATTTCCGCGCGCGGCGTGGCAAGTTTGGAAAGGCAGGTCCTCACGAGTCCGTTCGAAGGTGTGATCCTACGCTACGGGCGGCTTTACGGCCCCGGAACCGGCATCGCCAAAGCGGCCGGGGCAGCGCCCGTGCATGTCGACGCGGCGGCATATGCTGCTCTTCTCGCCGCCGATCGGGGCGAAGCAGGCATCTACAACATCGCCGAGGACGACGGCACGGTTCTCAGCGAGAAGGCGAGGCATAACCTCGCCTGGTCCGCCGACTTGCGTATGGGGGAAACCCCGATATGAGCTTGATGCTTCGGTCCCATGACCGCCCCTTGGAGCGTTCCACGTCGCCCGGTCGGAGTTGGACCGTGGGTATCCTCCTCGCTGCCGCTGCTGCGGCCTCCCTCTACCCCCCGCCCCAGTTTCGCTTTCACCAGATGAACGAGATGAGCAACACGGCCGAGCCCGGCGCATCGGCGCGCCCCAAGACTTCCACGAGGATCGTGGCATGCACGTCTTTGCCAGACGTCGAAGGCAAGTCGATCACGACGGCGTTCGTGCATTTCCCGCCAAACGCCTTCACACCCGAGCATCAACATCCCGGCTCGGTCACGGCCTATGTTCTTGACGGCACCATTCGTTCCCGACTGGCCGGAGAAAGCACCGGCACCTACGCCGCCGGCGAGACTTGGTTCGAGCCTCCAGGTGCCATCCATCTTTTTGCGGAGAACGCCAGCTCGACCAAAACAGCGGATCTCTTGGCGATCTTCATTGCGGATGACAATTGCGGTCCACTGACCATTTTCAGGTAGCCGTCTTTAGACGTGGAAGGGACGGAAGAGCCACTTACCACATGCAAAATCAGCGCATCCGGCGCCTCTCGACGAGGCAATGCAAGCACCGCCGGTCGGCCTGCTCGCGCCTTTTTCGACAATCAGCCCTACCCCCCAAGCTTCGGCTCCCAACCATTCAGTCGCTCGGCCTGGCCGCAGACGGCCTCGATCGAGCCATAGGCGCCCGTATTCACCATCATGTCGCGCGCGAGCCGCAGGCAGCGGGCCTCCGCGGTGGCCCGCACGCGCTCGTCGGTGATCTTTTCCAGATCGATGTTGTGGGCGAGCCCAAGAATGCGGCGGATGATCTTGGCGGCAGCAAAGCCGAGCGTGTCGGCGAAAAGCCGGTCGAGATAGGCTTCGCGTTCTGCCGCGAGCCGCTTCTGGCCCGCCTCGGAGGCGAACAGCGGCGCGGGATAGGCGTCGCCTGTCCCGTTCTCCTCCCAGAGTTTTTTGAACTTCGCGCGAAAGCCGTTCCAGAAATCGGTGGTCGCCTGAAGCACCCAGGCACGATAATCGTCGCGCCCGCCCGGCGCGCTCTCGTGGCCCACCTGCGAGAAATAGGCGATCAGAAGGTTCGCGATCACCGCACCGGTATCGAAGCCCATCGGCCCCATGAAAGCGAATTCCGGATCGATGACGCGGGTCTCCTGCGGCGTCAGCATTACGGAGCCGGTGTGGAGATCGCCATGCAGCATCGCCTCCGCATCGCACATGAACTTCACCTTGAGGCGGGAGACCGCGACCTTGAGGTCGCCGTCGTCGCGGATCGAGGCGGCAAGCGGATCGAGATAGGGCGCCGTCCAGCGGTTGCGCTCCGCCACCATATAGGGCTCGGTGAAAATCAGATCCTCGGTGATCTTGCAGAGCTCGGTGTTGCCAGCAAAGGCCGCCACCATCGCCTTCTTCTCTGCGGCCTTGAGCGCGAGATCGGAGGTGAAGAAGAGCGTATTGGCGGCGAAAGTGGAGAGATCGTCGGCGAATTTCGGATAGACCGTGCCGGCGATCATGCCGTGCCGCATGATGATATGCGGCTCCAGAAGCTCCATGGCGATGAGCGCCAGCGTCTCGTCGTAATGGTAGATCTCCGGAACGAGGCCGCGCGCATGCCGCGCTTCGTGGCTGAGGGCCATATGTTCAAAATGCGCGCGTTCGAGCGGCAGCGGCCAGCCTTCGCCGACGAGACGGAGATAGGGCAGCGCCTGTTTGACCGCGACACCCATCGCCGGCCCGCGAACCTTGAAAACGAGATTGAGATTGCCGTCACCGACCTCTTCGATCGTCCAGGCAGCGGGATCTCCGCCGAGCCGGTCACGCACGGCGGAAATCTCGGCGAGATAGCCCCGAAGGCTTTCCGGATCATGGGCGCGATAGCCCGGCGGGACTTGCAAGGGTGCGGTCATCTCATCCTCCCCGCCCCCGTGCGGCGGGGGCTCGACCTCATGTCAGGAGATGCAACGCCCTTGCGGCACGTCCCGCAAGACCGCGCGTTGCCTCAGGCGGCGAAGCGTGCGCCGCGCGCCAGGCCATCATGGAGATCGAGGCAGCGACCGAACCAGTCGGCAACGGCATCGTCGGGATCGATCGGCAACCCGCCATGGATGACGGCCAGCCACATCAGCGTTCCGAATGGGATATAATCGACAAAGCCCGGCTGCTCGCCCGCGAGCCAGGGATGGAATTCCAGCGTCCGGCGGAGCGGCGCCAGCGCCTTATCGAGTTCGGGGCTGACGAGCCCGACATCCTGCTGCGCTTCTTCGAGAGGCAGGCCGAGCCGGCTTTCTCGGCTTTCGCGGAAGTACGCCTGATCGGCATCGTCGAGCTGATCGTGGATATCCTTCACGATCATGCGCAGGATCGGCGGATGCAGCGTGGCGAATGTGGCGCTTTCCATGAAACGCGCTGCCGCGATCCCATCCGCGGCGGCAAAAAGCGGCGCCCGGTCCGGATAGGCATGTTCCAGATGGACCGCGATCTCGAAGGAATCGCGCACCCGCACGCCATGGTCGTCGAGCACGGGCACCGTGCGCACCACGTCGGGCTCGATCGCCGCGACGCCGAGAAACGGCGTCGGCACGGTCTCGAATTCAAGGCCTTTATGGGCGAGTGCCATTTTCGCGCGCCAGCAATACGGGCTGAAGCGCAGATTGCGGTCTCGCCCGCACAGATCGAAAAGCCTTCGCGTCATTGTTCTCCCCTCGAAAACCGGCGCGTTGGAAAGCCGGCGAAGGTTAACGTCGTTCCGATTTTCTAGGAAGACGGACGCAACGCCGCGAGGAAGCGGCGACACGCGGCGGGGTTACTTCGAGGGCATTACTGCGACGGCGTGAACGAGATCACGGCAAAGCAGATGGAGAGAAGCGCCGCCAGCCAGACGATCGAGACGTAGCGCTCGATGATCCTGCGACCTTCGACCGTGATGCCGCGCATGCCGCCGGCGGTAACGCGCTGGGCGATATGAGCGACAGTCAAAACGACCACGAAGAGGATCTTCACGTAAAACCAGGCGCTCACCTCCCGCTCCGTCATGCCGTAATGGCTCCACAGAAGCAGAACGCCGGTGAGCCAGACGAAGGCGAGAACCATGGTGGTGAAATTGCCGAGCGTGCGTCGGGCAAGGGCCAGTGCCCGCCCGCCTTCACCTTCGCGGCCGGCGCTGGCGCGCAGCATAACGTAATGGGAGACAGCCATGCCGGTGACCATCGCCATCATGATCAGATGCGCCATGCGCAGAATTTCATACATGTTGGGCTGCGTCCTCTTCCTCGCGCGCCTCTTTTCGGCGTTCCCCATCCGCAGGCTCATCGTCGAGGAGAATGCGGGCGGCTGCACCGTCGAGGTCGTCGTATTGTCCGCTCTTTAGAGACCATAGAAACGCGGCAAGGCCAAGCGCGCCCAGAAACAACGCCGCTGGAATGAGAATGACGAGGATGGTCACGCCGCGGCTTCCCGACCGGTATCGGCGAGCACATTGCGCGGTTGCGGCTTTGCGGCCGCACGCTTGCCAGCACCGAAAGACAGGCGGAGCGCATTGGCCGTGACCAGGATGGACGAACTCGACATGGCGACCGCGGCAATCAACGGGGTCGCAAGCCCGGCGAGCGCCACCGGCACGGCAATCGCATTGTAGGCGAGCGCGATCCCAAAATTCTCCAGGATGATACGCCTCGACCGGCGCGCGACGACGATGCCTTCGGCGACCGGCGAGAGAGCTCCGGACGAGAGGACGAAATCGGCCGCGACCTGCGAAATATCGGACCCGGTCGCAGGAGAAATCGAAGCCGACGCAGCCGCGAGCGCCGGCGCATCGTTGATGCCGTCGCCGACCATCAGCACATGCCGGCCCTCCGCCTGCAGACGCTCCACTTCGGCGACCTTGTCGGCGGGCGTCACCCCACCCTTCCATTCGGCAATGCCAAGGCCGCGAGCGGCTGCCGCGACCGCCTCCGGCCGATCGCCTGAGAGAAGATGCACACCGAAGCCCATCCCCTTGAGACGGGCTACGAGCGGGGCTGCATCGGGCCGCAACCGATCGACGAAGCGGAAGGGCTTCGGAGCCGCATCCGGGATCTCGAGCCAGATTTCCGAAAAAGCACCGCGGTTTTCGACCGGCGCAGTCTCCGCAACCCATTCCCGTCGCCCCAGACGCACGCGACGGCCTTCGAAGCGCGCTTCCATGCCCGCACCCGGCTCCTCGCGCACAGCCTCAACGGAAAGAGGCGTGACCCCGCGGTCTTGAGCCGCCGCGGCAAGGGCCTTGGCGAGCGGATGGCGGCTCTTGCTGGCGAGGGCAGCGGCCAGCGCCCAGCTCCTGTCGTCCACCTCCGGCTCCTCGGCCAAACGGGGATCCCCGCCGGTCAAGGTGCCGGTTTTGTCGAAGACAACGGTATCGACGCCGGCAAGGCGTTCGAGCGCAGCACCGTCCTTGACGATGATGCCTTCCCTCAAAAGTCGCCCGCTCGCCACGATCTGGGTTGCGGGAACGGCAAGGCCGAGCGCGCAGGGACACGTGATGATGAGAACGGCAATGGCGATCATCAGGGAATCGTGCCAGCCGATGCCGACGAGAAGCCAGCCGAAGAAGGCGAGAGCGGCAAGGATGTGGACGGCAGGCGCGTAGATGCGCGCAGCACGGTCGGCGAGCCCGACAAAACGGCCGCGTCCCGCTTCTGCCCCTTCCATCAGTCGAATGATGTCGGCAAGGAGGCTGTCGCCCGCCCCCTTCTCCACCTTGAGGCGGATAGGGCCGGTGACGTTGAGTGTGCCGGCGAAGACGGCGCTCCCGTCGCTGACCGCTTCGGGCAAGGGCTCGCCCGTCAACGGCGATTTGTCGACGTCGCTCCAGCCGGAAATGACGGTCCCGTCGAGCGGCACACGCTCCCCGGCCGCCACTTCCACGACATCTCCGGGCTTGACCGTCCCCGCCCGCACCAGGGTGATACGGCCATCCTCGCCGACGAGCCGCGCACTGTCGGCCGACAGAGACAACAGCCGCGTCGCCGCGGCCCGCGCCACGCCACGCATGCGGAAATCGAGCACCCGGCCGATCAGGAGAAAGAAAAGCAGCGTGATCGACGCATCGAACCAGGCATGCGGTGCGCCGATGATGGTCTCGTGCAGGCTCATCAACGCCGCCAGCACGACCGCGAGCGAGATCGGCACGTCCATATTGAGACTGCGGGCAGAAAGCGCCCGCGCCGCAGAGCGGAAGAAGGGCCGCCCGGCATAGGCGATCGCCGGCAGCGCGATCATCGCCGAAATCCAGTGAAAGAGATTGCGCGTCGCTTCGTCGGCACCGGACCAGACGGAAACGGACAAGAGCATGACATTGCCGGCGGCAAATCCGGCAACGGCGAGTGAGCGCAACAGCTCCGCGCCCGCCTCCTCGTCGGCGACATTGTTGAACACGGCCGGATCGACGGGCCTTGCTGCATAACCGGCGGCCCGGACGGCCGCGATCAGCTCTTCTGGCTCTGCCGTCTGCGGATCGAAACCGACGACCGCCTTGTGGGCCGTCAGATTGGCGCGCGCCCGCGAAACGCCCGCAACCGAGTGGAGGGCTTTCTCCACCTTCGACAGGCAGCCGGCACAATGCATGTCCGGCACGATCAGCGTGAGCTCGGTGGCGCCATCTTTTGCTTCGCGCAGGAAAGCCGGATCGACGTGATCATCAACAGGGTCGGGTTGCGATCGGGCAAGCTCGATCGCGGCAAGCGAGGCGCCTTCCCCGCAGCAGCTCATGAGGCTGGTCCGCTCGCAACCATCACCGGCTCGGTCGTGCGAAAGACGAGATCCTCGCCCGAGCGAACCTTGAGTTCCACCATCCAGCGCCCCGGGCCCAAGGGCTCGTCGGCGCGATAGCCGTCAGCGACCTGCTGCAGGTTCACAAGGCGATCCTCGTTCCAGTCCGACGCGCGCCCGATGATGGCGGAGACATCGAGACCTGTGATCCGCGACCCGCTTTTGTCGCGCAGATCGACGGTCAGAATACCGTCGCTCGTATCGAACTTCGCATCCCAGCCGCGCGCGTCCTGCGCCCGGCTCGCCTCCAGCCATTTGTTGTAGTTCTGGCTCGCGACGTAAGAATTCTCGACGACGAGCCCCGGAAAGGTCGACGTCGCGAAGAAGGCCATCGTGAAATTCACGATGATGATGGTGCCGAAAAACAGCGAGATGATGCCGAAGAAATGCCAGCCGTTGAGGGGATTATCCTCATTCGGCCAGAAAGCAGTCATCACCCGTCTCATGGCGTCGGCCCATGGAATTGCGAGTCAGCCGAAGAACTTTGACCCGTCTCGGGGTCCGTGACAACGAAATCGAAACTCTGCGACCCGTGAGCGCCTTCCGGCATCACCACGAAGACGCGCAGGTCGCGCACGCGGTCCGGCTGCACTTCGATGATCAGGTTCCGGCTCTTTTCCTCTTCGGCGCCGGCGTACCACATCTCCGCCCCGGGCAGCCCGTCGAGCGTCACCGAGAAGGTCTTGAGCTCCGGCAGCATGTTGAGAAGCTTCACCGTATAGGTGTTGCGCACAGAACCGTCAGAAAGCGTCACGAAGAGCGGATTGCGCTCGTGCAGAACATTGATGTCGAGACGGTCGCGCATGGCGAGCGTGACGAGCATGGCAACGCCGATGAGCGACCACAAGGTGAAGTAGATCATCGTGCGCGGACGCACGATATGGGACACAGAAAAGCGACGCTGCTCTTCCTTCGCCACTTCGCGGCCCTTGCTCGTCGCGGCGGCGGCATGCACCTGGTAATCCTGCAGGGTCGAATAGGAAATGAGCCCGCGCGGCTGGTTCACCTTGTCCATGATGTTGTTGCAGGCATCGATGCACAAAGCGCAGGTGATGCATTCCAGCTGCTGACCGTCGCGAATGTCGATACCCATCGGGCAGACTGCGACGCAGGCGTTGCAATCCACGCAATCGCCGGTATCGAGCCCCTGCTGTTCGCTCTTCTTGCGGTGGCGCGAGCGCGGCTCGCCACGCCAGTCATTGTAGGTGACGATGAGCGAATCTTCGTCGAGCATGGCGCCCTGGATGCGCGGCCACGGGCACATATAGGTGCACACCTGCTCGCGCATAAAGCCGGCGAAGACATAGGTCGTGAAAGTCAGAACCGCGATCGTCACATAGGCGGCGGGCGGCGCCTTCAGCATCACGAGATCAACGGCGAGCCCCGGAGCGTCGGCAAAATAAAACACCCAGGCACCGCCGGTCGCGATCGCGATGAGGAGCCAGATCGCATGAACGGTGGCGATCTTGCGGATCTTGGCGAAGCCCCAGGGCGCCTTGTCGAGGCGCATCTGGGCGTTTCGGTCGCCGATGATCCGCCGTTCGACCGCCATGTAGAGGTCGGTCCACACCGTCTGAGGACAGGTGTAGCCACACCAGGCACGCCCCACGACCGACGTGATCAGGAAGAGGCCGAGGCCCGCCATGATGAGCAAGCCCGCCACATAGTAGAATTCCTGCGGCCAGATTTCGATCGAGAAGAAATAGAAGCGGCGGCTGGCGAGATCGACGAGCACCGCCTGGTCGGGCGCGTTCGGCCCCCGGTCCCAGCGAATCCATGGCGTCACCCAGTAAATACCAAGGGTGACGAACATGATCAGCCACTTCAGCCGCCGGAAGGCACCGGAGACTTTCTGAGGGAAAATTTTGAGACGCGCCGCATAAAGCGACCGTTCGTTTCGGCTATTGACCGGATCGGCCTCGACCTGGTCGACAACCCCGCCCCCCGCGTAGGTGTCCTGATTCATCTTGGCCATGTAAATTCCATTGCTGCCGCGACAGCATGCGTCGTGGATAGCTTGGAAACGGTCTAATCCGTTTGACCCAAGTCAATCCAGGCTGCCGGAGCGGACTGAGCGCATTCGCCGCATGCGACAATAGACGGCTGAGACGCCAAAGCGACACGCGACGCAGCCATGCGCACATTCCGGCCGGTTCAACCCAGCAGATCGTGATTACGACAAGACCTGGATGCCAGAAAGTCGCGCCTGCGTCGATGACGAATAGACCGGCAAACCGTCCCGTTCGAAGGATCATATCAGGGAACCGCGATATAAAGAAACGGGCAGCCACCGGCCGCCCGTTTCAAACACTTCAGATGGTGCAGGCCCCTCAGTTGGAGGCGGTCGCTTCCACGTTCTGACCGCCGCCCAGCGACCACACATAAAGCGCCAGCTGCTTGATGGTGACTTCATCGAGGCGGCCGGACCAGGCCGGCATGACGCCGTGCTTGGGATTGTTCACCTGCGATTCGATCTGCTCGAGATCGGGACTGTAGAGCCACACCTGATCGTTGAGCGCGGGCGCTCCCAGCATGTGCTGGCCTTGCCCGTTTTCGCCATGACAGACAGCGCAATTGTCGGCGAAGACCTGTGCGCCCTCTTGGGCGAGAGCATCGTCGTGCTCGAGCCCGGACAGCGAGCGGACGTAATTGGCCACCTGTTCGATCTGGCTTGAATCGAGAAGCCCGTCTCGCCCGAAGGCCGGCATCTCGGAGATCCGGGTTTCATCGTCCTGTTCGTAGCGGACGCCGTGCTGGAGCGTGGTGTGGATATCCTCTAACGTTCCGCCCCAGATCCAGGCATCATCGTTGAGGTTCGGATAGCCATAGCCGCCCTCGGCACCGGAGCCGTGGCACTGCACGCAATTGACCTTGAACGCCGATTCACCGCCGCGGAAGGCAACCTGCATCAGCTCGTTGTTGGTGCGGATCTCTTCCAGAGGCGTGTCACGGATCTGGTTCATCACCGCCTGGCGGCTTTGCTCCACTGCGGTCAGCTCACGCGCAATCGCTGAGCGAGAATGCCAGCCGAGAAGGCCGTCGGTGCCGCTTTTGATCAGCGGGATCGCCGGATAGAGCACGACATAGACAAGGGCGAAGATCGTGCAGCCGTAGAAGATGTAGAGCCACCACTGCGGCAAAGGATTGTTGAGTTCCTTGATCCCGTCCCATTCGTGACCGGTCGTTTCCGTTCCGGTGACCTTGTCGATCTCGACGCCATGGCCTCGCGGCTCGTTCGAAGCGCCATCTTTGTTGGTGGCCATCATTACTCTCCACGTCCAGGAGTCTGGTCACGCGGTGGCTGCTCCTGAGCCGGCCGCTCTTCATGTTTAAAGGGAATATCGCCTTGGCTGCGGTAGGATGCGCGGGCGCCAGGGCGATAGACCCACAGCACCGCCGCAGCGAAGACCAGGAGCATGAAGAGAAGCCCCCATTTGTCCGCGAAATGGCGCAGGGTATCGTAGGTGCTCATGGCCTCACCTGAGATTGTCTTCGGTGAGCGGCTCGTAAGTGGTGAAGTCCACCAACGTGCCGAGCATCTGAAGATAGGCCACCAAAGCGTCCATCTCCGTGATCTCTGACGGATTGCCGTCAAAGTCGCGCACCTTCACCTTCGGGTAGCGCTCTTCCAATCCGCTCGGATCGCCGTCGGGATCGACCTGCGCCCGCAGATCCGCCTGCGCATTGGAGATCATGTCCTCAGAATAGGGCACGCCGACGACGGCATTCACCTTGAGATGCTCGGCGATGTCATCGGCCTTGAGCGGTGTTTTCGCGAGGAAGCCGTAGGTGGGCATGATCGATTCCGGCACGACGGAGCGCGGATCGGTCAGATGCTCCACGTGCCACGCATCGGAATAACGCCCGCCGACACGCGCCAGATCCGGTCCCGTCCGCTTAGAGCCCCATTGGAAGGGGTGATCGTACATGGATTCCGCGGCGAGCGAATAATGGCCGTAACGCTCAACTTCGTCGCGCATCGGACGGATCATCTGCGAGTGGCACAGATAGCACCCCTCGCGGATGTAGATGTTGCGGCCGGCAAGCTCCAGCGGCGTATAGGGCCGCATCCCTTCGACCTTCTCGATCGTGTTCTGCACGTAAAACAGAGGCACGATTTCGACGAGGCCGCCGATCGAAACGACGATGAAGGAGAGCACGAACAGAACGGTGATGTTCCGTTCCACCCTGTCATGGTTGCGCAGGATGAATTTCGTAAACGGGTCGAGCACGTTGTGTCTCCTATCACTCGGCCGGTTCTACGGCAGCGCCGATCGGGGTCTCCTGACGGAGATCACCGCGGATCGTCTTGTAGATGTTGAACGCCATGATCAGCCCGCCGGCGAGGTAGAGCGTGCCGCCGAGAGCGCGGATGATGTAGTAGGGATGCATGGCCGCGACGGTTTCCACGAAGGAGTAAACGAGGAAGCCTTCCTGGTTGTACTCACGCCACATCAGGCCCTGCATGATGCCGGAAACCCACATGGAGGCGGCGTAGAGGACGATACCGATCGTGGCGAGCCAGAAGTGCCAGGACACGAGCCGCACCGAATAGAGCCGCGGCCGGAACCACAGCTTCGGCACCAGGTAGTAGATCGCGCCGAAGGAGATCATGCCGACCCAGCCGAGCGCGCCGGAATGAACGTGGCCGATGGTCCAGTCGGTGTAGTGCGACAGCGAGTTGACCGCCTTGATGGACATCATCGGACCCTCGAAGGTCGACATGCCGTAGAAGGCGACGGCGATCACCATCATGCGGATGATCGGGTCGGTCCGAAGCTTGTCCCAGGCGCCCGAGAGCGTCATCAGGCCGTTGATCATGCCACCCCACGACGGCATCCACAGCATCACCGAGAACACCATGCCGAGCGTCTGCGCCCAGTCGGGCAGCGCCGTGTAATGCAGATGGTGCGGGCCGGCCCAGATGTAGAGAAAGATCAGCGACCAGAAATGGACGATGGAAAGCCGGTAGGAATAGACCGGCCGCTCGGCCTGCTTCGGAATGAAGTAATACATCATGCCGAGGAAGCCGGCCGTGAGGAAGAAGCCGACGGCGTTATGGCCGTACCACCACTGCGTGAGCGCATCCTGCACGCCGGAGAAGGCCGAGTAGCTCTTCGAACCGAGGAAGGAGACCGGCACGGCGAGGTTGTTGATGACGTGGAGCATCGCGATCGTGACGATGAACGCCAGATAGAACCAGTTCGCCACGTAGATGTGGGGTTCTTTGCGCTTGGCGATGGTGCCGACGAAGACGACGAGATAGGCGACCCAGACGATCGTCAGCCAAAGATCAATGTACCATTCCGGCTCGGCATATTCCTTCGACTGCGTGACACCGAGGAGATAACCGGTGGCGGCAAGCACGATGAAAAGCTGATAGCCCCAGAAGACGAACCACGGCAGGCCTCCACCGAAGAGGCGGGCGCCGGTGGTCCGCTGCACCACATAGAACGAGGTGCAGATGAGCGCGTTGCCGCCGAAGGCGAAGATCACCGCAGAGGTGTGCAGCGGGCGCAGACGCGCGAAGTTGAAATAAGGCTCGATATTAAGGTGGGGAAAGGCGAGCTGGAACGCGATGAAAACACCGACCAGGAAGCCGACGACCCCCCAGCCGACTGTGGCCACGGCGCCGTAGCGAATCACCTCGTCCATGTAGCCGTCGGGACGATCGCGAACCGGAACGCGTTTGCCCGAGACATCCATGGTGCGCAGCCGCCAGATGGCAGCGCCGAGTGCGATCAAGGCAACCAGTCCCATATGGACCGCGAACTGCATGTCATGAGCCTTCACAGAGGCTATGACGGCAACCAGCGCGATCAGAAACAGGATGCCGGCTTGTGCCATCCCCATGGCCATCTCCTATAAACTTGCCAAGTGCGCCCAAGCGACGCGCTAGAAGGCTTCCAAAGTAGCTATCGACTTTAGGGGAAACTGATCCTTGATTCAGATCAAGTTGGAAAGGGGGGAGTTCCGGCACACTTAGTAAATCAAGGGGAACGGTTGGGAAGGATTTCCCAAGATGCGGCCGCAGAGACGCCATCTTGAGGCGCTGCTCGCCTGCGCGGCGGACGCGCCCACGGCAGAAATGATTCGGGAAGACCCCTTCCAGCTGATCGCTTACGAGCATGCCCTGCAGGAGCGTCTGTGCGATCTTCTGGAAGCGATCGCCGATGCACTCCCGAGAGACGTCATCCAGGAGACGGCGCGCGCTGCGGCTTTGACGCTGCGCTTTTACTTTCCCGCCCATGTCCGGCTGGAAAACGACATCCTGTTTCCGGCTCTCGCCGCGCCCTGCCGGGCCGATCGCGGCATCCGCGAAGCGATCGCCCTCGCCCGCTCAGAGCATGATGCCGACGAACAGGCGGCACTGGAGCTGGCGGACGCCCTCGACGCGCATGATGAGGAAGGTGGCTACCGCGAGGCCGAGGCTCTCGGCTATCTTCTGCGTTCATTCTTCGAATCGCAGCGCCGACATATCGCCTGGGAGGAGACGGTGGTCTTCCCCATGGCTCGCTCTTGCTTCTCGCCATCGGCACGGGCGGATCTCGCAGCTGCGCTGCTCCGCCACCGCATGCGCTGCGACAGCCAGCCTCTCGCCATCCTACTGGCTGGCGAGGCTCGAATCGTCGCACGACGTTCCCCGAGCAAGGACGGTCGCCAGGCACAGGCCGGCTGACCGGCGGTTCATCCCAGACGGACGAAAGCTGTGCCGCCGAGAGTTACGGGGTCGAAAAGCCTCGGGCCGAAGCTTCTTGAAGCGCGACCCGCGGTTTTAAGACCGAGCAGCGCTGTCAGACGCCGGACCTCAGTCGCCTGTCTCCGCTTCGAGGAGCTCCATATCGGGGACACGAATGCGCCGATTCTGTTCCACGCGGATCACGTCGGAGCCCTTCAGCTTGGTCAATTGCCGGCTTACGGTTTCAATGGTGAGCCCGAGGAAATCGGCAATTTCGGCGCGTGTCAGCGGCAGTTCGAAACCGGTGCCACCATCCTCGCTGCCCTCCGCATGCGGAGAATGGCGGGCGATCATCAGAAGAAACGTCGCGACACGTTCGCGCGCCGTCTTGCGGCCGAGCGTCAAGAGAAGATCGCGGGCATCATCGAGTTCGTCGAGCGCCTGAAGATAGAGCTTGTGCTCCAGCTCCGGTGATTCGCTGATCATCCGCTCCAGAAGCTGCCGGGGAAATGTGCACAGAACCGTGCTCGTCACCGCCTCGGCCTTGAGCGAACTCTCCGGCGAGAACGGCCGGCCGACAAAATCTGGCGCAAACTGGAGACCGACGATCTGCTGCCGACCGTCCGGCAGCATTTTTGACAGCTTCACAACGCCCGCAAGCACATTGGAATAGGTGGACGTCGGCTGTTCGGCATCGAGCAGGGTCTTGCCCGGCTCGACCACCTGTCTATGGGAGCGACGGGTCAGCTCCGAAAGCTGCGATGCGTTCAACGCGCCGCAGATCCCCCTGTTTCGAGCCTTGCAAGCCCGACAAAGATCGGGCACGGGATCCGTCTCAAGGGGGGCGATTGGCACCAGCTTCATCATACCGCAGTCTTAGCGATGAAACCGCGTCACTTCCAGGGGGGCTTGATCCTGATCAACGCGGCAATTCGGCGCTAGGGTCTATAATAGACTGTTGGTTAAACCCTGCCCCTGCCTTCCTCCACACGTTTGAAAGGAAAGAGCCGTGAGCAGCCGTTATCCTCTCGGAACGATTATGATCCACCTCCCGACGGTGGATGTCATCCCGCGCCTCATGAACGTCGCGGTACCGATTGCGCGCGATCATTCTGCTCACATCGTCGGCCTGCATTTGATCCCGCGTATTCCGCCCGACGTCGTCGACCCCCTCGGTGGGGAATGGTTGTCGATGCAGATGGAACGCGACAACCAGCTGGCGGAAGAAGTCGGGGCGGCCTTCAATCGCGCGGCCGCTGCGGAAACGATCTCGAATTCCTGGCTTCAGCTCGATGCGCGCGACGTCAACGCCACCCAGCTCGCCTGCCGCACCTGCCGCAATGCAGATCTGGTGGTGACGGCGCAGGCCTCCGAAGAGCTCCCCTCCTATTACCGGCCGGAGGATCTGGTGCTCGGTGCGGGCCGGCCTGTCCTCGTCGTGCCGACCTCGGGCAATTACACCGATGTGGGTCATACGGTGCTGATCGCCTGGAACGGCAGTCGCGAGGCAGCCCGGGCGGCTTTCGACGCCCTTCCGCTCATCCAGAAGGGTGCCAAGGTCCACATCCTCTGTGTCGAGGCCGGCCATAACGAACCCGGCAAGGGATTGGTACCGGGCGACGCTCTGGCACGCACGCTTTCGCGTCACGGGCTCGACGTGGAAAACATGACGTCGCGGCCCGACCGCACCTCGGTCGGCGGAGAGATCCTGAACCGCGCCTCCGACCTCGGCGCGGATCTGATTGTCATGGGCTGCTACGGCCATTCGCGCCTGCGCGAGACCGTCTTCGGCGGCGCCACGCAATCGATCATGGACCAGATGACGGTCCCGATCTTGATGTCGCACTGAATCGACGAGGTTGAGGGCGCGCCCCGCTTGGCGGGGCGTCTGATGTGCGGGCAGCCGGCAGAAGAACCGGCGCCCGCCTTTTTTAATTTGTCTCTAGGACGCCGCCTCAGGATGCGGCGCTCACCCCAGTCCAGGCTTTGTCGCGCGGAGTGATCTAGCTCGAAATCTTCAGTGATCGCCGCCGCAACCGCCCGCGCCATGCGCGTGCTTGTGGCCGTGGCCGCCGCAGCCGCACGAGCCATGCTTGTGGCCCCCGTGCTCATGATCCTTGTGCTTGCCGTGGCCTTTGCCACCACAGCCGCAGCCCTCCCGCTCACCTGCGGCCTGATCCTGGCAGCAGCGATCTTCTACAGTCTCGGCGTCGTGGGGTTTTTCTGTCATGTCACGTCCCTTCCTAAAGGACGCGATATCGCGCCTCCACATGGAAGCGGGTCAAGCGCGAGAAGCCAGACTAAGAAGCAGCCGGCCGGCGCAAAGTGTCACAGCACGACGGGTTCGTCCTTTGCCTCCTCAGCCGCCTCGTCCTCGGTCGGCTGGGTCGTGAAGCCCTGGAGGCTGCCGAGCTCTTTGCTGTCGCGCTGGATTTCGACGGGGCTTGTCACATAGGCGGTGATGAGTTCTGCGAGAGACCGCAACGCATGCATGTGGATGCGCTCATAGCCGTGGCTCGCATCGACGCCGAAGGTGATGAGTGCCGTGCGGACATCCGCCCCCGATTCGATCGCAGAAGCGGAATCGGAGCGGTAATGGCGGAAGACGTCCTTCTGGTAGCGAATATCGTTTTCCAGGCAGAGACGGGCGAGCTTACGGGTCAGGTGGTAGTCGAACGGACCGGTCTGGTCGGCCATGGCGACGGTCACACCAAATTCCGAAGAATTCTGGCCGGGAGCCGTCGTGCCATTGTCGACCGCCACCATCGAGGCGACGTCGTGGGAGAGGATGGCAGAGGCACCGACCCCCACCTCTTCGGCAATGGTCAGAAGGAAATGGATATCGACCGGCGTGATCGCACCTTCCTTCACCATCGCGTCCAACGCGGCGAACATGACGGCCACGCCCGCCTTGTTGTCGAGATGGCGGGAAACGATGAAGCCGTTCTCGACGAATTCCGGCTGCGGATCGATCGCCACCATATCGCCGACCTCCACACCGAGCTTTTCCAAAGACAGCTTGTCGGTCGCCGGCGCGTCGATGCGAAGCTCCACGTAATCCCAACCGACCGGCAGGGTGTCGACCTCATCGGCGAAGGTATGGCCCGAAGCTTTCAGCGGCAGAATCGTGCCGCGATAGGAACCGTGATCGGTAAAAATCGTCGCCCGCGCGCCTTCGGCGAACCGCGCCGACCAATGGCCGACAGGCACGAGTTCAAGACGTCCGTTCTCCTTGAGCCCCTTCACCTGCGCGCCGAGCGTATCGAGATGGGCGACGATGGCGCGGGCCGCCTTGCGCCGAGAGCCCTGATAGATGGCACGAATGGCGCCACGGCGGGTGATCTCGTAGCCGACCCCGAGCCTCTCCAGCTCCGCACAGCAATCGCGCACGATCGTGTCGGTGTATCCGGTCGGGCTCGGCGTCGCGAGAAGTCGCGCCAGCCAGTCGGCCAGGTAGTCCGTATCGATCGCGAGCCGCGTCATCATCCCTTCCTTTCCTGCGCCATCCTGACGGAGGCGGGCATCGAGAGCGGAAACAGGAGATCGACGAAGCGCTGCGCGGTCGGCTGCGGTTCGTGATTGGCAAGGCCCGGTCGCTCATTCGCCTCGATGAACACATATTCTGGCAGATGCGGTGCCGTCACCATCAGATCGATGCCGACCACAGGAATGTCGATGGCACGTGCCGCCGAGATCGCGGCCTCGACGAGCGTCGGATGAACCGCGGCCGTGACGTCGTGAATGGTGCCGCCGGTGTGAAGATTGGCAGATTTCCTGACCTGAAGCGACTCGCCCTCGGGCAGAACGGAATCGAGCGAATAGCCCGCGCGCCCGACGGAGCGTTCGGTCTCTCCATCGAGCGGGATCTTCGATTCTCCGCCGGTGGCCGCTTCACGGCGCCGGCTCTGCTTGGCGATCAGATCGCGCACGCAGCTCTTGCCGTCGCCCACCACCTGCGCGGGCACGCGAATCGCTGCCGCGACAAGCCGAAAATTGATCACGATCAGTCTGAGATCGGTGCCGGAGAAATACGATTCGAGCACCACGCGATCGGCCGATTTTTTGGCTTCTTCGATCGCGGCCTTGACGTCATCGAGCGTGTCGAGATCGACGGCGACACCCCGCCCCTGCTCACCGCGCGCGGGCTTGACCACCACGCTCTTGTGCTCGGCGAGGAAGGCTTCGAGCTCTTTGTCGTCACCGACCTCCATCTGGGCAGGAACCTTCACCCCCGCCCTTTCCACGATCCGACGCGTCGCCGCCTTGTCATCGCAAAGCGACATGGCGACAGCGCTCGTGAGCTCCGACAGGCTTTCGCGACACCGCACCGATCGACCGCCGGATGAGAGGCGGAAGAACCCCGCCTGATCGTCGATCACCTCCACATCGATGCCCCGCCTCCGCGCTTCGTCAACGATGATCCGAGCGTAGGGATTGAGGTTTTCCGCCGGGTCGGGACCGGAAAAGAGCTTTTCGTTGATGGGGTTCTTGCGCTTCACCGCAAAGATGGGAATGCGCCGGAAACCGAGCTTTTCGTAGAGATTGATCGCCTTGTCGTTGTCGTGCAGGACCGAGAGATCCATGAAGGCGGCCCCGCGCGCCTGATAATGCTCCGCAAGCCGGCGCACCATCGCTTCACCGATGCCCGGATAACGCGCCTGCGGATCAACGGCGAGACACCACAGCGAGGATCCCCGCTCCGGATCATTGAAGGCGCGCTGATGATCGACGCCGGTGACGGTGGCGATCACCTCCCCCGTCGTCTCGTCCTCGGCAACGAAATATGTGAGCGCCCGGCTGTCTCGGTTCGACCAGAAGAACTCCGGGTCCACCTGCACCATGTTGCGGCTCGCATAGATGCGGTTGACCGTCTCCGCATCGGCCAGCGACGTCAGCCGCCGCACGAAAAATCCAGGCAGCTTGCGCCATTTCGCGCGGTACGTGGTGAGATCGAGCCGGTAGGTGTGGGAGGGATCGAGGAAGAGCTCGTTCGGGGCAGCAGCCAGCACGACATGCGGATCGCGCACGTAAAAGGCGATGTCGCGCCTGTCCGGCCCCTCCGCCCCGAGCTTGTCGATCATCGCCTCGCTCGTCTCGAATGTCTGCGTGAAGAGGACGCGTCCCCAGCCGCAATCGATCACCGCATTGGGGTGCGGCCGGTCGCTATCCTGCTCGAGATGCGGCCGCGTGCCCTGCTCGCGCATGCGCAATAGCCTGTGGCCAACGACATTGGCGCGTTTGCCCTGGCCCTTCTTGTCCGGTCGGCGTGCCATGAGAGCCCCCTATCAAAGCTCGTGGTTCTGCAACCAGAGCTCCAGGAGCCCCACCTGCCATAGCTCCGACCCTCGCAACGGCGTGATATGAGCGCTCGGATCATCGAAGAGCGCGTTGAGATAGTCTTCTCGGAAGAGACCGCGCTCGCGCGCGGCTTGGCTCGTCAGCGTATCGCGCACCATGTCGAGCGTGTCGCCGGCGATGTATTTGAGCGCCGGAACCGGGAAATAGCCCTTTTCGCGATCCACCACCTCTTTCGGCACGACCTCGCGCGCCACGGCCTTCAGGATGCCCTTGCCACCGTCGGCAAGCTTGTGCTCCGGCGGAATGCGCGCGGCAAGCTCGGCAAGCTCGTGGTCGAGGAACGGAACGCGGGCTTCCAGCCCCCAGGCCATCGTCATGTTGTCGACCCGCTTCACCGGA
The DNA here is from genome assembly GCF_030813515.1 of Rhodopseudomonas julia. NCBI lineage: Bacteria > Pseudomonadati > Pseudomonadota > Alphaproteobacteria > Hyphomicrobiales > Nitrobacteraceae > Rhodopseudomonas > Rhodopseudomonas julia. Next base: position 244,169 of record NZ_JAUSUK010000002.1, on the reverse strand, counting down.
TCGTCGACGAGCATGATGGTGGAATCGAGCCGAAGCGCCTTGTCGACCGGATCCTCTGCCCCGGCTTTGTTGAATTGCGCCTCCACGAAGGCACGCGCCTCGTCCTTGGCCGCCATCCAGTCGGGAGAGAGATGCTGCCCCAGCTTGTCGTGATCGCGGTCGAAGAAGACCTTGGCGTAATCAGCAGCCGGGTTGTTCGAATGCGCGAGCGGCGGATACCAGTGATAGCCGCCAAAAACCTCATCCGCGCCCTGCCCGGACTGAACGACCTTGATGTGCTTCGCGACTTCCCGCGACAACAGATAGAAGCCGATATTGTCGTAGGACACCATCGGTTCCGACATCGCCGAAATCGCGCCCGGAAGCTCCTTCAGGAGGTCGGACGACGGCACGAACAGCTTGTGATGATCGGTGTTGAAATGCTTGGCGATGATGTCGGAATAGACGAATTCGTCACCCTTCTCGCCATGCGCCTCCTCAAAGCCGATCGAAAAGGTCATCAGATCCTTCTGTCCGGCCTCGGCGAGAAGCCCGACGATCAGCGAGGAATCGACACCGCCTGAAAGAAGCACGCCGACGGGCACGTCGGCGACCATACGGCGGTCGACGGCCGTCCGCAGCGCATCGAGCACCATCTCCTGCCATTCGCCAAACGAGCGCGTCACCTCTTCGCTCGTGCGCTCATAGCGCGGATCCCAGTAGACCTTTTCACGGCTCGTCCCGTCGGCCTCGATCACGCGGATCGTGGCCGGCGGCAGTTTCCGCACGCCCTTGAGGATGGTGTAGGGCGCGGGCACCACCGCATGAAACGACATGTAGAATTGCAGCGCCACGGGATCGATCGTGGTGTCGACACCGCCAGCCTTGACGAGAGCCGGAAGCGACGAGGCAAAACGCAATGTCCCCGCGGTCTCCGACAAATAGAGCGGCTTGATGCCGAAACGGTCGCGCGCCAGCACCACGCGGCCGCTTTCGCGCTCATGAATGGCGAAGGCGAACATACCGTGGAAGCGGTTGACGCAATCCTCGCCCCAGGCATGCCAGGCCTTCAGGATCACTTCCGTGTCGCCGGTGGAGAAGAACCGGTAGCCTTTCGCCTCGAGCTCGGTCCGCAGCTCCTGGTAATTGTAGATGCAGCCGTTGAAGACGATCGAGAGCCCGAGATCGGAATCCACGAGAGGCTGTTCGGAGCGCGCCGACAGATCGATGATCTTGAGCCGGCGATGACCGAGGCCGACGCGGCCTCGGATGACGGCCCCGGAGGAATCGGGGCCACGGGCGGAGAGGACATCGAGCATACGCCCGATTGCTGAGGGATCGGCCTGCGAGCCGGTGAAGCTCACTTCGCCGCAAATGCCGCACATGAAATTATCTCTGCTGGTTGAGGAATGAGAATGAAACGTTGCCTCTGGTTTTAGAGAACCTGGCGCAAAGGTCAAAACGGCAGCGACGGCGCTTGGCCTGATCGTCTTCCTTCAGACCTCAATCGGCTTTCCCGATCGCTGGCGCAGAATGCCTTCGGCTCACGTCGCAAAGCGGCACGAAATTCGCCGAGGCCGGCCGGAAAATCTTTTGCATTTCACAGAGATACGTTGAGTTTCATCCCCGCCCCCTGCAGGCTTCAGCGCCGGCGGGTCGCCGGTGGCGATGCGAGAAGCTGAAATGCGCCGGCCGACCCGCGACGTCGTTGCGCATCGCGCCAGTCCTGCATGAACCAGCCGCGCACAAGGCCGTAAGGGCGACGCTTGCCGCCGGCATTCAAGCGAACGTTATCCCGCTCCCGGCATACCCACGGGAACTGGGGGCTTCTCCGCCGATTGGTTCGCAAAGGCGGACGCGCACCCGCCGCGAAGTTTCGGAGGATCAGCATGATCAAAGGCATGTTTTTGCGGACGGGCGGAGTTCTCGCCGCGACGCTTCTCGCCAACACCAGCCTTGCCCAGGAAACGATCACCACCGAGGGGCCGCAGATCGCCGTGGAAACCGTGGCGGAGGGTCTTTCCCACCCCTGGGGCCTCGCCTTCCTGCCCGATCGTTCGATGCTGGTGACGGAGCGGTCCGGAAACCTGCGCCATGTCACGCCCGCCGGAGACGTATCGGAGCCGATTTCAGGCCTGCCCGAGGTCGACAACCGCAGTCAGGGCGGGCTTCTGGACGTCGCCCTCGATCCCGCCTTTGAAGAAAACGGGCTCGTCTATTGGAGCTATGCCGAAGCCGGTGACGGCGGCACGACGTCGACGGCGGTCGCCCGCGGCAAACTTTCCGACGACCGGACGGCGATGCAGAATGTGGAGGTGATCTTCTCGCAAGAGCCGAAGGTCGCAAGCACCGCGCATTACGGCTCGCGCCTCGTCTTCGACGGCGACGGCCATCTCTTCGTGACACTCGGCGAACGATTTGCAGACGCTTTCCGCGGGCAGGCGCAAGAGCTTGATTCAGATCTCGGCAAGATCGTGCGCCTCAATCCGGACGGCACCGTTCCAGACGACAACCCGTATGTCGGCCGAGATGGCGCACGGCCGGAGATCTGGTCCTACGGCCATCGCAACGTCCAGGCTGCCGCACTCAATCCCGAGACGGGTGAGCTTTGGGAGATCGAGCACGGCCCGAAGGGTGGCGACGAACTCAACATCGCCCGCCCCGGCAAGAATTACGGCTGGCCCGTCATCTCCTATGGCGTCAATTATGACGGCACGCCCGTCGGCTCCGGCAAGGCGCAGGCCGAAGGCATGGTCGATCCGCTTTATCAGTGGACACCGGTCATCGCCCCCTCCGGCATGGTCTTTTACGAGGGTGACATGTTTCCCGAATGGCAGGGGGACATCTTCGTCGGCGGCCTCGCCTCAAAGGCCCTCGTTCGCCTCGAACTGGACGGCGAGGAAGTGAGCCATGAGGAGCGTCTCCTGCACGACCGCGCGCAACGCATCCGTGACGTCGTCGAAGGGCCGGATGGAGCTCTCTACCTCCTGACGGACGAAGCGAACGGAGCCATTTGGCGGGTGCACAAGGCCAAGGCCAGCTGAGCACATCGAGAGGGACAACGCGCGAAAGAGCGCTAGACCGACAAGCCTCTTAAGGGAGCAGTGCCGCGAGGGCGCAAACGAGCTGGCGTCCGATGATCGGCTTGTTCAGCACCGGCGCGTCTGGAAAGCGCGGTGCGACATCTTCCAGCTTGCCGTGCCCTGTACAAAACAGAAAGGGAACGCCTGTTTCGGCGAGCCTTTCGGCCGCCGGATAAACCTCTTCACCCCGCAGATTGATATCAAGCACAGCCGCGGAATGAGGAGGATCGTCGCTGTTGGCGATGGCGAGCGCCTCCGCGAGCGTCGACGCAAAAGTCACCTCGGCCCCGGCCTTCTCGAGCTCGTAGGCGAGGTCCATTGCAACCAAAGCTTCGTCTTCTACCAATAAGATCTGGCAATCGCGGAGAGGTGCCGCTGTCTCTCCTGCACACATGGCGGGCATACGGGCTATTTCTCCTGCAAAAAAGTCTTCTGCTGGCAAACGGCAATACGCAGCTCGTTTTTAACGCCACGGAACGAAAGTGGTTCCGGCGAGAAGATATTTTTTCGGAAGACCGTTCTTTATTGCGCACATCGGACCGTGTTCGGTCACGAATGAGCACTCTCCTCGACGGCTCCGCCAGGGTAGTCGGTCACGACGATCGGTGCAATGGGGACTTCGAGCTCGAAAACCAGACCTTTCGGTTCGAAGCGGATCTCCGTGCGGGCGCGAAGCTGCACCCTCAGGACATCCCGCAACAGCCGCGAGCCGAAGCCGCGACGCGTCGGAGGTTCGGCGGGAGGTCCCCCGCTTTCGCGCCATTCCAGAAACAACGTTCCGAGCGTTTCTCCGCTTGCATCATCATCGACGCGCCAGACGACGGAGAGATGGCCCTCGGCCTGCGAAAGCGCGCCATATTTGATCGCATTGGTCGCGAGCTCATGAATGGCCATGCCGATCGGGACAGCCTGAGCAGCGCCAACCTCCAGGTTCGGGCCCTCAAGCTGAACCCGCTCCAGATAGGGCTCGAGCTGCCCGCGGATGAGATCCCCCAGAGGCGCTTTCTGCCAGGCCCATTCCGTCAAAAGGGTATGTGTGGAGGCAAGCGACGACAACCGGCCCGCGAAGGCATCGTTGAAGGCGCCCATATTCTCGGCCGAACGTGCCGTCATGCCGGCGATCGCCTGGACGATCGCCAACGTGTTCTTCACCCGATGGTGGAGTTCACGGATGAGGAGCTCCTGCTTGACCTGGGTTTCCTTGCGGGCCGCGATTTCCTTCTGCGCGGCCTCGAAAAGATTGGCATTGTCGATCGCAATCGCGGCCTGAGCGGCAAGCCCGACCGACAACCGTTCCGCGCGCGCCCCGAAGGCATGCGGGCTCGAATGGGCAAGGAAGAGCTCGCCGTGCACTTCGCCCGAGCGTGAGATGATCGGCACGGCCAAGAAGCTGCCGACAACGGATGCCTCGTCCTCCGCCGTCCATTCGCGCGTCTCGTCCACCCGCAAAATATTGTGGCCGGAACGCAGAAGCTCGCCACGATGATCATCGACAAAGCGGAGAAAACCAGCCCGAAAATCCTCGTTTCGGACAACGATACGGTCGCTCTCGTTTCTCTCCGCCCGCTTCTGATCTGCCGGCAAAAAGGCGCCGGCGCGCGCCCCGCTCATCACCACGCTCGCCTGGACGATGGTGCGGATCGCGCGGCTGGGGTCAAGTTCGGCGGAAAGGATGCGGCTTGCGCCGTTGAGCGCCTCGAGAGCCTGGGTTTCCTCCCGTAATGCCACCGTTTGTCGGGCGACCTCGTCCTTGAGGAAGGTGCGGCTTTCATCCTCGCGCCGAGCCTGATGGCGGGCGAAAACCGTAAGAGCGATAAGCGACAAAATCGCCGCGAGAGCGAAAAACGCGTTCGGTCGGGCCTGCCGCACCCAGAACGAAAAGAGCGCCTGCCGCGGCACGCTGACACGAACATAAAGGGGCAGAGTGCCAACCTGGTGATAGGAACCGAACCTGACGTCCTTTTCCTGCGCGAGGTTGGTGTAGCTTCCCTCCACCGGATCTTGGGCGATCATCCCCTCGAGCGCCGCATTGAAAGGGATCGGCGCCGCGTCGGAGGGCGCCTGTGGGAAACTTGCCAAAACCGACTGATCGCTCTTTCTGAAGAGCGCGACCCTCGCATCGGGTGGCAACGGGATCCGCTTCCAGAAGGTGTTGAAATAGTCGAGTGCCAGGCTCGCCGAAACGATGCCTTTGAACTCCTCCCCGCCGAGCCGGCGACTGACAAGAAATGTCGGCCTTTCCGTCACCCGCCCGATAATCGGCTGGCCGACGAAGAGACCCGCATCCTGCGTGCGGTGGGCCTGAAACACATCGCGGTCGGAGAGATTGGCCTTGGGGGCCGGGAAGCGAAAGGTGGTGAGACGCAACTCTCCCGTACTGTCATTGACCCACAATTCATCGACATAGGGAAGGTCGGCACGCAGGGCGACGAGCTCGTCCTGAAGGGAACGCGAGGCTTCGATCTCGTCCCAATCGCGCTCACCGATGGCGTCCGCCGCCTTGCGAAGCGCGAGATCGGAGACTTCGAAAAGCCTCGCCGCATGGTCAGCCAGAAAAAACGCCGAGCTGGCCGTGGAGCTACGCATATTCTCCGTCAGATCGCGCCACTGCAGGTAGGAGATCGATGCGACGGCAGCGAGAACGATGAATGCCCCGAGGACACCGACGAGCGCAGCCGTGCGGGCGAGCGAAGGGCTCGGCGGGGACGGTGGCGGCTCTTGGGAAGCCGGCGGTTCGTACAAAAGCCTGGAAAGCGGCACGCTGGCGTCACCTATGGGGCGGGCGGGAGACGAAGGGGCAGACTCTTCCAGGATTGTACGATTGGGCGGGAAACATCAAATCATGCTAGAAGAATCGTCCATAGAATAGTTTTAGAGCGTTTGTCGCTGGTTTGAAGCTTCCACGGCTCGGTGGATTTCGGCGGCTTGACCAACTTCATGTGACCAGGAGCCTCCGGGGCTTTGCCTTGCCTCGATCGCCTGGCAGGGGGAACGGAACAGGCACCATGCATGGGGACGAAAGCTGCCTCGCTCGCAAGATATCCCATTACGTCGTCCTGAGTGACGCCGAGAAACGCTTGCTCAGCGAATTAGAACGCGAAAGCCGCACGGTAAGGCGGCACGAGACATTGGTCGACGAAGGCGAGCCGAACCGTCTCTTCGTTCTCGATTCTGGCTGGGTCTACACCTTCATTCATACCCCCGACGGCCGCCGTCAGATCCTCGACCTGCATTTCCCGGGCGACATCGTCGGCACCAATCAGATCGCCTTCGCCGAGAGCACCTGTGGCATCGCGGCCGCGACCGATGGGGTGATCTGTCCGTTCCCCAAATCGGGTCTCCGTGGCGTCTTCTCGAAATCTTCGAAGCTCACGGCGCTCTTCTACACCTTTGCCATGATCGACCATGCAGCGGTTCTCGACCGCCTGCGGGCCACCGGCCGCATGCCAGCCGCCCTTCGGGTCCTCCTGGTTCTTCTGCAATGTCGGGCGCGCCTGCGGATCATGGAGCCCTCATATGCCGACGCATTCGAGCTGCCTCTGCAGCAGGATGTGATCGGCGACATGATCGGTCTCAGCAACATTTCCGTCAGCAATGCCCTGAAGCAGCTCAAAGAGGATGGCCTCGTCGCTCGCCAGGGACGCTGGATCTCGTTTCCGAGCGAAGAGCGCGCAATGACGCTGATAGATTTCGCAGACCATTATTATGAGATCGACACGAGCTGGTTCCCCGGCCCTCAGGGCGCAGGAGGCGAACAGCGAATTAAAGCACTTTAATGCGCGCCAGCCGCCGCCGCGACATCACCGAGGATGACGCGGCACACGATAACTCTGAGCGTGAATGAATCCATCCGATCCTGACGGCAATCCTCGAGAGACGGCTTCCAGTTCCACCGCCGTCCTCGGTTGCGACGAACTCCGTCTCGACGCGGTTACAATGCTCGTCGAAGCCGCCAAACTCTGCCGTGCCCTTCTCGGCATCGAATTGGCCGAGATCGGCATCCATCCCGGCCAGGACAAGCTGCTGCGCGCCTTATATGAGAATGGCGAACACTCGCCCTCCTCGCTTTCCCGGGAGTTGCGCGTGCGCCCCCCGACAATCAGCAAGATGCTGGAACGACTCGAGGCGGTCGGCCTGATCGAGCGCGACAGCCACCGCTCCGATCACCGGAGAAGCGTCGTGCGCTTGAGCCGCGACGGCGAAGCGAGGCTCGGCTCCATCGATGCCGTCTGGAGGAGACTCGCGGAGATCGCCACGCGCGACTTCTCGCCGGAAGCCCTCAGAAGCGCCGCCGCCGTTCTGGAGCAAATGGAAGAGAACCTCGCAACGGCGCTGCATCGTCTGCGCTAAAGCCTGCTGTTTTCACAACTTACCGGCACGGTATTTTGACGCACCCGTTGACGCTCTTCGGGCCGAAGGCATATTGCAGACAGGAGCGTGTCCGTCCCGAATCCGGACATGCCGAACATTTAGGAGCGCAATCCCATGCGGCTCACGAAACAGACCAGTCAGGCGCTGCGGATTTTGCTGCATTGCGCGCGTCTCGGACGCCAGACGAATGCCGGAGAGATCGCGCGCGCGACCCTCATCACGGAGCACAACGTCGCCAAGCTCGTCGCACTCCTGGTGCAGGGCGGCTTCTTGAAGACCATGCGCGGCCGCACAGGCGGCGTGCGTCTCGCCTGCGCGCCGGCTGAAATCCATCTCGGCGATGTCGTGCGCCTCACCGAGGCGACGAGCGTGGAGGCGGATTGCTTCGGCGAAACGATCGATTGCTCCATCCGGCCGCTCTCCCCGGTCAACCGTATCTTCAGCCAGGCTCTTGGTGCCTTCACGGAAGTGCTCGACCAGCACACACTCGAAGACCTGATGGTGCGCAATCCAGGGCACAGCGGCGACGCAGGTGACGAGATCGATCGTTTGACGATGGGGGTCGAAATCCCCCGGATGATGTCAACCTAGAAGCTGCATCTCTCTCGTTTCGCAGCTCCGAGCGGGCGTTATGTACGGCGCCCGCTGGGCGGCAGTTCGGCCGCAAGCCGCTTTTCAACCGCGCCCCTCGGCTCGGTGAACCGCGCCAGAAGATCGTAGAGCACGGGCGTCACGACGAGCGTCAGCAGCGACGCGAGCATCAGCCCCCCGACGATGACGACGCCGATCGCGCTTCGGCTTTCGGCTCCGGCGCCGGAGGCGAGCACCAGCGGCACGGCCCCCAGCACCGTCGAAATCACCGTCATGATGATCGGGCGAAAGCGCAGGATCGACGCTTCGATCACCGCCTCGCGCACCTCCATGCCTTCGTCGCGCAGCTGATTGGCGAATTCGACGATCAAAATACCGTTCTTCGCCATCAGACCGACCAGCAGGATGATGCCGATCTGGCTGTAGATATTGAGCGAAAGCCCGGCAAAATAGAGCGCATAGATGGCACCTGCGAAGGCGAGCGGCACCGAGAGCATGATCACGAGCGGATGGATGAAGCTCTCGAACTGCGCCGCCAGCACCAAAAATACGATCAGGATTGCAAGGCCGAAAGTGACGGCAACGCCGCTCGACGTTTCGAGATATTGCTGCGACTGGCCGGCAAACGCGATCTGAGCTTCCGGCGGCAGGCTTTCGGCGGCCGCCTCGCGGATGAAATCGATGGCGGAGCCGAGATCGTAGTTCTCTGCGAGCGCCGCCTCCAATGTGATGGACGGCAGGCGATTGTAGCGGCGCAGCTCTGGTGCGGCCGCGGCCTCCTTGACGCTCACGACGGATGACAAGGGGAAGAGGTTCTCCCCGTCACCGGCGCGCATGAAGATGTTGCCGATATCGGAAGGCACACGGCGGTCTTCCTCGCGCGCCTGCAGGATCACCGGATATTCGCGCCCGCGGTCGACCCAGTCGGAGATTTCGCGCGAGGCGAACATGGTCTGCAACGTCTGCGCGACCGTCTGAACGCTGACACCGAGATCGTCCAGGCGCTCGCGGTCGATGCGAATGTCGGCCTGCGGCTGATTTTCTTCGAAATCGAGCTCGGCGTTGCGCAGCCCCTCATTCTGCCGCGCCTTGTCCAAGAGCGCATTGGCCCATTCCTTCACGCTTTCGAAGTCGGGGCCGCCGACCACCACACGCAGAGGCGTGCTGCTACCGCGAAGCCCAAGGCCCGCAGGAGTTACCGGAAATCCGGTCGCTCCGATCACCTTGCCGACGGCCGGAACGATGTCGCGCTGCACCTCCGCCTGCCCCCGCTCGCGCTCCTCCCAGGGCGCCAGGCGCACCAGCACGAAAGCCCGATACGGTCGGCCCCAGGAGCCGACGATCGAATAAACCGAACGCACGTCCGCGCCTTGAAGAAGCGGCTCGAGCTCCCGCTCCAGCACGCGCACTTCGCCGTCGGTATAGGCGGTGGTGGATCCCTGCGGCGTGGTCAGCGGAATGAAGATGACGCCACGATCCTCTTTGGGCGTCAGCTCGCGCGGCAGCTCCTGATAAAGAAGAATGCCGCCTGCCGCGACGACGAGAGCGACAGAGATCACCACAAGGGGCATGTTGAGCGCACGCTTCAGCAGCGCTTCATACCCACGTCGGAACCGCGATGGCCGACCGCTGTCGTCCTGGCCCGCCGGATGTCGGTGCCGCTTCAAGAGCCGCGACGCGAGCACGGGGCACAGCGTCAAAGCGACGAAGGTGGAGATCGCCACGGCACTCGCCATGACGAAGCCGAATTCGGTGAAGAGCCGTCCCGCCTGTCCCTGCAGAAAAGAGATCGGGATGAAGACGGCGATCAAAGTGAGCGAGGTTGCGAGAACGGCAAACGTCACCTGCCGGGAGCCGAGGAATGCCGCCACCATCGGCGTCTCCCCCTCATCAATGCGGCGCTGGATGTTCTCCAGCACCACGATCGCGTCGTCGACAACGAGCCCGATCGCAAGAATGAGCGCGAGCAGCGTCAACACATTGATGGAAAAACCGAGCGCCGAAATGAGAATGAAGCAGCCGATCAAGGACACCGGGATGGTGACGGCCGGCACCAGCGTCGCGCGCACGGAAAGCAGAAACGCCAGAATGACGAGCACGACGAGGACAAGCGAGATCACAAGCGCCGTCAGAACTTCCCGGATTGAGGCCTGGATGAAGACGGCATCATCGGAGCCGACGGTGATTTCCATCCCTTCGGGCAGAGTCGGGCGGATACGCTCCAGCTCGCCGGCAACGGCACGCGAGATGGCGATCGTATTGGCCTGGGACTGACGCGAAATGCCGAGACCGACCGCCTCAACGCCGTTGAGGCGAACGAGCGTCGTGTCATCTTCCACGCCGAGTTCAACCCGCGCGATATCCTTCAGCCGAACCGGAAAACCGGCGATACGATCGACGACGATATTGGAGAAGGCGTCCACGCCGGCGACGCGACTGTCGACCCGCACGGCGAGCTGACGACGCGAGGATTCCAGATCTCCGGCCGGCAATTCGACATTGTTGCGGCGGATCGCATCTTCCACATCGGCAACGGTCAGATTGCGCGCCGCCATCGCTTCGCGATTGAGCCAGATGCGGATCGCATAGCTGCGCTCGCCGAAAATTTCGACATTGGCGACCCCATCGAGCGTCGCCAGCCTGTCGACGAGATAGCGCTGCAGATAGTCGGTGATCTGCGCCGACGACATATGGGGGTCGGTCACCGCAAGGCGGATGACGGGGTCCGCATCGGCGTCGTTCTTGACCACCTGCGGTTCGTCGACATCATCCGGCAGGTCGCCGCGCACGCGCGCAACAGCGCTCCGGACATCGTTCGCCGCCTCGTCGATGTTGCGGCCGATGACGAATTCGATTGTGGTGCGGCTGCGGCCGCGACGGCTTTCGGAGCTGATCGATTTGACGCCGCTGATGCCGGCCACCGCCCCCTCGATCGTCTCGGTGATATCCGTATCGACGATTTCAGGCGCCGCCCCGGCATAAGACGTGGTGACGGTGACGACGGCGGTATCGACGTCCGGCAGTTCTCGGATCGGAATGCTCAAGATCGCCGCAAGCCCGAAGACCACAATCAGGATCGAGGCGACTGCGGCGAGAACCGGCCGCTTGATGCTGATATCGGAGAGAATCATCCGATACCGTCAGCGTCCGCCGCCGCCTTGCTGTCATCGGCATCTTCGACGATGCGGATTTGGGACCCGTCGCGCAGGCGTTGCACGCCGCGCACGATGACGGCTTCACCGTCCGCGAGCCCCTTCGAAATTTCCACCGCGCCTCTCTGGCGCTGGCCCAGTTGAACGGCACGCCGCCGCGCCGTCTCACCCTCTGCCACGAACAGATAGGCGCCATCGCCCTCCACCATCACCGCCTCTTCCGGCACCATCACCCCGATGCGCTGATCGAGGACCACCGAGAGCGTCATGAACATACCGGCCGGCAGAACGAAATCTTCATTGGGAATGGACGCCCGGACCTTGAAGGCGCGCGAAGCCGGATCGATGCGGCTATCGATGGCGATGATCTCACCAGAAAAGGTCTTGTCGGGGAAAGCCGCGCTACGTGCAAAAACCGGCAACCCGCTCTTGACCTCGCCGAAGGCGGTTTCCGGCAGACCGAACTCGACTTCCACGGAGGAGAGATCGTCAAGTGTGGTGATCACGGTCTGGTCGTCAGCCCGTGCGCCAAGGTCGATCCGACGCAATCCCGCAATGCCGGAAAACGGCGCCCGCACCGTGCGGTCCGCAAACCGGCGCCGCGCTCGCTCCAGCTCAGCCTCCGCTGTCACACGTGCCGCCGTGAGACTGTCCACGGTCGCAGCCGTGACCGTGTTCGACTGATGCAACGAACGAGCTCGCTCCAGCGCAAGCTCAGCCTCACGCAGTTTCGCCTCCGCCTCCTTGACGTCAGCTGCCTCGATATCGTCGTCGAGCGTCAACAGCGGCGCGCCCGCCTCGATCTTCTGGCCCGCTTCGAAGAAAAGCTCGGTAATCCGGCCCGAAGCGAGGGGCACGATCTCGACGGAACGGCGGGCACGCGTGGAGCCGACCGCATCGAAGCTGCGCTCGATTGTTTGCGCCTTGGCATCTGCGACTTCTACAGCGATGGTCGCAGGCCCGCGCGCGGCCCGCGCCTCCTCGCTGCCGCGGCTCCCATTGAACCATGTATCGAAGGCTGCATAGCCTGCGAGCGCGGTCGCTCCGATCAAAGCGACGACAATGACCTGCTTCACAAAGGACAAAGAGGCGCTCCGCTGTCGCGACCTTTAAACAGCCGACGCGGGGGCCGACCAGGCACATAAAGAGATTTCATGTTACCGCGCCGCAAGCAGGAAGAGCGACTTAAATTTCTGTCAGAAGGGCGCCGCAGGGCGCACGCAAACGCCAAGCTCGGAGAGCTTCGCGGCCAAGGCCCGACCATCATAAGGCTTTGAGACGACCCGAATCTTTCGGTCGTGGCGGTAGGTCTCCTCCAGCTCGGAGGAGGAACGGCCGGACGCAAAGATGATCGGCACCTCAGGACGAAGAGCGCGCACGTCGTCCGCCAGCTCATCACCGTTGCGGTCCGGCAGCCCGATATCGATCATCACAACATCAAACCGCGCGGGATCTTGCGAAAGCACCCCCATCGCCTGGGCCGCGCTGGTCGCAGTTTCGACCCCGAGGCCGAGTTCCTCAAGCAGCTCCGTTGCCAGCATCGAGATCAGCATTTCGTCCTCGACGAGCAAGATGACGGGCTCGTGTGCCGGATCGCCAGGCTTTCCGGCCGGCGGCTCTTCGGAAAGAAGCGCTGTAAGCCGCCCCGCCAGGAGTGCGCTGTCGAAAGGTTTTGCCAGGATCTCAGCCCTTTTGCCCAGATTGTCTTCGCTCTTGAACACCTCATGCGCATAAGCGGAGGTGAAAAGCACGCGGATATCTGGCCTTTCCGCAAGCGCCCTTTCGGCAAGCGCGCGACCGTTCAAGCCGCCGGGAAGCCCGACATCGGTGAAGAGCAGGTCGACGTCCGCGTTGTCGCGCAAGAGCGCAAGAGCCCTCTCTCCGTCCCCTGCCTCTAAAACGCGATAGCCCAACTCGGCCAGAAGGCTGGTGGAATGGCGACGAACATCGTCGTCGTCCTCGACGACAAGGATGGTTCCTTCGCCGGCTTTTGCAGAAAGCGCCGTCGTCGCAGCAAGGCTCTCACCCAAGATATTCTGCAGGTTCTCACTGGAGCGCGGCAGGAACAGGCAGATCTCCGTTCCTTCGCCCATTTCCGAGTTGAGCGTGATGCCACCGCCCGATTGCTTCAAGAAGCCATAGACCTGCGACAGGCCAAGGCCGGTTCCTGCACCGATCTCTTTGGTCGTGAAAAACGGATCGAAGGCATGGGCGCGCGTCTCCTGGCTCATCCCGGTGCCCGTATCGGAGATGCACAGGCGCACGTAATCGCCCGGCAGCATATCAGGATCGACATCGGCGGAGCCCTTAGCCTCAACAGCCTGGTTGCTCAACGAGATCGTCAGGACCCCGCCCCCCGGCATGGCATCGCGTGCATTGACGGCCAGATTGAGGATGGCACTTTCGAGGTGATTGGCATCGACCGTAGCCGGCCACACATCATCATCGACCTCGGTTTTCAATTCGATCTGCTCGCCGAGCGTGCGTTCGAGAAGATCCGCCATGCCCATGACCAATTGCGTCGCGTCGACAGGCTTCGGTCTGAGCGGCTGCCGGCGGGCAAACGAGAGGAGCCTTTCGGTGAGCTCGGCCGCCCTTTTCGAACCCCGCATGGCGTGTTCTGCCGCAAGCCGGATGCGCCCGAGATCGGGCGCGTCGTCGTCGAGACGCCGCAGAAGCCGCTCCAGATTGCCGGAAATCACCGTCAGAAGATTGTTGAAATCGTGCGCGACGCCACCCGTGAGCTGGCCGATCGCCTCCATCTTCTGGGCCTGGCGCAAGGCCTCTTCCGCATGCTCGCGCTCGATGATCTCCTTGCGCAATTGCTCATTGGCAGATTGAAGAGCGGCGGTCCGCTCGCTGACGACCTTTTCCAGCTCTTCCTGCGAGCGGGCGAGAGCCTGGCGTGCCGCCACCTGATCTTCGATGTCGGTGCAGGTGCCGAACCAGCGCAGGATCTCCCCGGTCGCCTCGTCATAGACCGGCAGTGCCCGGGCGAGCGACCACCGGTAGACGCCGTCATGGCGACGCAAGCGGTATTCGATCTCGTAGGTTTCCCCGGTGTTAAGCGACGCCTCCCAGGTCCGCCCGGTGCGGTCCCTGTCGTCCGCATGAATGATCTGCGGCCAGTTCTCGACGGCGTCCGCACCCGTTTGGCCGGTATATTCCGTCCAGCGCTGATTGAAGTAATCGAGGCGCCCGTCCGGCAGGGCCGACCAGACAATCTGCGGCATCGATTCCGCGATGGCCCTGAAGCGCAACTCGTTGCGGCGCGATTCTTCAGCGGCGCGCTTGCCCTCAGAAATATCGAGGTTGCAGCCGGTGAAACCGAGGAAGCGCTCAAGGGAATCATATCGCGGCGCACCCGCGCAGCGGTACCATCTGGCCTGGCCATGCTTGTCGATGAAGCGGATCTCGACGCGAAACGACTGTCGAGCAGCAAAGGCGGTCATGAAGGCGGCATAGAAGCTCGGCAGATCCTCCGGCAGCACCGCACGCTGCCAGCCATCGCCAAGCATTGTCACAGCAGGAGCGCCCAGAACCGTCTCATAGTAGCGATTGGCGAAGATGACGCGGCCTTCTGCGTCGGTCACCCAGATCATGGCCGGGGCGCTGTCGGCAATCCTTCTGAATCTGGCTTCACTTTCTGCAACGACCACTTGTAGCTTCTGCCTTCCCGGAATCTTGCGTCGACAAATCTGCCGTGATGGGCCCGCTTGTCGCTTGGCCTCTCGCGTCAACCTGCCAACGGAAGGGATAGCGCGCAAGCAAGGCCGTTAAAACGGTTGCGCAGGACAATTGTCCCCACTTGACGTAGGCAGCCGCTCGACAAATGTTTCAGGCTGCTCGCAGGATTGCGAGATGTCCCTCATTGATTGACCGAGACCGCCAGGGCCGCATGACCAAGACGTGGAAGAATGCACCTTCGCCGTGCATTGACGTGTGCAAATTTAAGCGCAAAGGCCGCTGCATCGGCTGCAGCATGTCGCGGGAGGACAAGGCTTCATTCAAGCGGCTCGACAGCAAGGACGACAAGAAGGCCTTCCTGACGGCACTGGTTGAGAGACTGAAGGAACAGGGCGGCCTTCCCTTTTGGGCAACCGCCTATCGTCGAAAATGCGAAAAGCAGGGTGTCCCCTGCCCGCTCGACAAGCTCACCGTCGACGCGTGAGGCCTGGAGGCGTGAGGCTTCGAGGCGTGAGGCAAGGACGCGTCTTCGGATCGGCACGTCCTGAGCCCCGCCGCCGCTTGGCATGAATCAATCCTCGTCGACCTTCTTGTGCGGCTGCGTCGGGGCCGGCGGGTCGCTTGCGGGGAATGTCTCCTCAAGCCCTTCCTCGAGCTCCCTCTCAAGCCTTTCCGCGGCGAGCCGCGCCTTGTCGCTTTCTCGCGCCACCGGGAACACTTCGGCTGGTGGCCGGCCAGCATGCCCATAAAACCCCTGGCTGCTCATTCGAGCCTCCTTCGCTTGCATCACGGGACAAATAAACGCATCAGGGGCCGGCGCGTTCGCACCAGCCCCTGACGAAGAACAGTAAGCGGGGACTGACGCCCCCCTCGAACTCAGAAGAAGATCAGGCGTTTTCGCCGAGATGAGACCGCAGCATCCAGGCGAACTTGTCGTGCGCAGCGACGCGCTCGGTCGCGAGGTCGTTGGTCGCCCAATCGCCGTGCTTTTCTGAAACGCTGCAGAGAGCCGAAAGCGTCGACGACAGCGTTTCCTGGTCGGCCAGGAGTGCTGCAACCATCTCGCGATCGGTCGCATGGCCGTCATGCTCTTCCACGGCGCTGCGTTCCAGATACTTCGAATAGCGGCCTTCCGCATGCGCATCGAGCGCCTTGACCCGCTCGGCGAGGACGTCCATCGCTTCGAAGTGGTCCTCATACATTTTCTGGAACAGCTCGTGCAGCGGGCCAAAAGCCATGCCGGTGACGTTCCAGTGGAAATTCTGCGCCTTTGTCATTTCCACAGCGGTCTCGGCGAGACTCTGCGTGAGACCCTCGACGATATCCTGTTTCGCGCTCGGTTCGATCTTTGCTGCCACCAGACCCATTATGCCCTCCATCGGTACGATTCGGCGTCTGCCTAAATTAGAATACCTCTAAACTAGACCAGCTGCTTTCCAGCTTCAAGGGGTTTCCGCAACGAGAGCAAATGCCAGCCCGCGCGACAAGAAACGCAGCCAGCGATGCCCTTCGGGTTTGACCCTCCAGGCGATTAACGCGCGAACGCTCATTTCGTCGCCTGAGCGCCATGCCCCCATTAGTCGCAGAAGCCAGGCTTCATCCGTGGAGAAATTGCGCGTGCCCGGTCGATAGAAAACGAGCTGCCGGCGCGCCTTTGAAGACATCGCCCGAAAGAAGGCGATCGCGAAGCGCTCGAGCGACGCATCCGGTTCGGCGGCAAGCACGAAACAGGCTCGCTCGAGATCGGTTTGAGACGACAACAGGCTTTTGAGGACGAACCAGCGCAGACGGTCGAGTTCGATCTCTTCCGCTTGCGTCAGACCGCGCGCATCCGATGCCCTCGGCCCGAAGGCTTCGCAGGCGGGAAAGGCGACGATATTCGTCTCCCGTTCAGCGGGGACCATCTCCGCAGCTTCACTACCCTGCCCGTGCCTCAGTGCCATGAAACCTCTCTGCGCAAGCGCCTGACAATAGGATCGCACTTTTGAACGGACATAAAGTAGACAATAAGACTCCGGTTTTCAAAGGCATTCGGCGGCACAACGCGTTTCACCGCACCGCAATCCGAAGCCTGAGGCGTCAATCGTCTGGACGAACGAGACCTAACGCTTCTGCGTCACGCTTTTGCCAGACAGATTGCGGGGTATGCCGAGGCGACGATCCTGCGCCCCTTGCACCCGTTGTCTGCCGCAAGTGCGAGGTTTGTGCGTCTCGGTGGCCGGGTGGAATTCGTGCGACGGCCGGTGTGCCGACAACAGCTGGA
Source organism: Rhodopseudomonas julia (assembly GCF_030813515.1). NCBI lineage: Bacteria > Pseudomonadati > Pseudomonadota > Alphaproteobacteria > Hyphomicrobiales > Nitrobacteraceae > Rhodopseudomonas > Rhodopseudomonas julia. Next base: position 227,043 of record NZ_JAUSUK010000002.1, on the reverse strand, counting down.
TCCCGGCGCTGCTGGCTCTCAAGGGGCGGCTTAAACCAGTCCGACGATCCTGTTGGCTGAAGGAAGAACCGCACGGACGAACGCGTGATGCGCGATCGTCCCTGTCAGAGCTTCATCATCTCGGCGATCTTGTCGGATGGAATACGCCCGCGGCAGAACTGAACGCCCATGCGTTTGCCGCGCCGCCAGGCGAGCTCGCAAACGATCGCGATATTCACCTGAGGCACTGCGAGGATCATCTCGCTGTCCGGCTTGACGCCCTCCTCGACCTCGAGCTGCGCCCCGGCGGTGGAAAGGTCGCGGATGATGCAGCGCGAGACGCTGTTTTCCGCAAACACCAGATGGGCGTCGATCGCCGTCTGCAGCCGCACGGCTCCCCGGCGGCGAAAGTCGAGAAGATCCGTCACCTTGTCGGCAACGGCATTGGGCGTCTCCGCGGCGCGTGTCTCCGCCTCACGTGGCGCACCATCCTCCCGCTGCAATTGGGTGTGCCGCCCAAAGCGGGATCCCTCCAACCGAGCATCGGCTGGATTTTCTGCGATTGGCACATCGGACGCGCTGCCAGGCAGCGCCTTCGAGTGAAGCATCGTATCCCCTCCGGACCGGGCTGAGCACGGCCTGCAGGAGGACTATAGCGCGAGAAAATGAGAGGAAGGTTACCGCGCAGAACCCGGCTATCTCGGAGGCGGAAAGAGATCGGAAAGCATTTTGGCGGTTCTCCCGCGGAGCCAAGCGCAGCATCCGGACACGGCTAGATTGTCGCTGCGACCTCAAATGCTTCCCTAATGCTTCATTGGGGCGCACCCACTGGAAATCGGAGCCCGCCGCCACGATGTCGGAGAGAGGCTTTGATAGCCTTCCCTCACCCTTTGCCTTCGTCGCCCGATGCGCCCGTCCGATTGCGCACACCTCAAGAGCCGCGAACAACCACAGCGGCAATGCCCCCTGCGAACACAGTTGAGGGGATGAGCTGATGTGGGAAGGCCTCCTCGCGCTTTTGTCGATCGTCTGGCTCGATGTCGTCCTGTCCGGGGACAATGCACTCGTCATCGGCCTTGCGGCCTCGGCACTTCCGCCGCAATTGCGGCGACCCGCCATCCTCTGCGGCATCGGTCTGGCGGCCACCATCCGAATCCTCGGCGCGATCCTCTTCACCTATCTCCTCGGCATACCAGGCATCGTGCTGGCCGGCGGTTTGCTCCTCTTATGGGTTTGTTGGCGGCTCTACCGCGACGTCGGCGAGAAGGGCCCGACAGGAGCAGAGATGGCCAACGCCAAAACGACGGAAAACGAGCGGCAAGCAGACGGAGCCGGGATCATGCAGGCGCTCGTCTCCATCGCCGTTGCGGACGTCTCCATGTCCATCGACAATGTTTTCGCAGTCGCCTCGATCTCCCGGGGCAACGCGCTTCTCCTCGTCTTTGGTCTCGTGCTCTCGATCGCGCTGATGGCGCTCGCAGCAAGCCTCATTGTGAAGCTTCTCGTTCGCCACCGCTGGATCTCCTATGTGGGCCTCGTCTTCCTGGTCTATGTGGCAGGTGGAATGATCTGGGAGGGCGGTATCGATCTTGCGACGGCGGCGCATCTGCCACTGGCGGATGAACTTTCAGATTTCGGCGATCTCGTTCTGCTGCTGCATCGACCGTGAATTTTCAAAGCACGAAACTGTAAAGGCCGCCCGCCTCAACGAGAGACGAGCGGCCCAAACATGTGTGAGTGTGACCAGCACAAGCCGGCACAATTGCGCGAAGGTTAGCGGCGGCCGAGAAGGACGCCGATGATGAGGGCGATGCCCGCCGCCTGCACGACCGGGTTGGCGAGCGGCGAACCGCTTTGCCGAAGCGAGCGCTGCATCCGGTCATAGGTATCATGCGCGGTTGCGCTCATCTGGCTGAGAGGCTGTTCAACGGAACGCGCCTGCTCCCGGTGAGGCCTCAGCGCCAGAAGAAGCACGATAAGCCCGATGACGAAAAGCACGGCGCCGATCACGCCCGCGGACACAAGCGAACCCCACAGGCTGGAGAGCCAGATATGAAGTGTCACCAGCCCGAAACCGAGCGCGTAAAGCAGAATGACGGCGCCGATCGCCATGAGAATGGCCTGTCGCGCCATGACACGGATACGGCGCCGCAGATTTGCAGCGCCGTAGGCAAAGCTGATCGAAGAAAGCAGCCTGAGCATGAAAACTAGCGCCGGGAAATGGCGCCGACGAGAAAGCCCAGCCCCAACGCCACAAGAACGGCAGTGAAGGGATTGCGACTGATCGACTGGCTCAGATCATCAGACAGAGCCTCGGCTTCGGACATGGCTGCATCGGCACGCCTGCGACCTTCGCGGCGGTAATAATCGGCGCGTTCGTTCAACATGTCTTTTCCTTCGCGGGCGCCGGTGCGCAGCAAATCTGATATCCGGGTGCTGAGTTCGGCGACATCCGCCTTCAAAATCTCGAATTCGGCGTTGAGATCGTGGCGAACGTCTTCGGCTTTGCGCTTGGTCTCATCGGCCTTGCGTTCCGTCTCGCTCTTGCCGCCGGGCACATTCGTTTCTGCCATGGGATGCCTCCTTCTATCGATTGGGTGGGTCGCTCAGGTAACGTGGCGCTGCGAGCGGAGTTCCAAGCAGAAACGGGGGTTTTGGCGGCACAGTCGGGCCGCGTGCGCCAGCCTGGAGCCGCCAAACGATCCGCTCAGGCGGCGCAGGCTTGTTCGTTCGTCGTCTCCTGGGCGATCACGCCGCCGCCCAGAACACGCGCATCGGAGGCATCTCGATCGTAGAAGACGCAGGCCTGCCCCGGCGCCACACCCATCTCGCTATCGTCGAGAATGACAGAAGCTTCACCGGCTTGCACGGAAAGTGACGCTTTGACCGGCGGGCGCGTGGAGCGCACCCGGGCATAGACATCCTGCCCATCCGTCCAGGTGGAGGGGTCGCTGTCGCCGAGCCAGTTCAGGTCGCGCAGCCGGAAACGGCGCGTCGCCAAAGCCTCGCGGGGACCGACGATGACGCGCTTTGCTGCGGCATCCAGCCGCACGACGAACAGCGGCTCGGCAGCCGAAATGCCGAGCCCGCGCCGCTGTCCGACCGTGTAATGCATGATCCCTCGGTGGCGACCGAGCACCCGCCCGTCGATATGTACGATATCGCCCTCGTCGGCCGCATTGGGCTTCAGCTTTTCGATCACGTCGCTGTAGCGCCCCTGCGGCACGAAGCAGATGTCCTGACTGTCGCTCTTCTCCGCCACGCTCAAACCGATCTCGGCCGCCAGAGCCCTCACCTCGGGCTTGGTGAAATCGCCCAGAGGGAAGCGCAGGAAGTCGAGCTGCTCGGCCGTCGTGGCATAAAGGAAGTAGCTTTGGTCGCGATCTGCATCGACGGGTCGGAAAAGCGCACGTCGGGCCCCGACGGAGCGCGTGCGCACATAATGACCGGTCACCATGGCAGCGGCCCCGAGCTGGCGGGCCGTGTCTAAGAGGTCAAGGAATTTCACCGATTGATTGCAGGCGACGCAAGGCACCGGCGTCTCGCCCGACAGATAGCTCGCCGCAAAAGGTTCGATCACCGCCTCGCGGAAACGGCTTTCATAATCGAGAACGTAATGGGCAATGCCGAGCGCCTGCGCCACGCGTTTGGCATCATGAATGTCCTGCCCCGCACAGCAAGCCCCAGAGCGATGGGTCGCCGCCCCGTGATCATAGAGTTGCAGGGTCACGCCGATGGTTTCGTAGCCAGCCGCGTTGACAAGCGCGGCAGCAACGGAGGAATCGACCCCGCCGGACATAGCGACGAGGACGCGGGCTTTGCTGCGCGGACCTGGCAGCTCAAGATCGATGTCCAGCATGGGCTTTGGTTGCAGCGCTTGCGACCTTCTGTCAAGCGCCTGCTGTTTCTAAAAAAATGCTCCGGTCGCGCTTAAGATTTCCGTTACGGATGGTTAGACGCTTGTTAAGCCGTGCCACCTTATAACGAGCTCAGTTGGTGAGTTTGTATAAGAGTCTGCCATGGCCGAGCATGTCCGACCACGAGTGAAATACGTTATCGGACCGGATGGAAGCCCGCTCACGATTGCTGATCTTCCACCCCCCAATACCAAACGCTGGGTGATCCGCCGCAAGGCTGAGGTTGTTGCTGCCGTCCGCGGCGGCTTATTGAGCCTCGATGAAGCTTGCTCGCGCTATACCCTGACAGTCGAGGAGTTTCTCTCCTGGCAGATGTCGATCGAGTCTCACGGTCTTGCGGGGCTCCGCACGACCCGCATTCAGCAATACCGCAATTGATGTCCCGCCTCGCGCGGGGCTTCGCCATCCCCTGCCCTTGACAGCCGCCCGCGCCCCGGCTTTGCCGGAATCGTTTCATGGAAATTTCCAATGATCGGGCGGCAAAATGGCGACAGGCACCCACGAATACGAAGACGATCCGCGCAATGCCGAAATCCTGATTTCGGTCAACGGCGAGCTCTTGCCGCGTGACAAGGCGGTCGTCTCCGTCTTCGATTCCGGTTTCATTCTGGGCGATGGCGTCTGGGAGGGTTTGCGCGTCACCGAGGGCGGCATCGCCTTTCTGGACGAGCATCTCGACCGTCTCTTCGAGGGTGCAGCCGCGCTCGACATGGATATCGGGCTCGACCGGGCTGGTCTCACCGCACGGGTGATGGAGTGCCTGGCGGCCAATCAGATGCGCGACGGGGTGCATGTGCGCTTGATGATCACGCGCGGCGTGAAGCGCACCCCTTATCAGGATCCGCGCATGACGATCGGCGCGCCCACCATCGTCGTCATTCCCGAATACAAGAACCCGAAGCCTGAAATCGCAAGCGAAGGCGTCACGCTTTTCACCGTCCATGTGCGACGCACCGGGCCCGCCGAGCAGGACCAGAAGATCAATTCCCATTCCAAGCTCAACTGCATCCTCGCTTGCATTCAAGCGGCAAAGGCGGGCGCGGACGAAGGGCTAATGCTCGATCCGGCGGGCTTCGTCGCCACCTGCAATTCCACGCATTTCTTCATCATTCGCAACGGCGAGCTTTGGACCTCGACAGGTGATTACTGTCTCGGCGGCGTCACCCGCGGACAGGTGCTGAAGGCTGCCCGGGAGGCCGGAATCCCGGCGCATGAAAGACGCTTCTCACTGACCGACGTCTACGGGGCCGACGAGGCCTTCATCACGGGTACGTTTGCCGGGCTGGTTCCGGTTCGCTCCGTCGACGGACGGGAGATCGGCACACTTCATCCCGAAAGGCCGAAGCTCCTGCCGAGACTGACGCAGCTCTACCGCGAGCGCATCCGCAGCTTCGCCACGCCCTTGTCTTGAACCGCCTCTCAGGCAAAGACTAAGATTTTAACCACATCGGCACGTGATGGATTTCTCACGCATTCGTGTTCGCCTAAGCTCTCATCGACCTGATGGGGGAACGGGTACCCGTTGGCGGTGCAGCGTCAAAGATCTGCGGTTCGAGTCCGCGGTCAGGTCTCCATTTTCCCAGCATTGCCGGTGCCGTGATGGCGCCTGAGATCCATTCTCCCGCCATGAGCGACGAGACGATCCGCATCGCCATGTGGTCCGGACCCCGCAACATCTCGACCGCGATGATGCGCGCCTTCGAGAACCGCCCCGACACCGAAGTGTGGGACGAGCCGTTCTATGCTGCATGGCTGAAGGTGACCGGCATCGATCATCCGATGCGCGAGGAAATCTGTGCCACCCATGAAGCCGATTGGCAAAAGGTGGCGGAACGGCTTGCCGGAGCGCCGCCCTTCGGCAGCCGCATTTTCTACCAGAAGCACATGACGCATCACATGATCGCGGAGATCGGCCGCGATTGGATGCGCAGCTGTCGGCACGCATTCCTGATCCGCCATCCGGCGCGCGTACTCGTTTCCTATGCCCGCAAGCGCGCCGGCCCGAGCCTGTCGGATATCGGATTTGTCGAACAGGAAGAGCTCTTTCGCCTCGCGACAGAAGCGAGCGGGAGCGTCCCGCCCGTCATCGATGCCGACGATCTTCTCGCCGACCCGGAAGCGATGTTGCGCGCCCTTTGCGCGGCGCTGCGGATCGATTTTTCACCCGCGATGCTCGCCTGGCCCGCCGGACCCCGCGACAGCGACGGTGTTTGGGCCGCTCACTGGTACGATGCGGTGCACCGCTCGACCGGCTTTCAGCCGCCGGCTCCGCTGCCAGAACTGGAAGATCACGGGCTCAAGGAAGTGGAAGCCGAGGCTTTGCCGATCTACGAGCAACTCGCCCGACAAAAGCTGAGGCCCTGATCGGCGGCGCCCCCGGCGTGGCCGAGGGCGCCGGATGAAATTTCAGCTCGCCAGACGACCGTGGCCGGAAGAAGCTGCGCTCGGGTTTTCACGGCCGAGCCGTCCCTCTTCGCGCTGAAGCTCGGCACGCGCGGTTTCCAGCGCAGCCTGGGCGGCTTCGCGCTGCCTGTTCAAATCATCAACCGAAGCGAGCAGATTGCTCCGCCGCTGGCCTGCGGCACGCGCAAAGGTCGAATAGGCGAAATGCTTTTCGTCTTCGATCCCCGTCCGCCGCTTTTCAGCCGCTATCTCATGCTCTAGATCAGCCGCCATCCGGCTGAATTCTTCGATCATGGCGTCGATTTGGCCGAGCCGCCGCTCGCAATCTTCAACTTTAAAGCGTTTTTGCCGGATGGATGCGTCTCGCGACTTCATACTCAATACTCCCCAGCCCCGAGGGTCCACCCGCTCCACATGACACCGGCAACGGGCGGCGGTAACCGTTCGTTTACGACTGACGTTAATGATAGGGACGAGGACTTAAGGCACGGTAAATCGCTTGATGCCGTTTGCTTTGAGTTGGCCGGTTCGGCGCCGGCGCGAAGGCGTCCAGCCGCATCGGCACCACAACGTTTCTCGATGCAGGTGACGCAGCGGAATCGGAATGGAATCAAGACTCTATTTTAAGCAGCTGACGTTATGGGCTTGCTGGTTGGAGTCAGACTCTGTTAACCATTCCGACGTAAATGTGGCTGCGGTTTTGCCTGCTCAGTCGGCTCGGGCCACACATCACTCGAGCGGCACGAAAAGGGCTAGGAGGGGATTGGCATGCGTGTTCTTCTGATCGAGGACGACAGCGCCACCGCACAGTCGATCGAATTGATGCTGAAGTCGGAAAGCTTCAACGTCTATACGACCGACCTCGGTGAGGAAGGTGTCGACCTCGGCAAGCTCTACGACTACGACATTATCCTTCTCGACCTCAACTTGCCGGATATGACCGGCTACGATGTCTTGAAGCAGCTCCGTGTCGCCAAAGTTAAGACGCCGATCCTGATCCTTTCAGGCTTGGGCGGCATCGAGGACAAAGTCCGCGGCCTGGGCTTCGGCGCCGACGATTATATGACCAAGCCCTTCCACAAGGACGAGCTGGTCGCGCGCATCAACGCCGTCGTCCGTCGTTCCAAGGGGCATGCGGAATCGGTCATCCAGACCGGCAATCTCCGGGTCAACCTCGACACCAAAACGGTGGAAGTGGCCGGCCAGCGTGTGCATCTGACCGGCAAGGAGTACCAGATGCTGGAACTCCTCTCCCTCAGAAAGGGCACGACGCTGACCAAGGAGATGTTCCTCAACCATCTCTACGGCGGCATGGACGAGCCGGAGCTCAAAATCATCGACGTGTTCATCTGCAAGCTCAGAAAGAAGCTCGCGGCTGCAACCGACGGCGAGAATTATATCGAGACGGTATGGGGACGCGGTTACGTGCTGCGCGAGCCCGATCAGGAAGAATTCCGCGAAAGCGCCTGAAGTCTCTTTTCAATTCCCTTCGATCGCCCCGCACCGCAAGGTCGCGGGGCTTTTCGTTGCGCGCGGACTTTCCGTAGCACGCGGAAGGCGTGCGTCCACCTGTGCGCGAGGACCCTCGCTCAGGCCCTTGGGCGAGCGAGGAAAGAGACCTTCCCCTCCTCTTCGGCGATCTCGAAAGCGAGACCGACCTCTTCGGCGAGCATGACCGCATAAAGCGGCTGCACCGAATGCGCATCGAGCTGCTCGGGAACTTCGCCCGAGAGAAGCACCGTACGCACACTGTCGGAAAGACGGGCGCGGTCGCCGGCCGCCACCACGCTGATCGTCACCCCGTTCTCCGCCTGCGTGGCGCCGACCGTCAAAGTGCCGCCCCGGGCAATCGTGTTGGCCCCGAGAAGCAGAAGATTGAGCAGGATCTTCGCCTCGGCTTTCGGCAGCAGCTGCGCCTCGACCTGCCAGTCGAGATTGGCTTTCTCACGCTCCAGGAACTCGCCCGCACACCGGCCCGCATCGGCCATATCGATCTGCGCACCCGCGCCGCCCGAAGCGCCGAAGGCCAAGCGCGAAAATTGCAGCTTCACCGAGGCCTGACGGGAGCTCTTGCGAATGAGATCCATCGCGAAGTCGCGCATGCTCGGATCGGTTTCCTCGTCGAGGACTTCGAGTCCGTTCGCAATGGCGCCGACAGGGCTGATGACGTCATGGCAGACCCGGCTCGCGATCAAGGCGGCGAGGTCGACTGGCGCAATTTTAAGGCTGGTCATCGGCTGAAATCCGAAAGTGGGTCAGAAAGCGATTCGTCGCTCATGGGTGGTGCATCGTATCGACCGCGCCTGCCGCGGACCAGCCGCCGCGCCCCATTTCTCGGGGGTTTACCCGACATTTACCATTCTGCCGTTTCCTGTGGACCAATCGAGTTCATTAACAAGCCGTCGCAGGAGGGCCCATGCCCATAGCCAGACTTCTTGCCGCCGGCGCGCTGGCAGTTCAGATCGCTGTCGCTCCAGCCGCTTTCGCCACTCCGGCGGGTGCGGTCCAGCCGGCATCGGCTCAGGCCGGAGAACCGGGCAGCATCAATTACACGGCGGCTGAGGTCGTGGAAGCGGGCCACCACGTCTTTGGCGCAGCCTCCGGCGGCCTGGCGACCCTCGTGGAAAAGGCCATCCAGCGTTACGGCCTTCCCAACGGCTATATCATCGGCCAGGAAGGCTCCGGTGCCCTGATCGGCGGCCTGCGCTACGGCGAGGGCACGATTTACACCAAACTCGCACCGCCCAGCCACATCTTCTGGCAAGGCCCCTCGGTCGGCTGGGATTTCGGCGGTGACGGCAATCGCACGATGATGCTCGTCTACAACCTGCCGAGCTACAACTCCATTTACCAGCGCTTCGCAGGCGTGAACGGCTCCGCTTATATGGTCGGCGGCCTCGGCATGACGGTTCTCTCTCACACCGGGGTGCACGACCCGATCTATGTCGTGCCGATCCGCACCGGCGTCGGCGCCCGGCTGGGCGTCAATCTCGGCTATCTCAAGTTCACCTCCAGGCCGACCTGGAATCCGTTCTGAGCAAGCCGACGCAAAGCTTGAACAGGCCGTGACATTTTTGCGATAGTATTGCCGACACGCGCACGCCCCGGCCAAGCTCTTGTTGCCGTCTGCGCAACCTGCCTCTATTTCTAAGGGCCTGCCGCGGACGGAGCCGGTGATGATACAAGCGGCTATGCTGTTCGCCCTTGGCGCATTTGCGAGCGGATTGTTCTGTCTTGCGTTTTTCACGGTCCTTGCTCGCCGCATCCGGCGCGTGACGGAACAGCGTCTGAAGGCGAGCCTGGCGATAACGAGAGCCGATTTCGATACGGAGCGCGACGAGATGCGCGCCCGCAATGCGATCGCCATACGCCGGCTGGAGCGTGACGCGAGCACCTTTCGCGACCGCGTCACCGCCTATCGCCTCGATTCCGACCTCAAGACGCAGGAGATCGCGGCGTTGCGAAGCGATCTCGCGTCCCGAGACGAAGAAATCGGCGAGCTTGGCACGCGCCTCGAACAGACGAACTCCGAACTCATCGAAACCAAGAAGCGCCTGGCAGAAACCGGCACGGCGCTTCGCGCCGGCCGCAACGCATTGGAAGCAGAGATGGAGCGCCGGCTCGCTCTGCAAGATGAGATCCAGGATTTGAAGAGCTTGGCGGAGGATCGCCGCGTCGATCTGATCGGCATGCGCGCGGAAATCGATTACCTTCGCTCCGTCATCGGTGATGCCGCCTCTGAGGCGGAGCCGGAGGCCGGCAAACGCGAGCCTTCAACGGAAAACGCCGAGGCTCCGGAAGAGAGCAAGAGGCCCAGCCGGAAAGAGGCGAAAGCCGCGCAGCGTCGCAGCGAGGCGCGCCGCGCGCCCGGCCACCGCACGCAGGCTGCCCGCCATCTTCCTCGAAATCAAAATTCCAGAGACACAGCCAAAGACGCGGAGCCGATCGGCGCCGAGGAAGTGGCACGCATCGCCGAAGACATTCGCCGCATGGCTGCCGACCGACCGATGCAGCCTGCGGGCGCCAACGGCTTCACAAACAAGAACGGCACACAGACGGACGGCAACGCCGAAGCGAAGAACGGTCATGCTTCGGCCCGCACAGAGGCCTCTTCGGATGCCTCGGACGGTTCCTCAGAGGAAAAGCCAAGGGCGGCCGAAGACCGCTTCTTTCAAGCCCTTGCCGACATCCGCCAGTTGAAACAGCACTCGACCAAGACCCCGGCCGAGTAGCTTTCCGAGAGGGGGCGGCAAGAAACGGTATGCGCTTCTGCCATAGCTTTGACATAGCTTCGAGATTGTATGATCCGTGCGAGACCTCGCATGGGAACGCGCGACAGGGCAGCGATTTTGACCTGCCATCGCTTTATGCGCCTCAGCATCAAACCGGGAGCCGGACGTGATCGATCAGGTGGTCAGACGCATCTCCCGGCGCATGCGCAGCTGGATAATCTACGGCTATGATTTTTCGGCCGCAGCGATCTCTCTTGGTCTTTCCTATTATCTGCGCACGGGAACAGAACCGACATTCGCTCCCGGCGAGGTGGTGAGCCTGATCGGCATCTTCACGCTCGTCTGCGTGCTCGTCTTTCCGATGTTTCGCCTGCACAGCGGTTCCTGGCGCTATGCGTCCGTGCGCGACATCTATGCGATCTCCAAAGCGGTCACCGCTTCCATCTTCATCTTTCTGCTGGTGATTTTCCTTATCCAGCGCGGTGGTGCCCTGCCCCGCTCCGTTCTCGTCATCGAGTGGTTCGTCCTGACCGTCATGCTGGGTGCCCCCCGCATGGCCTACCGGCTCTATCGCGACAGCCTCATCGGCCGCTCCAGCCATGACCCGCGCAACCCGCTCGAGCCGGTGCTGCTTTTCGGCTTCAATGACGAAGCCGACGTCTTCATCCGCGCCGTGAAGCGCGACCGCAAATCCCGCTTCCTCATCGTCGGCATCATCGAGACAAACCCCCGGCACGTCGGGCGCCAGCTTCATGGTGTTCCGGTCTTGAGCACGATCGAGGGCATGGCGCGGCAGGTCACGCAGCTGAGGCGCACTTCAACGCCCCCGACGCAGATCATTGTCGCGCGCGTGAACACGCCGCGCGATGTCCTGAACGAGCTCGTCGACGCCGCCTCACAGGTCGGGCTGACCGTCAACCGGCTGCCGAACATTCAGGATCTGCAGGGGTCCCAGCAGAATGTGGAGCCGGAAGCGGTCAAGATCGAAGACCTGCTCGGCCGTCAGCCCGTGGTTCTCGACGAGGAGGGAATCAACCGTCTGATCGCCGGGCGCAGCGTCCTCATCACGGGTGCCGGTGGCTCGGTCGGCTCCGAAATCGTCAAGCAGGTCGTGCGTTTCGGCGCATCGCGTCTCATCCTGGTGGAGAACAGCGAGCACAATCTTTATGAGATCGATCGCCGGATCCGGAAGAATCCGAGCATTCAGGCGCAGGTGGTCCCGATCCTCTGCGATATCCGCGACCGCGAAGCGCTGAAGGCGCTGTTCATGCGCGAGAGGCCGGAACTCGTCTTCCATGCCGCGGCGCTTAAGCATGTGCCGATCGTGGAGAGAAATCCCGTCGAGGCGGTTCTTTCCAACGTCTTTGGTACCAAGAACGCGGCAGACGCCGCCTGTGCCTCCGGCGCCAGCGCCTTCATCATGATCTCGACCGACAAGGCTGCCAACGCCAAGAACATCCTCGGTCTGACCAAGGGACTCGCCGAACGCTACTGCCAAAAGCTCGACCGCGAGCAGAAAGGCACGCGCTTCATGATCGTGCGCTTCGGCAACGTTCTGGGCTCGCGGGGCTCCGTCCTCCCGCTGTTCGAAGAGCAGCTCAAAAACGGCGGGCCTTTGACGGTCACTCATGCCGATGTCACGCGCTATTTCATGACGCCGAGCGAAGCGGCACAGCTCGTTCTGCAGGCATCCGCCTATGGCGTCGCCCACCCCGAAGGAGGCGGCAAGATCTACCTTCTCGACATGGGCGAGCCGGTGCGCATCGCCGATCTTGCAAAAAACCTCATTCGCCTTGCCGGCAGGAAGCCAGACGTCGACGTGCCGGTCGTCTTCACCGGCCTGCGTCCGGGCGAGAAGCTGCATGAAGATCTCGTCAGCGAGAACGAGACGGTCACGCATACGCCCGTTGCGGGTGTCCTCCTCGCCAGCGCACCCGCGATCCTGCCCGAGCGTCTCGACATCTATCTGACAGATCTCCAAACCGCCGCGATGCGCGGCGACAATGCCGGCTGCGTGACCCTCTTGCGCAGCGGCGTCACCGAGTTGAGCACCAGACCGACCAACAATGTGCGCTCTCTGATGGACAGAGCCCCCGGCTGAGCCGCACGATGGATCCGATCATTGCCTTGGGGCTGTCGGTTGCGGCCTTCGCTGTCACGTGGGCTGGCATCCGCAGTCTCATCCCGGCGCTCATCCGCCGCGCCCTTCTCGACCTGCCAGACGCACGCCGCAATCATAAAACTCCGATCCCCCGGGGTGCGGGATTCGCACTCTTTCCGGTCGTTGCACTCTGCCTTTCGATCGGCCTCGTGTTCGGGCTGCCGACCGGCCTTCCAGCGGCAAGCGAGATGTCATTCCTCGCGATCGCCGTTGCGCTGGCGATCGTCTCCGCCTTTGACGATTTGATCGGACTGAGGGCCGCCACGCGCTTTATCGCCCAGGCGGGCCTTGTGGCGGCTGCGGTCGCGTCGCTGCCGCTCTCGCTCAGCCTTAGCCCCGAACTGCCTCTTCTCGTCGAACGCATCGTCCTGTGGTTCTTCCTGCTCAGCTTCGTCAATGCGTACAACTTCATGGACGGCATCGACGGCATCACGGGCGTAACGACGATTGCGATCGCGATCGGGTTTCTGCTCATCGCCGCTCCGGCGGGCCACCTGCCGCTCCTGCCCTGCCTTCTCATCGCAGCGAGCCTCGGTTTTCTCCTCCACAACTGGCATCCCGCGAAGATCTTTCTGGGCGATGCGGGAAGTGTCTTCGCCGGCTTTTGTGTGGGCTCTCTCTTGGTCGCACTCGCCCTTGATGGGGAGCTTGCCGCGGCCCTCATTCTGCCGGCCTATTATCTGACAGACACCGGCCTCACCCTCTTCATTCGCGCGCGCCGTGGCGAGCGCATCTGGCTCGCCCATAGCGAACACGCCTACCAGAAGGCCGTGCGCCGCGGATGGCGGCACGATCAGGTGGTGCTCGCCCTCGCCCTCAACAGCGGCGTCTGCATCGCGCTCGCCCTCATCTCGACGAGAGCCCCGTACGCGGCTTTCACCATGGCCTATGCGAGTTCGCTCACGTTTTGGGTGGCGTTACGTTTTGGGATGTTCGATGCGCTGGCGTTTCGGCTTTCCGCCAGAAGGAAATAGCCTCGCCCCCTTTCCCTGGAGCGCTGCGCAGAAGCGTTGCGAAGACGAGCGACATCATCGCCAGCCACCATTCCTGCCAGGCGCCGTGGCTCACCATCCACACAGCGAAGACACCCGCGGTCAAAGCGCTTGCAGCCGACAGAACGGCAGTGTCTGCCTGCAAAAGACGCCGCAGCCAGGCAAAACCGATAAGACCGGCGACGAAGACGCCCAGAAGACCGAAATCGACCCACAATTGGATCGCGACGTCATGCGGATGGGCGCTGCCGATCACGGCTGAAGCGGCGGGGCCGGCAAGCCCCTTGCTCATGGCGCGTTCGGCATAATAGCCCCAGCCGAGAAGAGGCTCATGCGGGATGAGCTCGGCAAAATTCTCCCAGATGGAAAGACGGATTTCTGCACTCGTCGCGTGAACGACATCCTCTGGAACGCCACCGAGCAGCTCGCGCATCCAAGGCGTGTAGAGCATGGCGAAGAATGGAAAGAGGACGAGACACGCAAAGGCCGCCACGGTGACGGCACGTGCGGTTGCCCGCGGCGCGTAAATCGCAAGCGGCCAGGCGATCGCCACCACGCCCCAAAAGAGGACGGAGGACTGCGACGAGGAGAGGACCGCGACGACAGCCGCCACGATCGAGAGAAAAAGCGCCAACCAGCACAGCCATTTCTCAGAACATGCGAGGGCCAGGAAGAGCGCAGCCAGGATGCTCGTCACGAGAACCGCCCGGTTGAGCGATTCTGAGCCGAGCGTATCGGAGAAGGGTTGCCGGAGTTGGAAAGGCCCGTGCAGCTCGTTAGCGAGAAGCGGCAGCGTGATCACGAGCCCGACCACCAGGAATTTCATGATTTTGCGTCGGGGCTCATCAGCAATGACGACGACGAAAGAGAAACCAAGCAGGCAGTTCCCCAAGAGGCGGAACGCATATTGAAGGCTCATGACCGGCTCGACCGACCATGAGACACTCGCAAAAGCGGCAAGCACAAAAGAAGCGATCGCGATCGCCAAAGGCTGGCGCGCCACGGCGGTGAAGCGGCCCGCGAAATCCTGCCACGACTCTGATCGCCAATAGGCCCCGAGGAGCAAAAAAAGCGTCGCAAAGCTCAACACCGCGGGCGCCGAACGCGTCGACAGAAAGGTGATGAACGGCACGAAGACGAAGGCGAGAGCGAGACCGATGAAGGAAGCGATCGAAGGGCGTTTCGCGGACAGGACACGTTTTCTTTGCAATCAAGGCCCCCTTCGGCCGCCGGGCTGCCGCGGCAAGATCCGCAGGCTCCAGAAACCACCATGCGATCTGGAGCCGATCCCGAAAGGGAGATGGCACAAACACAACCGCGCCAGCAAGCTCCCGCCTTGCGCCACCCCCAGCGTCGGCTACAAAACTCTAGAGTGTTCTTAGGAAAGGGGAGCCAAGATGGCGAAAGCGGGGCCCTTCAAGGCCGACCATGTCGGCAGCTTCTTGCGGCCACAACGTCTTATCGCGGCACGCAAGCGCCATATCGAAGGCGATCTCAGTGATGAGGCACTGCGCGAAATCGAGGACGAGTGCATTCTCGAAGTTGTGCGCAAACAGGAAGCGATCGGTCTTCGCGCGATCACCGACGGCGAATTCCGCCGCACCTTCTTCCACATCGACTTTCTGCAAAAGCTCAATGGCGTGAGCGTCACCTACGGTGATTTTGCCGCCAAGTTTCGTAAGCAGGATGGAAAAGAGGTCGGCTTTCGCCCTCCCGTCATGCATGTCGGCAGCAAGATCAGCCACGCCCACACCATTCAAGGCGAGGATTACGAATTCCTGCAATCCGTCGTCGAACGCACGCCAAAAGTTTCGATCCCATCCCCCTCGATGCTGCATTTCCGAGGCGGGCGGAACGCAATCAGTTCGGAGGTCTATCCGGATCTTGAGGAGTTCTACAAAGATCTGAGCGCGGCCTACCGCGCGGAAATCGAAGACCTGGCAAACCGCGGTTGCCGCTATCTGCAGATGGACGACACCAATCTCGCCTATCTTTGCGACCCGACGATCCGCGAAACGGCCCGCAGCCGTGGCGATGACCCCGACGATCTGACCAGGCTCTATTGCCGTCTGGTCAATGAATCGATCAAGGATCGCCCCGACGACATGGTCGTCTGCGTGCATCTGTGCCGAGGCAATTTCAAAAGCGCCTGGGTCGCCGCCGGCGGATATGAGCCGGTCGCCGACATCCTCTTCAACGAAATGAATATCGACGGCTTCTTCCTGGAGTATGACGACGAACGTTCGGGCGATTTCGCACCGCTGCGCTTCGTGCCCAGGGGCAAGACCGTGGTCCTCGGTTTGATGAGTTCAAAGCACGCCGCCGTCGAACCAGCCGATCTCATCAAGCAACGCCTGGAGGAAGCGACGCAATACATCCCCCTGGAACAATGCGCCCTCAGCCACCAATGCGGCTTCTCCTCCACCGCCCATGGCAACGACCTCAGCGAGGATGACCAGTGGCGCAAACTCGACCGCTGCGTCGAGATTGCTCGCGATGTCTGGAACTATCACGCGTGAGAGACGAGACCTCCGCCTGATCGACGAACGATGGGCGGACCAGCACGTCGGCGCGCCCCCCCAACGTCGGCACCCGTCGTGTTTCGCGCGCCGTTGCCCGCGACACCGTATCGGTTCCCCCTGCCGCCGATCCGCCTTATGGCCCGCGATTGCCTCTTAGACCTCCCTATTTGAGGAGAGACCAGAACGGCATCGTTGCGCTTCGCCAGACGGTGCGCCAAAAGCAGCGCCGAAAGGAATGTTCGAAATGTCCGAAGAAACCCAGATCATCGTTGGTACCGGCCATGCGGGCGTCCAGCTCGCCGCCTCGCTGCGCGAGCTTGGCTTCACCGGGCGCATCGTTCTGATCGGCGAAGAAACCGATCTGCCCTATCAGCGGCCGCCCCTGTCGAAAGGCTATCTGATCGGCTCCGTCAGTGCGGACGGACTGCTTCTCCGCGGCGAGAAATTCTATGAGGACCGCAACATCGAGCTCATTCTCGGCGAAGCGGTCACGACCATCGACCGCGCGGCTCGCGAGGTCGAGCTGCAATCGGGACGGCGCCTGCGCTACGATCACTTGACGCTGGCGCTCGGCGTTCGCAATCGTCCGCTGCCGGTGCCGGGCGCCGAGCTCGACGGCGTCTTCGCCGTGCGCGGGCTCGCCGATTCCAACCGTTTGCGCGAACGTATGGACGCGGCATCCGATCTTGTCGTGGTCGGCGGCGGCTTCATCGGTCTGGAACTTGCCGCCGTCGCGGCCAAGCTTGGCAAGAACGTGACGGTCGTGGAACTCGCTCCGCGTGTCATGGCGCGCGTCGTTACGCCGAAAATGTCGGAATTCTTCGAAAACGCCCATCGTCGCCGCGGCGTCCATATCATCACGGATGCGCGCGTCCAGCGGCTCGAAGGTGAAAACGACCACGTCACCAGCGTGGTGCTTGCCGATGGGCGCAACATCGCCGCCGATCTGGTCCTCTATGGCATCGGCGTCCTCGCCAATTCCGAGCTCGCCGAAGCCGCCGGTCTGGAGGTGAAGGACGGCATCGTCGTCGATGAGTTTCTCGCCACCTCCGATCCTGCCATTTCCGCGATCGGCGACGTGGCCAACCACCCCAACGTGCAGGCGGGGACCCCCATGCGGCTTGAATCGGTGCAAAACGCCGTCGATCAGGCCCGCTGTCTTGCCGCTCGCCTTGTCGGCAAACCGGCCGCCTATTGCGACGTTCCCTGGTTCTGGAGCGATCAGGCGAACCTGAAGCTGCAGATGGTCGGACTTCCCTTTGGTACGGATCAGACGATCCTGCGCGGCGATCCGGAAGCCGAAACCTTTTCCGTCTTCTGCTTCAAGGAAGGGCGCCTGATCGCAGTGGAATCGGTCAATCGACCGGCCGACCATATGGCCGTGCGAACCTTGATGAAACTCGGTGTCGAAATCCGCGCCCATCAGGTCGAAGATCCCGATTTCGATCTTCGTGCCTTCACCCAGGCCCAGCGCAAAGCCGCCGCACAGGCCTGAGGCCCGCCTCCAGCGGGATCTCTGCAGATCAGACCCGCCCCTTCAGAGGAACACTCTGAAGGGCTGTCGGCAGGCGCATCTTGCCTCCCCTCCATCCGGATCGGATAAGTCCGCGAGAGCCGGCGCAGAGGGAACGCCGAAGCGTCGCAGCACGAGACACCGACAATCTGGTAGTATGCCGGCGGAGCCGTCCGACGCCCGTGCCCCTTGCCACGGCGGAAGCTTGAGAAGGCCGCACCCTTGGCCCACGACGACTTCCCGCTACAATGGCGGAAACGATCGCCGGGAGACGTCGCCATCATGACCCTACGCCAGACAGGTCGTTCCGTGCCGGTGGCACTTCTACGCGCCCGCGAAGCTTTCATGATGCATCTGCGGCCGATCATCGCCGAATATGGCTGCACCGAGCAGCAATGGCGCGTTCTACGAATTCTCGACGAAGCCGGCCCCTTCGATGCGACGGCCCTTTCGGCTCGGGCGTGTCTTCTCACCCCCTCCATGACCCGAATCCTGAAAGCCCTGGAAGAACGCGACCTCATCACCCGCTGCCAGGACGGTCAGGACAGCCGCCGCTTGAAGATCGACATTACGGAGAATGGCCGCAGTCTCATCAGGCTCGCCTCGCCCGATATCGAAGACGTCTACAGGCGCATGGAAGCAGCCTTCGGCGAAGAAAGGATGGAAATGCTGCTCGATATGCTGGAGGAACTGGCCATGGATGGCCACGCCGCCGAATTTCAACATCGCCCGGACGAACTGCGCAAAGCCGTCGCCTGAGGCGGCGTTTCGCCTTGATTGCGCATTGGGGCGAGATTGATCGTCGCTCCTTGCGCCTTTCTGCTCTGGCCCTTTGTCGCCGGCGGCCTAAATGCCGGCTTACCAATCCTTCCTTTCCGGATGTCGCCCGCACCCCATGTCGAACGTCCTTTCCGTTTCCGGCCTGTCCAAAACCTATGACAGCGGCTTTCAGGCTTTGAAAAACATCGATCTTGAGATCGAAAAGGGAGAGCTCTTTGCGCTCCTCGGTCCGAACGGCGCCGGCAAGACGACGCTCATCGGCATCATCTGCGGCATCGTCAATCCGACCACGGGCACCGTCATCGTCGACGGCCACGACATCATCTCCGATTACCGGGCCGCCCGTTCCAAGATCGGGCTCGTGCCGCAGGAACTTTCGACCGACGCATTCGAAACCGTCTGGGCGACCGTCTCTTTTTCACGCGGCCTCTTCGGAAAGAAGCCCGACCCGGCCCATCTGGAGCGTGTGCTGCGCGATCTTTCTCTCTGGGAAAAGCGCAATTCCAAGATCATCACGCTGTCAGGCGGCATGAAGCGGCGCGTCCTCATCGCCAAGGCGCTGTCACATGAACCTGAAATCCTCTTCCTCGACGAGCCGACGGCCGGCGTCGACGTGGAGCTGCGCCGCGACATGTGGCGGCTGATCAGTTCCCTGAGGGAGACGGGCGTCACCGTCATCTTGACGACGCACTACATCGAGGAGGCCGAAGAGATGGCCGACCGCGTGGGCGTCATCAATCATGGCGAGATCGTTCTCGTTGAGGAGAAGAAGGAGCTGATGCGCAAGCTTGGCCGCAAGCAGCTCCGCCTGTGTCTGCAGCATCCCCTCGACGCTGTGCCGGAATCGCTCGCATCTTACGAGCTGGAGCTTTCCGCAGACGGCAGCTACCTCACCTACACCTACGAGACGGCTCAGAACCGCAAAGGGATCACGTCCCTGCTGCACGATCTGACCGAGGCGGGCATCCGTTTCAGCGACATCGAGACACGCGAGAGCACACTCGAAGAAATCTTCGTCAGTCTGGTCCACGAGGCGGCATGAACATTTACGCCATTCGCGCCATCTACAAGTTCGAGATGGCCCGCACCGCCCGCACGCTGATGCAGAGCATTCTGGCGCCGGTCTTGTCGACGACGCTCTATTTCGTCGTCTTCGGCTCCGCCATCGGCTCGCGCATCGACGAAGTGGGGGGCGTCAGCTACGGCGCCTTCATCGTCCCGGGCCTCGTCATGCTCTCGCTTCTGACGCAGAGCGTGACGAACGCCGCCTTCGGCATTTATTTTCCGAAGTTCACCGGAACGATCTTCGAGCACCTGTCGGCACCGGTCTCCTTCCTCGAGATCGTCATCGCCTATGTCGGTGCTGCGGCCACGAAATCGGTCATCCTGGGGGTCATCATTCTCGCGACCGCCACGCTTTTCGTGCCGCTCAGGATCGAACATCCGCTGTGGATGGTGACGTTTCTGGTGCTGACCGCCGTCACCTTCTCCATGTTCGGGTTCATCATCGGCATCTGGGCCGATGGCTTCGAGAAGCTGCAGATCGTGCCGCTTCTCATCATCACGCCTCTGACCTTCCTCGGCGGCAGCTTCTATTCGATCGATATGCTGCCGCCCTTTTGGCAGAAGGTGACGCTGTTCAACCCGGTCGTCTATCTGATCTCCGGCTTCCGCTGGAGTTTTTACGGTATCGCCGACGTCTCGGTCACCGTCAGCCTGATCATGACCGCAATCTTCCTCCTCGTCTGCCTGGCGGCGATCTGGTGGATCTTCAAGACGGGCTGGCGCCTGAAGAGCTGAACATCTCGGGCCTTTGTGCCTAAGCTCAGGCCTCGGCGCCCGCTTCGCCGTCCGTCTGCAATGACTGAAGCCGAAGCGCCCGAAATTTGACGGTTTTCGCCCATTTCACGACGGGCGCGTCCACCATCGCTCCATCGAGAGCCACGGCACCCCCATCCCCGAGAGCCGAAAGGATCTTGTCTGCCCTGCCAATTTCTTCGTCCGTCGGCGAAAAGCCACGGATGGCCGGTCCGATCTGCGCCGGATGGATGAGAAGCTTGCCGCCAAAGCCGAGATCGGCTGCGTAAGCGGCATCATCCACGACAGCCTGCTCATCCCTGTAGGTCGTGGTCACCCCGTCGATCGGGCCAGACAGCCCCGCAGAGGCAGAGGCGAGGACGAGCTCCTGACGGGCCGCTTCCAGCGCGTACCGGACATGGCGCGCGCCGATCGCGACGGCATAATCGAGAGAGCCGAAAGCGAGGCGGTCGGCGACCTGCGCCAGTTCGCGCGCCCGAACGATGCCGAGCGGCGTTTCCACGAGAGCGATAACGCGAACATTTGTCCCGAACGTCTCTCTGGCGATGCGCAGGATGGCGGGATCTTCGGCTTTGGGCAAAACGATACCCGTCAGCGGCAAAGCGGCAACGGTTTCCAGATCGTCGGCGAAATATCCCGTATCGGCGCCGTTGACGCGGATATAGATCTCCGTATCACCCGGCTTGAGCCCCGCGAGACCCTGTGCAATCCCGTCCCGCGCCGCCGCCTTGGCCGCAGGCGCAACGGCATCTTCGAGATCGATGATGACGGCGTCGGCGCCAGACGCGACAGCCTTGCCGAAACGCTCCGGCCGGTCGGCCGGAACGAAGAGCGGCAGGAACGGAAAACGCGTGTCACCCATCCTCGCTTCTCCTTCGAGGAAGAAGAAAACCAATCTTCTCGGCCTCAGGGATGGACCAAAGCCGGTCCATCAGTGGGTCCAGCTCGCCTCGCTCAACCGCACCGGACGACAATGCCAGCGCCCGCGCCTTCTCGGTAATTTCGGCCCAGCTCAGCGTGTTGCCGGGATCACCCTTCGGCACGTCGACACGCCCTTCGAGCCGCCTGTCATCGCACGTCGTCACCGTAACCTTGCCGATCCAGCGTCCCGGATAGGCCTGATCGACTTCCGCATCGAGCACCATTTCCACCTTGTCGATGAAGGACAGCGCACTGCGATCGTCGAGCACGCCGGCAAACTCCGAAAGCCCCGCTTTGCGATGTGTGGCGATGAGGCCGAGCGTGGCGCCCATGGAAAACTTCGCCTGATGCACGCTTTGCGGCTGTGTGACGGCGCCCAGAACATCGATCGCGCCTTGATGCACATGGGTTGTGACGGCGGCGATATCGCCTGGGGCCAGATCATGCTCGACGACAACCTTCAAAAACGCGTCGGCCGCCGGATGCGTGTGCCGGCACGAGGCGTGAAACTTGAACGATGTCTCGGCGAGCGCCCAGCGCTCACCAAGCCGGTCGACAAGCTTCGCCGGATCGGCATCTGATGACGCCCCCGCGGCAAGCCCCTGCTTTCCTTCCAGGATCCGTTTTGCGCCGGTGAACCCGTCGCGCGCCAGATAGGCAGCCATCAGACCGTTTTCAGCCGCCTTCGCCGTATGCAGCTGCTTGGAATCGGCGGCATCGCGCAAGAATTCCCAAAGCCCCGCCGATTGCGTGCCGGCGGAACCGAAGGCCTCGCCCATCTCGGAGGCAGAAAGCCCGAGAAGACGGCCGACGGCCGCTGCCGCCGCAAAAGTTCCGGCCGTTCCGGTCGTATGAAAGACCGTGTAATGCGAGCGGCCGAGAAACTCGCCGACCCGGATACCGACCTCATAGCCGGCGATCGCTGCCGCCAGAAAGTCGCGACCTGAGGCGCCGATCGTCTGCGCCACGGCCAGAGCCGGCGAGAAGACGACGGTTGCCGGGTGGAAGACGGAGCCGTTGTGAACGTCGTCCTGCTCGGAGATATGGCTCGCCGCCGCATTCACGATCGCGGCGAAGACGGGAGACGTAGCACGTCGATTCGTGAGAATTTCAGCGCACCCGTCGGCGGGGCCCATCATCTCGGCATAGCGCTCCAGAACGCCGATGGCGCGATGCCCGCGCCCGGAGAGAGCCGAGCCCGCCCAGTCGACGAAGAAATCGACGGCTCGCGCCACCACCTCTTCGGGCACGGTGTCGAGATCGAGGCCGGCAGCGAAGGCCGCGAGCTCGGCACTTTCCCGGCCCGTCGCCTGTTTCAAAAGCGGGTTGCGCTGTCCGGCATCAGCCATTCGGAACCTCAGAAGGAGCGCGGCAGACCGAGAACATGCTCGGCGACATAGGAGAGGATGAAGTTGGTGGAGATCGGCGCCACCTGGTAGAGCCGTGTCTCCCGGAACTTGCGTTCCACGTCGTATTCTTCGGCGAAACCGAAACCACCGAAAGTCTGCAGACAGGCATTGGCCGCCTGCCAGGAGGCATCGGCGGCGAGAAGCTTCGCCATATTCGCTTCCGCACCGCAATCGGCATGTGCGTCGAACTTTCGAGCCGCCTTGAAACGCATGAGATTGGCCGCCTCGATATCGACATAGGCGCGCGCGATCGGGAATTGCACGCCCTGGTTCTGACCGATCGGGCGTTCGAAGACGGTGCGCTCATTGGCATAGGCGACCATCTTGTCGACGAACCAATAGCCGTCGCCGATGCATTCGGCGGCGATCAGCGTACGCTCGGCGTTGAGCCCGTCGAGGATATATTTGAAGCCTCGGCCCTCTTCGCCGATGAGGCTCGCAGCCGGAATTTCCAGATCGTCGAAGAAGAGCTCGTTGGTCTCGTGACCCACCATGTTGCGAATGGGTGTCACCGAAAGGCCGTTGCCGATTGCCTCCTTGAGATCGACCAGAAAGATCGACAGGCCCTGCGATTTCCGCTGCACTTCGGCAAGCGGCGTGGTGCGTGCGAGGAGGATCATCAGGTCGGAATGCTGGATGCGCGAAATCCAGACCTTCTGGCCGTTGACGACATAACGGTCGCCTTTCTTGACCGCCGTCGTCTTCAATTTCGTCGTGTCGGTGCCCGTCGTCGGCTCCGTCACGCCCATCGACTGCAGCCGGAGCTCACCCGACGCGATCTTCGGCAGAAACTCTTTCTTCTGCGCCTCCGAGCCGTGCCGCAACAGCGTGCCCATATTGTACATCTGGCCGTGGCAATGGCCGGCATTGCCGCCCGAGCGGTTGATCTCCTCCATGATGATGGAGGCTTCCGTCAGCCCGAGCCCGGAGCCGCCATATTCCTCGGGGATCATGGCGGCGAGCCAGCCCGCCTCCGTCAGAGCCGTGATGAACTCTTCCGGATAGGTTTCCGCAGCCCCATGCTTGCGGTGGTATTCGGCCGGGAATTCGGCGCAGAGCGCGCGCAGCGCGTCGCGCAGATCGCGGTGGTCTTCCTCGTCTGCAATCATGTCACTCGTCTTTTCCGGAGGCCGCGAGCGCCACAGCCTCCTCTTGTGTGATTCCTAGTTCATCCAGGATGGCGCGGGTATGTTCGCCGAGCGCGGGCACCGGATCGAGCCGTGGCTGCCAGGCCGCGCCGGAGATCGGACGAAGGGCCGGAATCGTCCCCGTCGGAATGGCGATTTCCTGCCAGCGATTGCGGGCGGCAAGCTGCGGATGCGCCCAGAGCGCCGCCATGTCGTTGAGGCTCGCCGTACCGATATTGGCTTTCTCGAGCCGCGCCATCGCCTCGGCTGTGGTCAGGCGGGAGAGGACGCCATTGATGGCCTCGTTGATCTCATCCATATGCGCCGCACGCCCGGCATTGCCCTTGAAGCGGGCATCGCCGGCGAGATCCTCCCGCTGCAGAACCGTCAGGCAGAAGGCCGCCCATTCGCGGTCGTTCTGCAGGCCGAAAATCACCGTGCCGTCGGCCGTGCGATAGGGCCCGTAGGGGAAGATCGTGGCGTGTCCCGCGCCGGCAAGCGGCGGCGGCGGCGCCCCATCGGTCGCAAAATACATCGGATAGCCCATCCATTCGGCCATCGCCTCCAACATGGAGATCTCGATATGGTCGCCGCGCTCGGTTTTGTGGCGGTTGAGAAGCGCTGCCAGGATGGTGTTGTAGGCGGAGACGCCCGCGGCGATATCGGCGATCGAAATGCCGGCCTTGGCGGGCTGGCCGGGCGAGCCCGTCACCGAAACAAAGCCGGCCTCGGCCTGGATCAGAAGATCATAGGCTTTCTTCTTGCCGTAAGGCCCGCCTTCTCCGTAGCCGGAAATGGCGCAGGTGATCAGCCTCTCGTTTTCCGCCCGCAGCGTCTCGTCTCCGAGACCGAGCCTCTCGGCGGCCCCCGGCGCGAGATTTTGCACGAAGACGTCGGCCTTCTTCAAAAGCCGCTTCAGGACGGCAACGCCCTCTTCGCGCTTCAGATCGAGCGTGAGGCTTTCCTTGGAGCGGTTCGTCCAGACGAAATGGCTCGCCATCTCGCGCGCCCGCTTGTCGTATTCGCGGGCGAAATCGCCGCCATCAGGCCGCTCCACCTTGATGACGCGTGCCCCGAGATCGGCCAGGAGCCGCGTCGCGTAGGGCGCGGCGATCGCCTGCTCGATGCTGACAACGAGAATTCCATCGAGCGGCCTCGTCACGGCGTCGCCTCGCCTCTCATACGCAGCCTCTCATGGTTCGCTTTCCTCTCCTCGCAGGGGCGTCGCCGGCCCGCATTCTGCGGCGGGCTCAGGACAATCCATGCCGCCTACGACAGGAAAGAGCTTGCGGACCAGTCGTATTCTCTGGATGCTGCTTTCGGCAATGGAGAAAGCCGGATGCATTTCGACCTGACCGATCTCAGGCTCTTCGTGGCGGTGAGCGAGCTCGGCAGCATGGCGGAGGCGGCACGTCTCCATCACATCTCCGTCTCCGCTCTGCACGAGCGCATGAAGATTCTGGAGAGCCGCGCCGGGGTGCCCCTGCTGGTGCGTACCGCCAGAGGCTCGAAACCGACGCGCGCCGGGCTCATGGTCGCCGGCCACGCCCGCGCCGTCCTGTTGCAAGCGGAACGCCTCGACGGCGCAGTGGAAGCCTGGAAGCAGCGCGAAAGCGGCCTCATCAAGCTTCGTGCCAATTCGAATGCCATCACCAGCTTTCTGCCCGACGTGCTGGCGAGTTTTCTGGCCCGCCATCCGGATGTGATCGTCGATCTGGAGGAAGACACCTCCGATGAGATCGCCACCGCGGTGCGTTCCGGCGAAGCCGATATCGGCATCGCGGCGGAAAACGCTCAGCTCGATGGCATCGAGACCATTCCGATCCTCTCCGACCGCCTTGTCTTCATCGCCCCGGCCGGGCATCCCCTGGCGCAGCGCAGCGCCGTCACCTTCACGGATCTCCTCGACGAGAGCTTCATCACGCTCGACACCCGCTCGGCGATTTCCGCGCATCTGAAAAAGCATGCACACCGGCTCGGCCGCGAATTGACCATCCGCATCCGGGTCAGAAGCTTCGGTAGCGTCTGCCGCATGGTGGCCGCCGGTGCCGGCGTGTCGATCGTGCCGGCGAGCGTCATCCCGGCGGAAACCTTGGAAAAGGGTGCCAAGGTCATCGCCATCTCCGACGACTGGTCGCAGCGCGATCTCGTCATCTGCCTGCCGCGCGATCGGCCCGTGTCGAATCTGGTTCGGCGCCTTGCCGATGCGGTCTCCTCACCACAGGACAACCGGCTTGCCGCATGGCGGGCGGGTCAGGCACGCCCGCACCCCAACTCTCCGTCTGCTCGGGCTTGAGACGCCGGCGAAGTCCGTTTGCCCGCTCATATCAGCCCATAGGTTTCTGCATAGCTCCCTGAGGAAAGCCCTCGCGAAGCGTGATGCGGCAGCCTGAAGTAATTCTAATATTTGCACCTTTCCGTGCGCCTGGGGCTTGATCGGTCGCGCGGGCGCCCAATGATCACGCATATCCCCTTCGTCCTGCCCGCGTTGCCGCCGAACGAATTCGTCTTTATGAATTTCAAAGATTTCTGAACTAACTGGAGAAATCACCTTGCACCCAGACCTTTCGCCTCCGGTCCAGTCCTTCATCTTGCATTTTGGCGAGATGGGCAGCCGGTGGGGCATCAACCGGACGGTCGGGCAGATCTACGCGCTTCTCTACATCTCGCCGCGACCGCTCTGCGCCGACGACATCGTCGATGCTCTCGGCGTTTCGCGCTCAAACGTTTCCATGAGCCTGCGCGAATTGCAGAGCTGGAACCTCGTCCTGCTGCGCCATCTGCCGGACGACCGGCGCGATTTCTTCACGACGCCCGACGATGTCTGGGAGATCCTCAGAACCCTGGCCGAAGGCCGCAAGCGCCGCGAGATCGATCCCACCCTGACCTTTCTGCGCGAGGCATTGATGGAGCCGCCCGCCAATGAGGCGGAAGCGCATGCGCAGGCGAAAATGCGCGATATGCATGCCCTCATCGAGCAGCTCACCGGCTGGTACGACGACGTGAAGACGCTCGAAACGGAGCGTCTCGCAACGTTGCTCGCGCTCGGCGCCCGGGTCACGAAATTGTTGGAGACCAAGGACAAGATTGTCGCCCTCGGCTCCTCTAAAAGGAATGGCCGGAAGACGTGATCCGCCAGGCGACGCACGAAAGTCCGCATATGCGAGAGAGCTCGGTCGCAAGAAGCCCACGCTCCCGCCCCCGCAAGGCGCGGACCGAGCCTCTGCCGCCGATGCGCCTTGGTGCGGGGTTGCAGGTGCTCGCTGCGCTGCTTTGGCTCCCCCAGGCCGCGTTGATCGCCCTCGTCATCGGCGATCTGGCCGGTCAGGGGCGCGCGCCTGAGGATTTCGGGCTGAACGCCGCGACGTCCGCTTTGGCCGTCGCCATCCTCGGCATCGTCCGGGCACTTCTCGATGGCTATGCCGGCCGGCTTTGCTTCCGCCGCGCGCGTCAAATCCTCTCCGAGCGGCGAGCCAAGGCCGCAAAAGCCCTCGCCGCACGCTCGCCACTCGATTCCGGGCGTCCAGCCTCAGGCGTGGCGGCCAGCATTCTGGGCGAACAGGGCGAGGCGATCGTGCCCTACCTCTCTCGCTATCGCCCGGCGCGCCTCAAAGCCGTGATCGTGCCGCTTGCGATCGTCCTTGCCGTCTTCCCGGTCTCATGGGCGGCGGCGATCGTTCTTTTGATCGCAGCCCCTCTCATCCCGGTCTTCATGGCGTTGATCGGCTGGCGCGCGCAGGCGGCGAGCGAAGCCCAGCTTGCCGGGCTCGGCAGCATGAACGGCTTTCTCCTCGACCGGCTGCGCGGCCTTGCAACCATCCGAGCGATGGGCGCGGTCGATCGCACCGCCAAACGTCTACGCCAGGAGGCTGAAACCCTGCGAACGCGCACCATGGCGGTTCTCAGGATCGCCTTTCTCTCCTCCGCCGTTCTGGAGCTCTTCGCCGCGCTCGGCGTCGCCATGGTCGCCGTCTATATCGGTTTCCACCTGCTCGGCCAGCTCCCCTTCGGCGCCTGGGGCGGCCGGCTCAGTCTCGGCGAAGGGCTCTTCGTGCTCCTTCTGGCGCCCGCCTTCTTTGAACCTTTGCGCGATCTGTCCAGCATCTGGCACGATCGGGCCGCCGGCGAAGCCGCCTTGAAGGCGCTCGATGACCTCTCCGCAATGGATGTGGCCGTCCTGAACGCGGATGCCGATGACCAGCGAAAAGGCGCGCGCGCGCCCGCACCGGCCGTGCGGCTCGAAAATCTCGCCTTCGCCCATGCCGGAGCGGAGCAGGCTGCCATCGAGGAATTCTCTCTCTCCATCGAGGCCGGCGAAAAAATCGCCTTTTTTGGGCCGAGCGGATCTGGCAAGTCGACGCTCCTCGCTCTGATCGCCGGGCTTGCGCCCGCCGATCGCGGCTGCGTCCGCATCTCAGAGCAATCTCTGGATGAGACCAACGCCGGATCGCTGCGCCGTCAGATCGCCTGGATCGGCCAGACACCGCACATCTTCGCCGGCGACCTCATTTCCAACGTCACGCTTCACCGCCCCTGGATCGGTGCCGACAATGCACAGAGGGCTCTCGCCGCGGCAGGCCTCTCCCATATCCTTGAAGGCCGCGACGGCCATCTCGGTGAAGGCGGCTCGGGCCTGTCCGGCGGAGAAGCCCTGCGCGTGGCGCTGGCGCGGCTCACGGCCGATCCCCGCATCTCGCTCATTCTCGCCGACGAGCCGACCGCTCATCTCGACAGCCAAACCGCCAAAGACATCGCCGACCATCTCCTCGCCTTCGCCAAAGGCCGCACCCTGATCGTCGCAACGCACGACCCGCTTCTGGCGCATCGCATGGACCGCATTGTCTATCTGCCGAAATCGGCCATGAGGGCGGTGGCATGAGGACCGCCTGGCAGGATTTTCGTCCCGTTCTCGCGGTTCTCCTCGCCGAGCGCCGGCCAATGCTGGCGGCGGGTGCTGCCCTTGCCGCCGTGACGGTTCTGGCAGGCGTCGGCCTTCTCGGCCTTTCCGGCTGGTTCATCACCGCAACGGCGATCGCCGGCCTTTCGACGGCCACGGCCCTCGCCTTCGACGTCTTCGCCCCCGCCGCCGCCATCCGTTTCCTGGCGATCGCCCGCACCGCCGGCCGCTACGGCGAGCGGCTGACGACGCATGAAGCGACACTGAGCGCGCTTGCCGCCTTGCGCGAGAAACTCTTTCGCGGTTGGGCCCCGCCCGGCGCGGCACGGCACCTTCTGGAGCGCCCGGCACGGCTTCTCTTCCGCCTGACGGCCGACATCGACGCGCTCGATTCCCTTTATCTGCGCATCCTGGTGCCCTTCCTTGCGGCTTTTGCAGTGGCAACGGCGACCGGGCTCGTCCTTACCGTCCTCAACCCCTGGCTCGGCCTCGCCGCCTTTCTATGGCTTGCCGTCCTCGGCCTCGTCATTCCCCTTCGCACGGCCGCAGCCGCGCTCGCTCCGGGCCTTCGGCGCGCGCATCTGACGGAAGCGTTGCGCGCCCGCACCATCGATCTCGTCGCCGGCCAGACCGAACTCGCAATGGCCGCTCGTCTCACGGCAGAGCGCCGTGCGATCGAACGTACGGACCAGCGTCTTGTCGCCACTGATGACCGCCTGAACCGCATCGAGACGAGAGCCTCCATCGCTTTCGGCGTAGCCGGTAGCCTGCTTCTTGCCGGCACGCTCTATGTCGCGGCGCACCTCGCCGAGGCGAACGAGATCGGCGCGCCAGCTGCGGCTCTTGCAATTCTCGTCGTCTTTGCGGCCGTCGAACCCTTCGCGGCCCTCAAACGCGGTGCCGTCGAGCTTGGCCGTACACGGCTCGCGGCACGCCGTCTCGCACCGCGCCTCAAGATACGCCCCGCGCAACCGGCACGATCTCCATCCATGCCGACCGAGGGGGAAGCGGTGCGCCTCAGCGCCGTCGATTTCCGTTATCCCGATGCGAAAAGACTTTGCCTGAGCGATATCTCACTCACCCTCACGGAAGGCGAAATCCTCGCGATCGTAGGCCCGAGCGGCGCCGGCAAATCGACGTTGCTCGCTCTCCTGGCCGACGAAGCCACACCTGAGGCCGGCGACGTCACCCATTCTCCTGCCACGCTTTTGACGCAACGCACCGAGCTCTTTCAGGACACCCTCGCCGGCAATCTTCAGATTGCCGATCCCGACGCGAGCGCGGTGAGGCTCTGGCGCGCACTCGAGGCCGCTGGGCTTCGCGCGGACGTCGAAACTCTCCCTGCAGGGCTTGAAACCCGGCTCGGCGAAGGCGGGCTCGGCCTTTCCGGCGGGCAGGCACGGCGCCTCTCGCTGGCGCGTCTTTTCCTTCGCGGCACGCCTCTTTGGCTCATCGACGAGCCGACCGAAGGCCTCGACGGACCGACTGCACGCGAAATCATGCGGCGTCTCAAAAGCCAGAGACGTGGCCGCAGCCTCGTCATCAGCACGCATTTGCGGCGGGAGGCGGAGATCGCCGACCGTCTCGTCATCCTCGAACAGGGGCAGATCGTTGCGGCCCCGCGGCGCAACGAACCGGGTTTTGAGCAGGCGCTCGAAGCCCTCCGTCCCGATTAGGAGCGACGCGGGATCAACCGCCGGCCTCGCACCCGATGGGGGCCGGCAGAGAAAGGAGACCGGGCAAACCGGTTACCGCCGATGGAACTCGACATTGTAGATCTATCGCGCCTGCAATTTGCGTTGACGGCGCTTTACCACTTCCTTTTCGTGCCCCTGACCCTCGGCCTCTCCATCATGCTTGCCATCATGGAGACGGTCTACGTCATGACCGACCGCCCGATCTGGCGGCAGATGACGAAGTTCTGGGGCGTGCTCTTCGGCATCAACTTCGTCGTCGGCGTGGCGACCGGCATCGTCATGGAATTCCAGTTCGGTATGAACTGGAGCTATTACAGCCACTATGTCGGCGACATCTTTGGCGCGCCTCTCGCCATCGAAGGCCTGATGGCCTTCTTCCTGGAAGCGACCTTCGTCGGCCTCTTCTTCTTCGGCTGGGACAAGATGTCGAAGCGCGGCCACCTCACCGCAACCTGGGCGGTGGCGATCGGTTCGAACCTCTCCGCCTTGTGGATCCTCATCGCCAATGGCTGGATGCAGAACCCGGTGGGTTCGGCCTTCAACTTTGACACGATGCGCATGGAGGTGACGGATTTCTCTGCCGTCCTTTTCAACCCGGTGGCGCAGGCAAAATTCGTTCACACCGTCTCCGCCGGCTATGTGACGGCGGCCGTCTTCGTGCTCGGCGTCTCCGCCTGGTACCTCTTGAAGGGCCGCCACATCGCGCTTGCCAAGCGCTCCATGGCGGTCGCGGCCTCCTTCGGCCTCGCCTCCGCCCTCTCCGTCGTCGTTCTGGGCGATGAGAGCGGCTACCTGTCGACCGAACATCAGAAAATGAAGCTCGCGGCGATCGAGGCCATGTGGCACACCGAGCCCGCTCCCGCGGCCTTTACCGTTGTCGGCATCCCAGACCAGGAAGATCGCGAAACCCACTACGCCGTGCATATTCCGTGGGTGATGGGCCTCATCGGCACGCGCTCGATCAACACCGAGATCCCCGGTATCGAGGAGCTCGTCGAACTCGCAAAGGTACGCATCCGGCAAGGCATTACGGCCTTCGACGCTTTGCAGCAGATCCGCAGCCTGCCGCCGGGTGAAACGGTTCCGGGCAACCTCCGCAAGACCTTCGAAGACAACGGTCACGAGCTCGGCTACGCGCTTCTCCTGAAGCGCTATGTCGAAGATCCGCGCAATGCCAGCGAAGACGAGATCACCAAGGCGGCGTGGGACACGGTTCCAGGCGTCATGCCGCTCTTCTGGACCTTCCGCATCATGGTGGGCCTCGGCTTCTTCTTCATCCTGCTGATGGGCGTCTTTTTCGTCTTGTCGGCCCAGCACACGCTGGAGAAGCGCCGCTGGCTCCTTTGGGTCGCGGTCTTTTCCATCCCGCTGCCATGGATCGCGGCCGAAAGCGGCTGGTTCGTCGCCGAATTCGGGCGTCAGCCTTGGATCATCGAGGGTGTGCTGCCGACCGCCGCAGCCGTCTCGGATCTCGGTGCCGGCACGGTCTTGATGACCATCATCGGCTTCGTCCTGATCTACACGACCCTCTTCATCATCGAGATGGGCCTGATGGTGGCGGCGATCCGCAAGGGGCCCGATCCCGAGGAAGAGCCGGAGAGCCCGGCCATCTCCTCCCACGTCGTACCGGCGGAGTGACAGCTATGATCCTTCACGAACTCATCTCCTACGATGTCCTTCGCCTCATCTGGTGGGGGCTTCTTGGCATCTTGTTGATCGGCTTTGCCGTCACCGACGGCTTCGATCTTGGCACGGGCACGTTATTGCCTTTCGTCGCCAGGAACGATCTGGAACGACGCGTCGTCATCAACTCCATCGGCCCGGTCTGGGAAGGCAACCAGGTCTGGCTGATCCTCGGAGGCGGTGCGATCTTCGCCGCCTGGCCGCCGCTTTATGCGGTCTCCTTCTCCGGCTTCTATCTCGCCATGTTCGCGATCCTGTTCGCGCTCATCTTGCGGCCGGTGGGCTTCAAATATCGCTCCAAACGTGACGGCGTCGCATGGCGTCGGAACTGGGATTGGGCACTTTTCATCGGCTCGTTCGTGCCGGCGCTCATTTTCGGTGTCGCCGTCGGCAACGTCCTTCAGGGCGTCCCCTTCCACTTCGACAGTGATCTGCGCATCTTCTACGAAGGCACGTTCTTCGGACTGCTCAACCCCTTCGCGCTTTTGTGCGGTCTCGTCTCCGTCTCGATGCTCATCATGCACGGCGGCGCCTGGCTCGTCTTGAAGACGCAAGGTGACGTGCGTGAGCGCGCCCGCAACTATGGAAGCATCGCCGCGATCGCGACGATCGCTCTCTTCGTGCTTGCGGGCGCCTATATCTGGGCATTCGTCGACGGCTACCGGATCGTCGGCTCGATCGATCCGACCGGTCCTTCAAATCCGCTCGTGAAATCGGTCGAGATGGGCGAAGGCATCTGGCTCGGCAATTACCAGACCTATCCCTGGATGATGGCGGCCCCGATCCTCGGCATCGTCGCGGCCTTCCTGGCGTTCATCCTGCTCAGGGTTCGCCTCGAAGGCCTGACCGTGATCGTCAGCGGTCTTTCGATCGTCGGCATCATTTCAACCGTCGGTGCGTCGATGTTTCCCTTCATCCTGCCATCGTCGCTTATGCCAAAGGCGAGCCTCACCGTCTGGGATGCCTCTTCGAGCCATCTCACACTCTTCATCATGCTCGTCGTCACAGGGATCTTCGTGCCGATCATCCTTGTCTACACCACCTGGGTCTACCGGGTGCTGTGGGGCAAGGTCGACGAGGACGAAATCAGCGGCGGCAAGAGCCACGCCTATTAAGCGACAGGAGGAGATTGAGATGTGGTATTTCGCCTGGCTTCTCGGCCTGCCGCTGGCAGCCGCCTTTGCCGTCCTCAACGCCATGTGGTTCGAACTCATGGAGGATGATGAGCGCCACGAGGCGCGTTCGCCTCAAAAGCCGGCCACCGAACAACCGACGGCCTGAAATCGAGTCCTCCCGGCGGCAAACCGCCGGGAGGACACCCCCTCCTGCCAGCCATCATCCCAACACGCACGCGCCGGATCCCCCTGAGACGACGCAATGCGAAGGGGACCGCCGGCTCAGCCCCTCCGGCGGCGGCTCGGCTCTCCGGGGCTCAGCTTTCCCGAAAGGCGCGGCCCATACTGTCTCTCACCGGCTTCGTGATGTAATCGAGGAACGTGCGCGAGGCCGTCTCGATGAAGATCTCGGCCGGCATGCCCGGCGTGATGTGCAGCTCCTGCGCCTGTGCCAGATGCTTGTCGTCAAGCAGAACGCGAACAAGATAGACGTCTTTAGGATTGTCGCGATCTTTGCCGCGGATCGTATCGGCGGAGACATAGATCACCGTGCCGGTGAAGGCCGGCGTCGTCCTGCGGTTGAAGCTCGTCAGGTTGACGGTCGCTGCTTGCCCGAGCGCCACATCGTCAATGTCGGACGGTTTCACCGGCGCCTCGATGATGAGATCCTCGTTCTCTGGCAGGATCTCCAGAATGTCTTTGCCGCTTTCGATAACGCCGCCGATCGTATTGTAGTTGAACTTGACGATGATGCCGGCAACCGGCGAGCGGATCTCAACGCGACCGAGCACGTCCGAAGCCGCGGCCAGCTGTTCGCGGATATCGTCGAGATCGCTGTTGACGGTCTGCAACTCGTCGCCCGCCCGCTGCCGCGTTTCCTGGCGGAGCTGGGCAATCTCCGCCTGATGGCGGGCGATCTGGCTTTTGAGGTCGCCTTCATCCCCCTCGAGTTTGCCGACCATACCCCGCGCTTCGGCAATCACCCGGTCCATCTCGAACAGACGGCTCAGCGGCAGCAGCCCTTTCTGCTGAAGCGTCGCCTTGCCTTCGCGCTCCTTGAGAATGAGACGCAGCTGCTCGGAAACGGCGGCCTTTTGCGCTTCCACGCCCTTCAGCCGTTCGCGAAGCGCCTGGATGCTGCCTTCGACGATGTGCTCATTGCCCTTCAGCTGCGCCAGAGCGGCATCAAACAAGCGTCTTTGCATATCCTGGATCTGTTGGATCTCCTCGTTATCCGCATCGTTCAAACGCACATCGCGGAAGATCAGGGCTTCACGCCCGGCCGCCTGTGCCGAGAGCCGGTCGCTGGCCGCCTGCAGACGCGCCAGCCGGATCGACAGGCGCCGTGCATTGGCACGCGGAGCAACCGAATCGAGCACGAGCAAGGTTTGGCCGGCATCGACCCGATCACCCTCTCGCGCCCGGATTTCCCGGATAATGCCGCCTTCGAGATGCTGCACGAGCTTGTTCTGGCCGGTGGACACGAAGGTGCCGCTCGCCACGACCGCCGCGGCGAGCGGTGCCGTAGCGGCCCAGC
This sequence comes from Rhodopseudomonas julia, assembly GCF_030813515.1. Lineage (NCBI taxonomy): Bacteria > Pseudomonadati > Pseudomonadota > Alphaproteobacteria > Hyphomicrobiales > Nitrobacteraceae > Rhodopseudomonas > Rhodopseudomonas julia. The sequence goes on along the minus strand of NZ_JAUSUK010000002.1, from coordinate 192,340 downwards.
CCCCGAAGCCGGCGAATGCGAGCCCGATCACAAGGGCGCCGGCAAGAGAGGCCGACGCGATTGAGCGAGGAACGGGCGCATACCATTCCTCCAGCAGGTAGTCTCCGCCAGCTTTCTTGCTCATGCCTGTTCTCCCCTAGCCTCACCGCCGGGCGCACCCCCGGGCCCGGGCTTTTTGGGACCGGCAAGCGCCTGAAGCATCGCCTGCCGCTCACCGATCGCCTGCACGGTGCCGTCCTTCATGACCATGATCTTGTCGACGCAACGCAGGAGTGCCGTGCGCTGGGTAATTGCGATGACGGTCGTGCCGACCGTCTTTGCCTTCTCGATTGCCTGAGCGAGAGCCTGCTCACCGGCCGTGTCGAGATTGGAGTTCGGCTCGTCCAGGATGACCAGGCGCGGATTTCCGAAGAAAGCGCGGGCCAGACCGATGCGCTGCTTCTGGCCGCCGGACAGCGGCGCGCCATCGCCTGCGATCATGGTCTCATAGCCCTGCGGGAGCGAGGCAATCAGCTTGTGCACCCCGGCGAGGGAGGCGGCCTCGAAAATCATCTCGTCGGTCACATCCTCGCGCATGCGAGCGATGTTCGCCTTGATGGAGGCAGGAAACAGCTGAATGTCCTGCGGAAGATAGCCGATATTCTCGCCGAGCTGCCGCGGATCCCAGTTCTTCAGTTCCATGAGATCGAGCCGCACGCTTCCGGCCGTCGGCACGATCGATCCGACCAGCATTTTGCCCAAAGTCGACTTGCCGGCGCCGGAATCCCCGATGATCGCCAGGGTCTCACCGGGCTCCAGGCTGAAGGTGACGCCGTTCAGAATGACCCGCTTGTTGGGCGGCGGCACGAAGAGCACGCGCTCCACGTCGAGGCGGCCCGTCGGTTGCGGCAGTCTGAGGCGTTCCACATTGAGCGGTGAAGTCCGCAGCAAGTTGGCGATCCGGTCATAGGCCGCGCGGGACTGGATATAGGTGCGCCATCCCTCGATCGTGCCTTCGACCGGTGCGAGCGCGCGGCTCGCAATAATCGAGGAGGCAATCACCATGCCGCCCGTCAGCCGCCCGTCGAGAGCGAGATGCGCGCCCCAGCCGAGCATGGCGATCTGGGCAAAGAGGCGAACCCCCTTCGACACGCCGGTGAAGAAGACGTTGCGATCCTGCGCGGTTACCTGGTGGCGGAGCGAGTTGGCGTTGGCACGCCCCCACATGCGCACGGCCTCAGGGATCATACCGAGCGCATTGATGATCTGAGAATTGCGCGACAGAGATTCCAGATTGAGGTTGGCCATCGTCAGATGCGCATTGGCTTCGGCGAAAGGCTTGGCCGTGATCTGGCGGTTGACGAAGGCAACGACCATCAACAGCAGAATTGACGTGCAGACGATGAAACCGAGATGTGGGTGGACGAGGAAAACCGCCAGGATGAAGATCGGCGCAAGCGGCGCGTCGAGCATCGCCAGAAGCGTGCCGCCAGTGACGAAGTTGCGGATATGCTGGAGATCCCCCAGCACCTGATAATCGCGGCCGCTTCCCCCGAGCGCTGACCGCGCGGCCGCGCTCAAGATCGGCGAACTCAGCCGCGTCTCGATCTCCGAGGCGGTGCGCATCAGAATGCGGCGGCGAAAGACGTCGAGAAGCACCTGCCCCACGATCGCGCCCGCCGTGATCAGCGTCAGCATGACGAGCGTGTCCACTGAGCGGCTGGTCAGAACGCGGTCGGCGATCTGGAAGAGATAGATCGGCACGGCGAGAACGAGAACGTTCATCGCAATCGTAAAGACGAACACGACGAGCATGTTCATCTTCACTTTCGCGACCGTCAGCGCGAGCGCCTGGCGGAAATTCGGCTGCGAGACGCGCTCCTGCATCTTCGGCCGGCCATCTGAACCGCCGCCGCCACCCCCACCGCTGCCCGAAGGCGTCGGCGGCTTGCCGCCGCCTCCCTTTTGCACGGGCAACTCGGTGCGGTCGTTCTTCTCGATCTCGATCACAGGCGCAAAGGGCGGAGATTTCGCCTTTGCAGGTTCCGGCTCCCGGAACTTCGCCGGACTGACTTCGTCGAGCTTTCCGCGGCTGCGGTCTGCCCCTTCTTGCGACCGCGGCACTGATGAAGGCATAGCCTTCTTGGGCTCTTCGCGAGGAAATGGGTGACCGGCTTTGGCTGCGGAAGCCGGAGCAAAATCGTCGAGCTGCACCGCTCTCGGCAGACCTCGCCACGAAGCTCTGGGCTCTCTCGCCTGCCCGCTCAACCGCGGCGTCCTTGCGGCCACCGCAACCTCACGAAAAATGTCCTCCTCCATCCGCGCGATCGCCGCTTTGGCTTCGGGCGTCATCTGAAGACTGCGGGCTCGGGTGGCCTCAGTTGCGGCAGGTGCCGCAGCCCGCGGCTGTTGCACAGACGCGCGCTTGCGCTCGCTCAAAGCATCCTCGCCGAGATCGCCGGTGCCGCCCCCACCTGACATTTCCGTAGACATCAACTTCATGGTTCACCCGAAAAAGCTCGCCAGGCCATCGCCAGGCAGGTCGTATGAGTGGATTGCAAAACCGCCCTCCTCGTCAGGCACGTCCATGTCGGTGCTCGTGAAGGCGATCACTTCCGGCGCAAGCGTCGCCGTGTCGAAGACGGACATGTTGCCTCTCGGAACGAGATCAGCCTGCGCGAGAATGGAATCGGAGTAGTAGTCGCCGCCGAGGAAGCGCACCGAACCGGCCGTGTCGTAGTCGATGATCTGACCCGCATTGACGACGGCGTTGCCACCGGTCTCGATATGCCAGGGTGCGTCCGGGCCGGATTTCGTCACAAGCTCCGCCGCCGTCTTCCGCGCATAATCGACGGTATCCGCATCCGAGAGGATGGTCGTCTGCTTGAGATGGGTGAGCTCGACCCGGTCGCCGGTCACGTAGAGGATGCGCAGATGCGAGCTGCCGAGAAAGTCGAGCGGCTCGCCGAGCGAACGATCGAAGGTCTCCTCGCCGCGACTGAAGGCAGAGACGAGATCCGTCATCGCCTCCGACACCGGACGAAAATCGGTTCCGCCGATATTGTTGATGGATGCAAAGTTATAAAGGAGATTTCCCGAGCTCGCGACGCTGCCGCCGGCCGCCGCCTCGGGCGCGATGTAATCATTGTCGAGAAGGATACTGACCTGATCGATATAGTTACCTTCGTAGACGCTGCCTCCGAAGATGATGACATCGTAGAAATCCTGGAGAGCCGTGAAATCGACGGAGCTGTATGAAACGTTGCCGCCCGTTTCGATCGCCGTATCCTCGCTGACCGACGTGAGAACGACCTGATCGTTGTCCAGGACGACACGGATCTGCTCGATGAAGCGGGAGGTGACGAGGTCGCCGTGGATGACATCCACCTCGTAGTCGTAAGGCACGAAGTAGTTGGCGGGATCGGCGGGCCCTGGGGTCACACCTTCGCTGCGATCGAAAACGGCGACGTTGTAGGCGTCGGTGTAAGAGCTGCCGGCGCCATCGAAACTGGCCCCGCCGGGCCGCTCGTCGAGATCGAGATGCACGGTCAGCTGGTTGATCGCATTCGTCTCGTAATAATCGCCCAGGACGATCGTCGTGCGGGCGAAGGTGTCGGCCTGCAGGACCGTCGCCTCGTTGACGACGGTGTTGTGGCCGAGGTCGATCTCCGCCGTCACCGCCGCATCGAGGGGATCCTTCGGGGCTTCGTCCGCATCGTCCTCACCGAGACCGAGCCGATCGAAAATCTCATTGGCCCTCGGGTAATCGAGGGATGCCTGCCCGTTCACATAAGCGCCGTCATGGCCAGTCACTGGCCCGGCGCTTTCCGGATCGTGATGGGCCGAGGTGAGAAGCGCTTGGCGGATCTCCGCGGGGTTGTGCAGCCCGCCGGTCTCGCCGTTCCAGATTTGCTGCGATGCGTCCCCGCCGGGTATTTCCGCGCGCCAGAGCTCCTCGCGCCATGTCTGCGCGGCATCGACCATCGTCTGGAGGTTCTCATCCGCATCGGGGACGAGCGAGACAGGCTCCACCCCATCGACCAGCGAGAGCTTGTCGCCATCCTGAAGCAGACCGTGCTGACGGATAACCCCGAAGCTCGAGCCGACGGCCTCGTCATAGACCACCCGCACGTCCGGCTCGATGAAAGTGCCCGGCGCACTGACGCCGGCGGATTGGCCGGCGCGCACGAGGAGCGCACCGCTATCGTTCAGAAAGACGGGCTCATGCCCACCTCCCGACGGCATGGGCGCCGGGTGATGTCCGGCGGGGTCCACCGACACGGAAGGATATCCGCCGAGGCGAAGCGAAACGCCTCCCCCACCCGCAAGTCCATCTTCGGGGGCCACGCTGGGCGGCGTTCCCGGCGCATCCGGCGTCAGCGCGACAGGCCGGCTTTCGAAATCGAAATCTGGATGCGCGATGCGGAACTTCGCGGTCTCCTCGACCGGCTCGAAGAACCCCATGAATCTGGATATGGCTTCTGCGACGGCATTGGCACGCACGGCCTGGCTCCGAGATTCTGACCGAGTTGAGGCAGAGAGAGCCGCGACATGGCGCGGCTCTCAGTGTCAGTGTTGCTCGAAGTTCGAGTCTCCTCAGCCTTCGAACACCATCAGCTGGCTCGGCTGCTCAGGCGTCGTCGCCCGAGATATCGCCGTCGTCGGAACCGCCCACGACGCTCGTATCGATGCGGGCATACTGCGTGTTGAGGCCGGTCTCGATCGTCTGGCCGAACGCAGAGAGATTGGCCGAAGCATCCGCAGAGGCCGTCGCATTTGCTCCGACATCGCTGTCGCCGCCGACATTTCCGACGGTTGCGTCGGAATCGGCCAAGCCGCCGTCGATGCAACCGGCATCCTGGCTGACGGAAGCCCAATGGCCATTTGACACGGACGGGCTCATCACCAGATCGTTGTCGGTGAGGAGCTGATCCTGCAGACCGCTGAGGACGTTGCCGCTTCCGCCGACGCTCAGAATGTCGTCGATGCGGCCCTGGAGACCGTCGAGGTCGACCAGATCGCTGTCGTCAATGCAGTACTCGTTGAAGGTTTCGGTATGCGAGCTCGCATTGAAGGAATCGGTCAGCGTCTTGTTGCCGACATCGTCGATGCTGACGTTGAGCGTGTTCCCGCTGTTCGTCGTGTTCACATCGTCGTCCGACCAATTGATCGTGTTCTCTTCCGTGTAGTCCAGGGACTTCTCGATATTGACCGAAGAATTTCCTGAATCCTCCACATCGATATCGACCGTTTTCGACACCGTATTGGTGTTGTCGCTGCCGACCGACACGTCCTTGTCCACCGAGAACGAGGAGGTGTTGAGGGAATCGACCACCGCCACGTCGATGTCGTCACCAGCATCGTTGTCGTCGATGTCGACCACGTCCTGATCGTCGATGTCCTGGTTGTCGTCATCCGACAGATCGTTGCCGCTCATAAACGAGGAGCTCAGATTGCTCTCGGAGCCGTCGACGAAATTGTTGTTGCTGTCCTGGAAGGCACCCACAACGCCGGCGCTGGTGCTGCCGGTGTTGTTTTCTTCGGCCGCCGGAGGAGCCGGATTGAAGTTAAACATAGCGTATTCCTTTGAAAGTCGTCGCTCGCACAGGCAAAGCCGGAGCGTTCAGGGCAATGCCCGCAAGCGCATGTTGAAAGAATGCGTGTCCGGCCGAAGCCGTGAGCATGCGGTCAGGTGTCGTCGCCCATGATGTCGGAATCCGCGCTGCCGCCGACCACATCGAGATTCATGCTGGCGTACTGAATGTTGCCGCCCATGCTGATGCTCTGGTCGAAGCCGCTGAGGTCCGCGAGCGCGTCCGCGCCGGCATTGGCATTGCCGCCGACATCGCTGGCACCGTCGACATTCCCGACACCAGACGTCGCGTCTGCGGCACCGCCATCGACGTTGTACGCGGACTGGCCGAGATAACCGTTGTTGGCGACGGTCGGATTGGCGATGAAATCGCTATCCATCATCGTCTGGACCTGGTCGAGCGCGAAGACGTTGCCGTCTCCACCGAGCGACAAAAGATCATCGACATTGCCGCAAAGGCCATCGATATCGACGAGGTCACCGTCGCCGATCTGCTCCATCTTGGTATGGATATCGGTGTCCGACCAGTTGCCGACGTTGTCGATCTTCTCGTTGAAGCTGTCGGTAACGCTGACATTGGCAGTGTTGTTGCTGCCTGTCGTGTTCACGTCATCGTCGGAGTAGTTGAACGTGTTGGTCGAGGAGACGTCCGAGCTGATGTCCGACGAGAACGATTCGTTGCCGACATTGGAGACGTCGACGGTCGTGTCCGACGTGTAGGTCGATTCATTCCCGCTGAAGTAGGATTCGTCGGTGTCGATATCGGTCGTGCTCGAATTGCCGGAACCCAGCACCGCGACGTCGATGTCGTCGCCACCGTCGTTGTCGTCGATGTCGACCACGTCCTGATCGTCGAGATCAAGGTTGTCGTCGTCGCTCGCATCGTTGTTGCTGAGAACGTCGAAATCCTGGTTCGTCACGGACGCATCGACGCCGTTACCCCAGCTGTCCTGGAACGCGCCGGCGACGCCGGCATTGGCAAATGCCAGATTGTTACGGTCAGTAGCCATTTTCACTTCCTCTGGTCGAGAAACCGATGGGTGACCGCAACCCGTCATCTACGCGGATTGAACGGCTTCAGCGGCCTCTCGCGTTGGTCGGAGCCCTTGCGAGCCCGGTTGCCGGAACATCCAGCAACTGCGCCAATGGTGGTCGACACAAAGGCAAATTGTCTCTCAGGAAATTCCCCGTTTCCTCGTAAAAAATCCTGACATGACAGAGTTTTTCCCATACCGAAAACAGGTATTACCCGAATGCTTGTCAGGAATAACCTGACGTAACGCTGTTTCTGCTACATTGACTTTGAATCTGGAAGGCGCCGACTTTAGCCTCCGAGAGATAAACTCAAGGAGGGTCGACCGGTGGACGATACGCATCCGCACGACATTGCCGTTGCTGATTCGAACCTACCGGATCCCCCCTCGTTCGAGCCGTTCTCCGCCCCGACTCGCGGTCTGCAGGAACGGCGGATGCGCATCTTCGCCACCATCGGCAACCTCGTGCTCAACTGGTCGAACAACGAGAGCCTGTTCGTCCATGTCCTCATGCTGCTGATGGAAACCGATCATCCGACCTCTGTCATCGTTTTCGGAACACTCAACACCACTCGGGCGAGGCTCGATCTCGTCAACCGGCTGGCCAAGGCCAAGCTTCGTGATGAGGCCATCGCCAGGAGATTGAAGCTTCTCGTGAAACGCTTCGAGGCGGCGACAAAGCTGCGCAACGAGCTCAACCATTCCATGTTTGCAGTCGACCAGCTCGGCGAGATCACCCACACCAACCTGATGCGGATCGAAGAGAAGCGGGGCCGCATCTGCTTTGGACGCGAGCGCCCGCTTGATGACCGGCGCCTGGAAGAGATGAACGAAACGGCGCGCGAGATGACCGAACTCAACCGCGACATCTGGCAATTCCTGCCCGAGCTCGAGCGCCATTTGCGCGCAAACAGGCGAAAAGATTCCGGCGGGCGCCCTCCCTCAGCCGACAAATGACAATACGAAACGACCGAAGATACAAATAAACTTGTAAAAACATATAGATTCTAATTTTTAATTAGAATAATCTCTACTTATGGAGTGTGAAAGGCACACGCAGAACGTGCCTCTGCTCAGGGGGAAGCATGCAAGCGGAACAGGAATGCGCGCTGTGTGAAGAGATATCGCTGCTGCACGACATCGTCGGCGCGTCTCTGAGCTCGCTCAATCTCAAGCTTCTGCAGCTGACGCACAAATACACCGATGACGAACTGATCGCAGGCCTCGGCCGGGATGTCGATCAACTTTCCCCACTCATCCACCGCATCTATTCTGCCGCGCAACTTTCGCACGCCTGCGCCATATCCCTTGACGAATTCGTGCGGGCGATGGCGCCGATCATCGCTGCCCGCCACCATTTGCAGATCTATGTTCTTTCATCAAAACAAAGCGCCGGCTTTTTCCGACTGCCCTTCTGCCTTGTCGTCGCCTCCGCGATCGAGCGGGTCGTCGCTGCTGCACGCTGTCTCACGCATGACGATGCTTTTGTCGCAGTCAGCCTGTCAGCGGTGGACCGATTTAAAGTTGCAGCGCATATTGAAGCAAAAGCTAATGATGGATGGGAAAATCCGGAAGGCTCTTTAGAAGACTTCGTTTTTTCGACCGCCATACAGAAGACAAGAGAAGAATTCTCACCACTCAGAGTCGAGATCCGACCCGTGAATGGGCAGAATGCTCGGTTCTCCATCTCCCTGGAGGCAAAAGACGATGCAAGCAGCTACGAAAGCGTACCGAATAGGCGTCGTGGATGATCATCCCTGCGTGATCGCAGGCATCCGTGCCGCCCTGGAATATGAAGAGGGGTTTGAATTTTCCGGTGAGGCGCGCACAGCCGCGCAGGCTTTGGCGCTCGCGGAAAGCGGCACCCTCGATGCGCTCGTCGCCGATCTCACTCTTCCTGGCGGCGCAGAAGGTGCCTGGCTTCAAGAGGCGATCGCAAGGGCACCGTCTCTCCCGATCCTCGCCTACACCATGCATGCGGATGCGCGCATTCTTCAGCGTGTGTTCGCCCTGGGAGTCACCGGATACGTGCTCAAGAGCTCCGAAGCGCGCCATCTCATCGACGCGTTGCGTCTCGTTCTCTCCGGCAGGCGCTACATCGACCCCTGCCTCGCCACTGAGCTGCTGCCCTATGTCGGCGAGGCTGAGAATGACAGCGAGGAGACCGAGATCACCCGGCGCGAAGAAGAGACGTTGAAGCTCACGGCCTTCGGCTTCAGCATCAAGGAGATCGCCGGAAAGCTCTGCGTCAGTCCGAAATCGGTCGAGACCTATAAACGTCGCGCCGCGCAAAAGCTCTCTCTGCAAAGCCGGGCCGATATCGTCCGTTTCGCGATCGATCGCGGCTGGCTGGACCTCGACCGCTCACACCTCTCCGCGCTCGATCGCAAGCCGGATGCGTGGATCGCCGGCTCCGCGGGAGCCTCAACCTCGCATCGCGGACGCTCGGTCTTCTGACATCGCGGTGCGAGGATTGGGCGCCACGTCCCATCAGCCCGCAAGGCCGCCCGCCCCGACCAAATGCCGGAGCGCATCTGGCCCCCAGATCCAGGCGAGATAGGCGCCGCAGACGAGACAATCGGCAACGATTTCAGCACCGCCCCCATAGTCGCGCCAGCGGAGCATGGGCGGCAGCGCCCCCCGCGCCTCGATCACCGTCGTCACCCGTTCCACATAGATCACCAGGAACACCATCAGCGTATCGATACGACGCGACAGGCGCTGCAGCGCCGAGACCGGTCCACGGCCGCGACCGGCGGGCATTGCCGCCTCCAGCGCATCGGCTGTGTAGCTCGTCTCTCGCATGGCCTCGGCCAGAACGTCCTGAGCCCTCTCCATGAAATGCACGACGTAATTGACGATCGGCACACGGCCGAGAAAATCGACGAGCTCGTCGCGGTTGTTGTGCACGAAGACGAGGAGAAGCAGCATCGCGCAGGGAATACGAAGAAACAGGAAGTCTCCCGCGAGCATGTGGAAGGCGGCGCCCGGCGTGGCACCTCGGACAACCGACACGCCGAAAGCCGATGCGACGAGGACGCAAGCGGAAATCGCCGGAAGCAGGAGCGCATAGGCCGGCAACCTGAAGCTCTTGCGCCAATAGAGGCTTCGCACGACCACGCCGAGCGCCGGCAAAACGAAGTCGCCAAGATCGGTGGCCGCGCCGCAGGCGAAAGCAAGTGCGAGGAAGAAGATCATATGAGATGGCGCATCGTCTCGGCGTCGATCTCCGCCTCGTGACTGAAAATCATCGCCGACAGCCCGGTTGCCGCGTTGATCTGCGCAAGCAGGATTTCCATCTCGGGCCGGTCGAGCCCGGCGAACGGCTCGTCGAGGACGAGAATGTCGAGCGGCATCGCGAGGAAGGCGAGCACATAGAGAAGCTTCTTCCGGGAAAGGGGAAGATCAGCGACGCACGCATCCCGCCCAAGCTCGGGAAAATGGAAACGGAAGACCCCGCCCCGGTCGAGCTCGCCCACTGTAAGATGCACCGGCAGACGGTCGGGATATTGGAAGGTCGCAGCGATCCGGCTTCCCTCCCGTCGCCACAGCCGACCGCTATGGGCCGCATTGATGCCGACGAGGCCGCGGGCGAGCGACGTCTTACCCGTTCCGTTCGGGGCCAGAAAAAGCGCGTGCTCGCCCTCCCGCAAGGCGGCCGAAAACGGATGCGCCAGGCCCGCATGAGAAAACCCCTCGGCGACAAGAACGGGCGCGGCATCGTCGCGGGCTGGATCGGTGAGGAGGAGCGCCGCGCGTGAGGCGCGTGCGTGTTGCACGCTTGCCGCGTCGGCAGCTTCGACCCTTCCGCTCGAAATCCTCGCTGCCCGGCGGCACAGATCGACGAAATCCCCCCGCCCACCATCATAGATGAGCACGATGCGAGTCTCCCGGATCTCTTGCAGCAGCCCCTTCAGGAATGCCTTGAAATCGCGATCGAGGTTGGCGGCGCTCAAATCCAGGATCAGAAACGGCGAGCCGGTTTCCACCGCGCAAGCGATATTGAGGCGGTGGCTTTCGCCGCCGGAGAGCGACTGCGTCGGATGGGCGAGGATCTTCGTCAGACCGTATTTGTCGAAGGCGGAAAGATCCGAAGGCGCCTCCCGCCCGAGAGCGGCGAACGAGTATCGGATCTCCTCGGCGACGTTGCGCCCAACGCTGTACTGCTTCGGCTCGCCAAAGACGAAGCCGATCGTCTGTGCGCGGTGAAGACGAAAATCGAGACCCGCCGGACAATCCGCGTCCGACATGGTGAGCTCGAAACGCGAACCGTCCGAGAGGTCGTAAGAAAAGAGCTCAAGCCCGCGCACCGGAAACGGACGCCGCACCATCGCCCGCCCTTCGACGGGCTGCGAATAATTGGAAAAGCGCGCAAGCCCCGACAAGAGCTCGAGGAACAAGGAGGGACGCTCGCACGACACGGCATCGAGATAGACGATGTCGCCCGTCTCCCAGTCGATGTCTTGCGGCACCGAGAAGGCGTGACCGGCAATCTCGGCCGTGCCGGCTTGGATACGAAGGTGCATCCCCGACGGCGTCACATATGGCCAATCGGCGTCTTGCGCAGGGCGAGGATCGCCGCCGCTGCCAGCACGACATTGACGGCGCTCGCCACCAGCAGAACCGGGATGAGGCCGCTCACCGGCACCTCCAGAGCCGGAAACACCCACCCGATCAGCTTCGGCCCGACATAGCCGTTGCAGACGATGCCGGCCGGGATGGCGACGATCAGGAACCACACATTGTTGGAATAGCGCAGGATGGCGCCGAACAGATACGCCCAGAGCGCCTGTTCCGCCGCGATGAAGAGATGCACAGGCACCGAAAAGGGAAAGCCGCCCGAGACGGCTGAGAGAAGATGCGCCACGGCGGCGACCGGCGCGCCGAGAAGCGGTCCGTAAAAGCCGGCGACGAAATAGGAGGGAAAGGCGTCGAGGGCGATGGAGCTCGCACCGCCGAATTTCACGAAGCCGAGGAGAAACGACAAAAGCGAGAAGACGGCGACGATGATCAGGGAGCGGGGAAGAGAGGAACGCATGAAAGGCACCGGGAGCCTTGGAGGGAGGAAACGCACGGCAAGCGGCGAAAGCCGATTTCGGATGCGGGCGGAAGGGTTTGCCGAACATTTTCCGCACGTCAAGCCGCGCGACCTGCATAGCCGCCAACGCCGCATGGAAAGAACCGGTCTTTTGGACCCACCAGCGCTCACCCGCGCGCATGGCCGTGGTGGAAGCGGAACGGCGCTGCGACGGTCGGGACATCGTGGCGCCCAAGCCGTGATTGCCTCGGATTTCCACAAGGCTCGAATTTCCACAAGGATTGCCCGGCAAGACCCGGCGCGATGGCGTCTCTCCCTTGCCCCAAGGCCGGCGAGCCGCCTAACATCCTTTCAGGGAAAGCCCTCGCCCGAGGGCAACCGCTCGCGCCAGACGCCCGGCAACCCAAACCCGATGGCGCGATCTCTCGCGGCGGAGGCGGATCGATGACGTCCTGCACCGCGCCACGAGCCCGCCGAAATCGCTCACCCGAACGGCGACGCTCAAACTGCCATACCCAGCCCGACTGAGAGTGAATTCATGATGCAAAAGATCGCCTTGGGCCTGGCCGGCCTGTTCCTGGCTGGAACGATCTCTTCTGCAAATGCAGCCGCCTCTCCCGCACTGAGCGGCCGCCCCGCTCAGGCCGCCGCCTATTTCGAGCAGTATTGCCTCACGAACGGCGGAAACCTCGCGCAGGCGATCGCGGCCTTCGCGGGCTCCAAGACTTTCGGAAATCAATCCGGCACGAACGCCGGAAGGATCACATATGCAAGCTTCACTGGCCCTGACGGCATCAACGCCTCGGTCAAAATCGGCTTCTCGAGCATCGCCGATCATTGCAGCATCATCGTCATAGGAGCGGGAGACGCCATGGCCTTGAGCAAGGCGTTGGCAGACCATTTCGCCGGCGAGACCGGCCCAAGCATCTCCTCCGTCGAGCCCTTCGCCGATTACGGCGAAGGCGGATACGCCGTTCCCTACCAAGGCGGACAGATCATCGCCGCACCGATGACCACGGGCATCCAACCCGGCATCGTCCACATCAACTTCTTCCCGTGAGGATCAGCGCCGGCCGTCGCGCTCAAGACCTCCGGTGCAACTGTCCCCAGCTCCACTGTCGGCCCGAGTGAGGGCTCCGGAAGCGATATCACCGCTCAATCGAGAACCGTCGCAAGACGAAGGCTCTGGTCGCTCGCCTGCGGGATTTCGCCAGCGTCCTCAACGTCCACATTTCTCAGAAGTGGCATCACGACATCGGCCTTGCGCACGAAGAGCTCCTGCAGGTGCGAGCACACCCGGCCGGTCGTTCCTTGGCGCCACACCAGCGACAGGGGCGAGGACGACCGCGGATGCACCACGCGGCGCGCGACCAGGCGCCCGGCCCGCAGATGCTCCCGCACCATCACCTCAGGCAGAAAGCCGATGCCGGCTCCGGTCAGATGCCCGAGAAGCTTGGTCTGGAGATCGGGTACGAGCAGTTCTTTCTGACCCGACAATTTCCAAGCGACACGCTTCACCAGCCGGATCGCCGTATCCTGGACGTTGATCGCGGGAAAGCGCCGCAAGTCGTCATCGCTCAGCGGCTCTGGAACCTGCGTGAGCGGATGGTCCGGCGACACCACGAAAATCCAGTGGATCGTTCCGAGCGCATGCGTGGCGAAATCATCGTTGATCGTATGAAAGCCTGGCGCGCCGAGGGCCATATGCCCTCCATTGTGCAGCAACTCGTCCCACACCCCCATATAGACGGCGAGCCTGAATTCGAACTCCGTATAAGGGAAGGCGCGGCTCAAATTGTCGAGCAACGCCGCAGCCGCGCCGGCATCGTAGAGGAGATTGTTGATCACGAGCTTGAAATGCGGCTCGACATTGTTGCCAACCTGCCGCAATTCATCGGGCAGTTCTTCGAGCCACTCGAAAATCTGCGTGGCTTTCTCCAGGAGGACCACGCCGGCCGAAGTCAACGTCACCTGACGGGTCGTGCGCACGAAAAGCGGCGTGCCGACGCGATCTTCCAGCGCCTTGATCCGATAGCTGATCGCGGACGTCGTGCGATGCAGGTGCTGAGCCGCGGCCGAAAAGCTCTTCAGCCGGGCCACCGCCACGAATGTGCGAATGGCCTCAAGATCGAGATTGGGCAGACCAGAGTTCATGGTGGCAGCATCTCTTTGCGCAAAATGCGGCGGAAAGAACAATCTCAGAAGACTGTAGCGATCCGCGCCGCAAGCGGCAAAAAGATTAGCTCGGGAATGCTTAAAGCGCACCCGCATCGCGACCAAATGCCTCCGCAACTTTTTGGTCGCGGCAAACCAATGCCGGCAGCATCGCGCGTGCGGCAAACGTCATTCCGGCAAGGCAATCCCATCCGGAACTGTGGCCGATCTCCGCAATACGCGCGAGATGCGGGGCGAGATTGTCTCCACCGGCACAGATTTCGGTAAAGGCATCGATGAGGCTTGCCGCAGCCTCGCCTTTCGCGGCCCAGGCCAGATAGGCGGCGCTGATCGCGTTGGTTTCCGTTGCGGCGAGCGGCAGAACGGAGGCGGCGAGCCGGTCGGCGAGGTGCGAGGCGCCGAGGCGCTGGAGGCCGACCAGAAAACCCGCAAGAAGATCGTCGCCGGAGGGCGTCAGGCCGGGCCCGAGGCCGAGCATCCCCGTCACGGGAGGCACCGGCGCATCCCTGGCGATCTCCGCACGACCCGCCCACGCCATCAGGGCGTCGATGATCGGCAGCGCCTTTGCGATGACGGGATCTTCCGCGGCGACCGTGACTGCCGATACAGACCCGCTCAAAGGCGCAATCAATCTACCGAAACCTGTCGGGCGGGCGAAACCTGTGGGGCGGGCCTCATTCGCCGCGGCTGACAGCCGGGCAAGGCCGCGGGCAAGGCTGTCCGCGGGAATGAGCCAGGGCGGAGAAGCCCGCCATGGCCTGACACTCCGCGCATCGAAGCAGAGATCGCCGACGAAGAGCCTGCCCGCCTCGGCCTCAGCTCTCTGCCCGACGTCAAGCCAGGCCTGCCACGACACGATGCCGGCCATCGGGGCTAGTAGATGCAGAGGCCCCGGGCCGAAACCCGGTGGCCCGACGCAGACAAGGCCCGCGTCGAAAGCTGCGTAGAAGCTGCGACGGAACACGGCGATGATCCGCCCCTCGCCGCCCGCTGGGAGAACACGGGCGGCCCCGGCACCCGCCGTCGTGACCGGAAAGAGACGCATCACCGCCGGTTCCTTTCCTAGGCGGGATCGTCCGCAGTAACGGACGTTCCAGCCTCGCCCCGCAGCATGGCGAGAGCATCTTCGATGCGCCCGATGAGGACGCGCTTGCCGCCGTTTTCCAGGAATGTGATGGCCGCATCGATCTTCGGCCCCATGCTTCCTGGAGGAAACTGTCCGTCGGCCCGGTGACGGCGGATCTCAGACAGAGTGACCTGCTTAAGCGGCCGCTGTGTCGGCTTGCCGAAATCGACCGCCACCCGCGGCACCGGCGTCAGGATCATCAAATCGTCAATGCCTAGAAGGTTCGCCATGAGGACGGACGTCCTGTCCTTGTCGATCACCGCCTCCACGCCGTGGAGATCGCCTTCTGCGTCTCGCACAACTGGAATCCCGCCACCGCCGCCGGCGATTACGACGGCACCCGCCGCAGCCGCCGTGCCGATCATCGCCGTCTCCACGATGTGACGCGGCTCGGGCGACGGCACGACATGGCGCCAGCCGCGCCCGGAATCCTCGCGCATCTCCCAACCCATTTCCCGTGTCAGAGCCTGCGCTTCTTCCTCGTCATAGAAGTAACCGATGGGCTTCGTCGGATTGTCGAAGGCGGGATCATCGGCATCGACCACCACCTGCGTCAGCATATAGACGACTTCGCGCGCAATCCCGGCGCGCCTGAGCGCGTTCTCAAACGACTGCATGAGGACATAGCCGATGCCGCCCTGGCTGTGGCCGCCGCAGATGTCGAGCGACATCGGCGTGACGCGGTCGCGCGCGATCGCGTTGCGCATCAGGATTTTTCCCGCCACTGGCCCGTTGCCATGGGTGAGGACGAGCTCGGTGTTGAGCTCCATCAAGGGCAAGAGCGTTGTCGCCAGACGCGCGCCCACCTCGAACTGTTCCTCTGGGGTTCCGCGAATTCCTTCGGGATGGGTGGCGTTTCCGCCAATGGCAATCAGCAGGCGCGGAGGGATACCCTCGGTCATCTCGACCTCCTGGTTGTATGAAGATTTGCTTGGACTTGAAACAATCCGGGCCCGTTCCCGGCCGCGACAGCGGACGAGGGAAAACCCGATTGGAAAGACGGCTCGAAAAGAACGGGGCGGGCCCCTTAAAGCGCCCGCCCCGTCTCAGCCGATGCGGCCTAGGCGGTCTTGGAACGCGCTTCCACGAGAGCCTCGAACGCCTGTTCGAAGCATTCGAGCGGCGGGCGCACGACACCGGCGCCGACCTGGCCGATGCCCGGCTCGCGGTGCGCGATACCGGTGTTGATCACCGGCGTGATGCCGCTTTCCACCACACGCCGTACATCGAGACCCATGCAGGCGCCCTGGAAATCCCAGGTCGGGATCTGCAGCGTCGTGTTGGCTTCGACGTAGATCTCGCGCATCTCTTCAGAGGTCTCCAGCGCGTCGCTGAAGCCGCCCGATCCGACGAAGCGGGTGACACCGGGTGCCGCGACCATCGCCGCACCGCCGACACCGAACGTCTCGGTGATGGCGCTGTCGCCGATATCGGGATTGGCGTCATCCTGCGAATAGCCGGTGAAGAAGAGGCCAACCGGCGTGTTGACCGGCGCCGTGAACCATTGCTTGCCGAGGCCGGAGACGCGGATCCCGAAATCGCGGCCGTTGCGGGTCATCGCCGTAACGATGCTGCCCTCGCCAACGGCGTGCCCGGCATCCATGACGCATTTGCAATAGGCCATGGCCACATTCAGGAAGAACTGGTCGGTCCGCTCCAGGAAGCGCAGAACCTCTTCCTTGTCGGCGGCCGCCGCACTGCCGATTGCGATGTCGGCAGCAAGCGCCTTCAACAGAAGCGCCGAGGCGGCGATGTTGCGCTGGTGGAACTCGTCGCCCATCGTGATGGCCTGGGCCATAAGGGCTGTCAGCTCCAATCCCTCGGAATTGCGCTTCAAGGCCTCCGACAGGACCGGGGCCAGCACGTCGCGCATCCATGCAAGACGCGTCTGCACTTCGCCTTCGAAGGCACCGAAGCGCATCACCTTGCCGATGCCCTCGTTGAGGTTGCAATAGGCGACGTTCCCCTGATTGGCGTTGCGCACGACGAGAACCGGCATATTGGCCGAGGTGATGCCGCCCATCGGGCCGACGGCCGACTGATCATGGCACGGCACGAAGCGGACGCTCTTTTGTGCGAAGGCCTCGGCCTCTTCGGTCGTCTTGGCCCAGCCCTCAAAGAGGCAGGCGCCGAGGACGGCCCCCTTCATCGGACCGGTCATCGCCGCCCATTCGATGGGCGGGCCGGCATGCATCAGGACATGCCCCTCGGCGAGCGCCGGGATGCATTCATGCGCCGGGCGGACATCGACGAGATAGGGCCGCGCGCTGCGCATTTCGTCGAGAACGGCCGCATTGGCTTCGTTGATCGTTGCGTACATTTTGAAAACTCCAGAGTCAGATCAGGGACGCGGCCATGCGGCGCAGCTTCTCGGTCTTGTCGGAGACCGGTTCCCATTTGAGGTGGACGACATCGACGTCGTTGCTGGCGAGATCGTCGGCAAAGCCGCGAAGCCCGATATTGATGACGGCAGGCGGTTCGCTCAGAAGCGGCGAGAGGGTCGCCGTTTCGACCTTGGCCGGCGTGATCAGCCGAAGCGCCAGGAGGACGGCCATGCGCACGCTGTCTGCGATGAGGATGCCGGCATCCTCGAGCGTCTTCGCCTGCGCGGCGTAATCCTGTGGATCCTCGCTCACGCCGGTAAGATTGGCGATGACGGTGATCGGCGCCTTGTCGCCGCGCGCCGCCCGCATCTCTTCCACCGCCCGGGCAAGTTCGCCGGCAGGATCGGCATGGCTGCCGAAGCCGAGCACCACGTCGACCAGCAGGATGCCGGCATCGGCGTCCCCGGCGAGCGCGTGGATCATCTCGTTGCGCCCGAAGGGATCGATCATCGGATGCGGTCGACCTCTGGTGTAGAGATCATCGCCCAGATCGATGATGCGATGCTCCGCCGTGCGCAGCATGAAGCCTTCGTCATGGGCGGCATCCGCCGACAGATCGAGAGCCTCGGCGAGAAGTTGCGCCGCCTCTCCAGCCAAGGTGCCACCGGTGTAGAGGCCACGGATCCCCTTCGCCGTGAGGGCCGGCACACTCGCCGCCTGCTCCTCGACCTTGGCGAGATCGACGGCCAAGGCTGCCGCCTCGTCGAGCGTGCGGGTCAGGTGCAGGTCGCCAAAATCCCGACGGTCGGGATGATCGCCCAGAAAGAGGGCGACGGCCGGCTTGCCAAGGCGCTTCAGCTTGTCGAGAAGCGCGGCCCGCACGGCCGCCGCGGGGGGTTTGGAAACAAAGACGACGACCTTCGAGGCCTCATCGGCCGCCACGAAATCAAGCGCGGTCTCCGCGGACAGCCCGCCGATCGTCTCTGAGAGGTCGCGACCCCCGAGGCCCAGGGCATGGCTGATACCCATGCCACCGCGGGCGATCTGGCAGGTCACCTCCTGGAGGCCGGTGCCGGAGGCGCCGACCACCGCGATCGGCCCCTGCGGAATGCGGTTGGCGAAGGCGAGAGGCGCCTTGCCGACGATCGCCGTGCCGCAATCCGGCCCCATGACCAGGAGCCCGCGCTCACGCGCCGTCTCCTTCAGGTCACGCTCTTCCTCGACGCTGACATTGTCGGAGAAGATCATCACGTTGAGGCCGGCATCGAGCGCCTCCTTCGCCAGGCCGTGGGCGTACTGGCCGGCCACGGAGATCAGCGCGAGATCGGCTTTCGGAAGCTGGTCGCAAGCGCGCCGGAAGCTGCGTGCCACCGGATAGCGGGCCTTCGACCCACCCTTGGCCATGGCGGCAAGCCGTTCTTCCACCTGGGCGGCGATGCGGTCGGCAACGCCCGCATCCTCTCCTTCCGCATCGATGACGATGCACAGATCGTTCGGCGTGGCCTCCGCCAGATCGTCATGCCACATGCCGGTTTCGCGGAAGACGTCCTTGTTGGCGGAGGTTCCCATCATCACCGAGACCCGGTTCACATCCGCAAGGGACGAAAGATCCCTGGAGAGAACCATCAAGGTCACGGAATCCTGGAAGTTTCCCTTGATCAGTCGAGCACTGAGCATCTCAACTTTCCTTTTCGACCGCAGAGTTGCGGACGTCTTTCATGAACATCATGCCGAGCATGCCCACGATCAGGATGACGGCTGAGAGATAGAAGTTGGCGGCAAGGCTGCCGGTGGCGTCGGCGATCATGCCGGCGATCGTCGGAGCGAGGATCGAGGAGGACATGCCGACGAAGTTGAAGATGCCGAAGGCCGTTCCGTAGGATTCCTTCGAGGCATTGTCGGCGACGTTCGCGATCAGCACCGGATCGAGCGCCAGCTTGCCGAAGAAGCCGTAGACGCAGATCGCCGCGATCATCTGGTTCACATCGTCGAGGAAGGCGATCGAGACGAGGCTGATGGCCGCGATCGGGACGAGAACGAGAACCAGCGGACGACGCTTGCCGAGCCGGTCGGAGATGTGGGCGAAAAGCAGGCCCCCGGGGATCGACACCCAGGCCACGAGCGAGGCGATGTTGCCGATGTTTTCGGCTGGAATGCCACGCTCTGTCTGCAGGTAGTACGGCAGCCAGGTCAGGATCATGAAGAACCCGAACAGCGAACAGAACACCATCAGATAGGTAAGCAGGAGGTTGCGGTTCTTGATCAGCGACTTGAAGGACGAACCTTGCGACTTGCCCTCGGCGCTGGCGGCGCGGGGACGCTCCTTGACCAGAATCCAGATCAACACGCCCGTGATCAGGGTCAGGACGGCGAGCACATAAAACGGCATGCGCCAGCCGAGATCGAGCGTGTAAGCCACCCAGCTCGACATCATCAGTCCGAGCGCAATGCCGAAGGCCATGCCGGAATTGATGATGGCGCTGCCGAGGGAGCGGAATTTCTGCGGGATCTGCTCGGAAGAGATACCGTATTGCGGGCCGTAATAGGTCCCCTCGCCCACCCCGGTGATGATCCGTGCGGCGATGAGCTGCGGGAACGTCTTGACCATACCGCTGACGGCGGTGAAGACGCCGAAGAGCAGAAAGCCTGGTACGAGAACCTTCTTGCGACCGATCCGGTCGCCGAGGATGCCGGCCGGGATTTGCAGGGCGGCATAAGCCAGAAAGAACAGGGAACTGATCAGGCCCAATTCGGTCCCATTTAGGCCGAATTCGTTCTGTATGTCCTGCATCACTGGGCTGAGGACGGTTCGGTCGGCGTACATGAACACCCAACCGAGCCAGAAGAGGAAAATGGTGATCCACCAGCCGGGGATTCCACCTTTTCCGGAGGCCGCTGTCGACGCTGAAGCCGAGTTGCGGTCATCAATCGGGACTTGCTCGTTCATCCGAGGTCTCACCCTTCAAGGAGTTCGTTTCACTCCTGAGACCCTAGTGATTTTTCGAAGCCGGATTTTACGAAACTTTCCAACAGAGCGTGCCGCGGACAGAGGCGAAAGGCCTGACAAACCCTGGAAAGCTGGGCCGCCAGACTTGTGAAGGCCGCGTCTGCGACGACGCTCGAACGGCACTCTTTCAAACAGTCGTCGCTCGATTGTTGAAGGGAGCAAGGCCGTCCGCGCCTCCCCACGTGCCGCACCGCCGCACACAGCCAGCTCACGCCGGGCGGATCCCGGGGCAAAGCACCGGGCGCGCAGTCCCGGAGACCGTTCCGGAAACCATGATGCGCTCTCCGGTGAAGCCGCCACCTCTGCGGCCTCGCACCCAGCTCAGCTCATGAAGCACAAGCCAGATTCGAAGGCGCATGAACGTCGTAAGGGAAAGGGTGGCCTGAGGTCCGAAAATCCGAACTGACGGCGCAAAACTCTGATTGGCAAAGCTCTGATTGTCGAGGCGAAAGCCGACAACAACCACCCGCATCAAAGCTGATTGCGGCGCTGGTACTCCCTAGGGGAATCGAACCCCTGTTTCCGCCGTGAGAGGGCGGCGTCCTAGACCGCTAGACGAAGGGAGCAGCGGCGTCAGCCTGGCAGACGAAAGCGCCCGCACGAAGCATCGGAGGCGCTATGTGGCATGACCCGCGCGGCGATGCAAGAGGCGAGAAGACGAGAAATCAAAATCCCGCATGCGAGCCGGACAGCGTCCGATCCACCCGGCCCGTTGTGCGGACGAGGCGCCACATAGAATGCCGCAAATCACGGCAAAAGGCTCGCTCCCCCGCCAACGCTGCAAGGTGCGACACACTCAACGCGCCCCAAGGTGCGAAACACTCAAAGCAGCGCCAGGAGCAAAACAACAACGGCACGGCAAGGCGCAGGAGCCGCGGCGCGCCATTGGGGCTTGGCGCGTGTGGTTTCTGCCACCTGCAGTTCTTGCCGCCTATTCCGGCAAACGTAGCCCCTGCCCCCAGCCAACCGCTCTCGCAGACTCTCGATCAGTCGCCCGGGAGCAATTTGACACGGTGCAGGATTTCGCCGCTCGCCGCATCGAGGACGAGAAGCTCTTCGCCCCGACCCTCCTGGCCGTCGCCCCGCGTCGCTTCGCTGATCCGCAGAAGGATGTTGTCGCCGTCAAGCGCGGCAGACGTGACGGTGGATCCCACCGGCAGCCGCACCTCGGCAATGCTCGGCCCGGTTCCTGGCGGGGAGCCAAAGAGACCGAGCTTGTAGACTATTGCGCCGAACACGGCGACAAAGCCCAAAACCATGGTCCCGAACGAAACGATCAACAGGCGGACGAGCCGCCGGCGCACTCTTTCTGCGGCCGGATCGAGAGGCTTTTCGTCGTCGTCGCCAACCGGCGGCAGTTTTCCGGGGCGCTCTTTGGCGGATGCGTGAGGCGTCATGAAGGATCACGAAAGCGTGTTGGATTACACTGTGGAGCCGGACGAAACCGGCCTGCGCCTCGATGCCTTTCTGGCTGCCCGCGCCGATCGTCTGTCGCGCAGCCGCCTCAAGGCTTTGATCAAGGACGGCCATGTCCGCGTCGGCGCGCGGAAATTAGACGAGCCGAACTACCGGGTCAAACCCGGAGAGACCATCGAAGTGGGCCTACCGGAGCCGGAAGAAGCCACCCCGCGGCCGGAAGAGATCCCGCTTGCGATCGTCTACGAGGATGATGATCTCGTCGTCGTCGACAAGCCGGCGGGCATGGTCGTTCATCCCGCGCCCGGCGCTCACAACGGGACACTCGTCAACGCCCTCCTCCACCATTGCGGCGACACGCTTTCCGGCATCGGTGGTATTCGCCGTCCGGGCATCGTCCATCGCCTCGACAAGGACACGAGCGGCCTGTTGGTGATCGCCAAGAACGATGTCGCGCATCGCGATCTCTCGGCACAATTTGCCGATCACGGCCGCGAGGGCCCGCTGAAGCGGGAATATTGGGCTCTCGTCTGGGGTGTGCCGCAATTGCGCGCCGGGTCGGTCGACGCTCCTCTCGACCGCGATACGAAAAACCGTGAAAAACGCGCCGTCCGCCGCGGCGGCCGCCATGCCGTCACGCATTACCGGGTGGAAGAAATATTCCAGGACGGGCTCGTAAGCCTCGTCACCTGCCGCCTCGAGACCGGACGCACCCATCAAATCCGCGTGCATATGGCGCATATCGGCCATCCGCTTCTGGGCGACGGACTTTACGGCTCGGGCTTTCAGTCGAAGGTGGTGAAGCTTCCCGCGGATGCGGCCGAGGCCCTTGGCAGCCTCGCCCGCCAGGCGTTGCATGCCCGCACGCTCGGCTTTCGTCATCCCGAAACTGGCGAGACCGTGCTCTTCCATTCGGCACTGCCGAGCGACTTCGAGACACTTCTGAGCGCCTTAAGAAAGCCTTCTGAAGCCTTACAAGGCCGTAATTAGGCAGCATTGCGAGAGGCGTGATAGGCTTGACGCAAGCCAGGACGTGACAAAAGTTAGACAGGCGGGGTCGAAAGCTCTGCTCCAAGACAATCCACGAGTGCACAGGATGCGGCCGCTCCGCGGCGCCTCCCGGTGTCGACTCTTCTGATGACAGGCAATCCCGATGGCCACAGGCAACATCCCCGTCGTATCCACCGCCGAAGGCGGTTTGTCTCGTTATCTCGACGAGATCCGCAAATTCCCCATGCTCGAGCCGCAAGAGGAATACATCCTCGCCAAGCGCTATCAGGAGCATGACGACCGCGATGCAGCGCATCGTCTGGTGACGAGCCATCTGCGTCTCGTCGCCAAGATCGCCATGGGCTACCGCGGCTATGGCCTGCCGATCGGCGAGGTCATTTCGGAAGGCAATGTCGGCCTGATGCAGGCCGTCAAGCGCTTCGAGCCGGACAAGGGCTTTCGTCTCGCCACCTATGCGATGTGGTGGATCCGCGCCGCGATCCAGGAATATATCCTGCGCTCCTGGTCGCTCGTGAAGATGGGCACGACCGCCAATCAGAAGCGGTTGTTCTTCAACCTGCGCAAGGCGAAGAGCCAGATTTCGGCGCTCGAGGAAGGCGACCTGAAGCCCGAACAGGTGGCACATATCGCCAAGCGGCTCAATGTCAGCGAGGAGGAGGTCATCTCCATGAACCGGCGGTTGTCCGGCGATGCCTCACTCAACGCCCCGATCCGCGCCAATGAAGGCGAAGGCGGCGAATGGCAGGACTGGTTGTCCGACGATGAGACGGAAAGCCAGGAGACGAACCTCATTGCCCAGGACGAGCTCGATCAGCGCCGCGCCATGCTGAAGGACGCGATCGAGGTGCTCGACGAGCGTGAACGGCGGATCTTCGAGGCGCGTCGTCTCTCCGACGAGCCGCTGACACTCGAAGAACTTTCGGGCGAGTTCGGCGTCTCGCGCGAGCGTGTGCGCCAGCTCGAGGTCAGAGCCTTCGAAAAGGTGCAGAAGGCGATGATCCGCGCCTCCAAGGAACGCGACCGCGGCGCCCAGCAACGCCTCCTCGCCGACGCTTGAGGCGCAGCTCCCCTCCGACGCGAAACAAAAATGTTTCGCTCAAAAGATGAGACGCTCTAACCGCGCCGCAGCCGCCGCAGGGCCCGCCCGTCCAGGACGACGAGCCCTGCGCCGATCATGGCCATGCCGGCGAACTGCCCCGCCGACAGGCTTTCCCCAAGAAGTGCGACGCCGAGCGTCACCGCGCTCACCGGCACGAGAAGCGTGACGAGCATCGCGTTCGTCCCGCCGGCACGCGCCAGAATCCGGAAAAACAGCACATAGGCGAAGGCCGTCGACAGGAGTGCCAGGCCGAGGATCGAAAGGATCGCGGCCATGTCCGGCATCGCCATGGCGAAGGGGCGGTCGACCAGGAACGCCACCGGCACCATGAGAAGGGTCGATGCGGACAGCTGCAGGGCAGCCGAAACGACAGGATCGGTCGCCCGAAATCCCTTTCCGACGACCGCTGAAAACCCGTAAGACGTCGCCGCGGCAAGCATCGCCAGAACGGCCAGAAAGTCGGCCGACAGGCCGCGCAGGGCCGGCAGGCCGATCATCACCGCGACACCCAGGAAGCCCAGAACGACGCCAGCGACCTTGTTCGTCGTCATCTTCTCGTCCGCCGTCAGAAGATGCGCGATGAGAACGGTGAAGATCGGCGTCGTCGCATTGAGGATGGAGGCGGCACCCGCACCGATTTCGACCGTCGCGAAGGTGATCAGCGAAAACGGCACGGCGTTGTTGAGAAACCCCATCAAAAGCGCGCGCAGATAAATCCCACCCCGGCTCGGCAGACGCCGGCCCGAAGCGATGATGACGACCCAGAGCGCGGCAGCGGCGATACCGACGCGCAGGAGCACGAGCGTGAAGACCGGAATTTCCGCTCCAGCGACGCGCATGAACAGGAACGACCCGCCCCAGAGGATCGACAAAAGGACGAGAAGCGTCAGGCTGCCAAGGTCGAGAGAGGTCTCAGCGGACGCGGCAGGAGAAGATCCTGCAGGGAGGGTTTCGGCTTTCATCTGACGAGCTCTAGGGGAGGCTTCTCTCCGGCTCCACCCGTTTCTTGAGGCGCTGCCTGCGGCTCGCCAGGAAGACGCCGCCGAGAATGCACACGCCGCCGAAGGCGTGGGCGTAGGTAAAACTCTCCCCGAGGGCGAAGACGGCGAGAATGGCGCCGAAGAGCGGCACCAGATGGAAAAAGGGGCCCGCACGGTTCGGACCGATGAGATCGACACCCCTGTTGAAGCAGATATAGGCGAGCACCGAGGGGAAGACGGCGACGTAGAAGAGTGCCGCAAGGCTCGCCGCATTGATGTCGACATGGCCGCCGCGCATGAGATCGAGCGCACTTGCCGGCAGGAGCATGATGGCCCCCCACCCCACCGTAATCGCCAGAAAGCTCAGCCAGTGAAGCGGCGGCCGCCGCTTCAAGAGGGCGGAATAGGTGGCATAGATGACGACGTCGATCAGCATGATCACGTCGCCCGGATTGAGCCGCAGATGCGCCAGCACCTGCAATTGGCCGCGCGAAACGATGACCACCACGCCGATGAGGGAAACGACGATCCCGGCAAGCTGGCCGAAGGTGAGCCGCTCGCGGAAAAGCATGAAAACGACGAAGGCGATGGCAAGCGGCGTCGTCGCCTGAAGAAGCACGACGTTGAGCGCCGTCGTATATTCAAGAGCCCAGTAGAGCAGCGTGTTGAAGAGCGTGATGCCACACAAAGCCATCAGCGTCAGAACGCCGAGATGACGGCGGATCACCGGCCAATCCGCGCGCAGGGTCTTCATCGCGAACGGCAGGATCAACAGCGCCGCGCCGCCCCAGCGCAGCTGCGCCAAGAGAATTGGTGAGAAATCATCAATCACCGCCCTCGCGACCACGGCATTGCCGGCCCAGAAGAGCGAGGTCAGCGTCAAGAGCAGGTAAGGTTGATCGAAGAGCCAACGAAAAGGGGCAAAGAGGACACGCATTTCCCCGCCTCTATCCCTCCGCGGCAAACTTGTCACCCATTGGGGCCCCACAGACGACCATGGGACGACGGTTAGACGGCTTGCAAGCATCGGCCGGAGAGTTATGGTGGACCTTTCCGAGGGGTGTGCGGACAAACCGCGCTGAGATGGCCGTGATGGCGGCCGAACCCTTTGAACCTGATCCGGATCATGCCGGCGAAGGGACGGGCCTCAGTCTCTCCAGCACGCATGATCTCTGCCATGAAAGGGGCGCGTGCTGGGCATTCTCGCAATCCGTGTTGCAATCGCGATCGCGCTTCTGGCCGTCTGGGAAGGCCTCGTACGCGCAACCGGCGTGCCGCGCTTTATCCTGCCAGCGCCGAGCGACCTCGTGGCGGCCTTCTCCGCCCTCCCCTTTTACTATCTCGGCAACGCCGCCGTCACCGCGACGGAAATCGTCATCGGGCTCATCGTCGGGGCGCTGGTCGGCGCGCTGACGGCAATCCTGGTCGTCGCGTCACCGGCGCTTGAAAGGCTCGCCATGCCGCTTCTGGCGGCGAGCCAGGCGCTTCCTGTCTTCGCCATCGCGCCGCTTCTCGTCATCTGGTTTGGCTTCGGCATGGCGTCCAAAGTCGTGATGGCCGGGCTCATCATCTATTTTCCGGTTGCCACCTCTTTTGCCGACGGTTTGAAGCGCACAGATCCGGGCCTTCTCGCCCTCGCAAGGCTCAACCGCGCCTCGCGTCGCGACACCTTCCGCTACATCCGCATTCCCGCAGCCCTGCCTGCCCTTGCCTCCGGGCTCAGGGTCGCCGCGGCGATCGCCCCGATCGGCGCCGTTGTCGGAGAATGGGTCGGCGCGTCCGCCGGCCTCGGCTTCGTCATGCTGCAGGCCAATGCCCGCATGCAGACCGACCGCGTCTTCGTCGGCCTCTTCCTTCTCGCCGCGATGGCGATCCTGCTGCGTGCGCTCATCGATCTCATCCTGCGCCGCCTCCTCGGCTGGGTGCCGGGAGAAGCCCGCGCAGCCTGAGACGATCCCCAAAACCCGAGACGATCCCAAAAGAGAGGAAATGAGCATGTTCGACCGCCTGCGCCTGACGCTTCTGGCGCTCATCTTGACCGCCTCCCCCGCCGCGGCTGCAGACCACCTGACGGTGCTGCTCGATTGGTTCGTGAACCCCGATCACGCACCGCTCGTCGTCGCACAAGAAAAAGGCTATTTCGCCGAGGAGGACCTCGATGTGGAAATGATCCCGCCGGCCGATCCGAGCGCTCCGCCCCGTCTCGTGGCGGCGGGTGAAGGCGACATCGCCATTTCCTACCAGCCCAACCTCTATCTTCAGGTTGCCGAGGGATTGCCGCTCACGCGCTTCGGAACGCTCGTCGAAACGCCGCTCAACTCGCTCGTGGTTCTGGAAGACAGCGATGTGACGACGCTCGCCGACCTCAAAGGCAAGACGGTCGGTTTCTCGGTCGGAGGCTTCGAGGACGTGCTCCTCAAGATGATGCTCGGAGAAAGCGGCGTGACCCTCGACGATGTCGAGCTCGTCAACGTCAACTTCGCTCTGTCGCCGGCCCTGCTCGCCGGGCGCGTCGATGCCGTCATCGGCGCGTTCCGCAATGTCGAACTCAATCAGCTCGACATCGAAGGCAAGCCCGGCCGCGCCTTCTATCCCGAAGAGCACGGCGTGCCGCCCTATGATGAACTCATCTTCATCGCGCGTTCCGACAAGCTCGACGACGACAGGCTGCCGCGCTTCCTGAAGGCGATTGAGCGCGCCACGCTCTATCTCACCAACCATCCCGAGGAAGCTCTCGAGATCTTCGCGAAGGCGCATCCCGATCTCGGTGACGAGCTCAACCGCCGCGCCTTCATGGACACGGTGGCGCGCTTTTCGAAAAGCCCCGGGGCGTTCGACGCCGGCCGCTATCAGCGGTTCGCGGAATTCATGAAGGACCAGGGACTGATCGAGACTGTGCCGGAGCTGGAAAGCTACGCCCAGGCCGTTCGGTAAAGGCCCGTTCGGTAACGACCAGGCAGGCTGGGGCGATCAGGAATCGCCCCAGCTCTGCATCACGTTCTCGAACACCTTGTCGCCCGGAATGCCCTTCTCGAAGGTGATCAGGGCCCGCTTGCCGCCCTCGAACAGGATCGGCAGGTCGAACCAGGAACCGCTGCGCAGAAGCTCCAGATTGCGCTCCACCTGATCGGGCGTGTCGGACAGCGCGATCCAGTAGAGATCACCGGTCACGTCGACGGCAGCACCCGCGAGCGGCTGCCCGCGTGCCTGCTCGTTCGGCTTCATCACCAAAGCCGGCACACGTTGCACGGCCGCAGTGTCATCGAGCGCACCGGAGAAGGCGATCTCGATGAGATGGCTCGCCGGCAGAGCGACGTCGTTGTTCTTGGAGATGGTGATCGTCACCTCGGCGTCACGCTCCGGCACGTCGATCTTCGCCTGGATGGCAGAACCGCCGTCATCGCGCTGGACTGTCGACCACGACACGGCACCGTTCACCGCCTTGCCGGCGGCACCGTCGGCTCCCTGCTCGTAGAAGATCGCCCTTTGCCCGACGAGCGAACCGCTCGCGGCCTGTCCCGCGGCATCACCGTTGGACGGCGCCGTCTCGGAGAGTTCGTCCGGCGTCCCTGGCGTCGCCGGCGGCGTCTCGTCGGCCGGCAGGCCAGCACCGTCTGCTTCGCCCGTGTCGTCAGGCAGACCTTCATCGCTCGGCGCGCCGTCGAGAGGCGCATCCATCGGCTCTTCCTGGCTCGTGGAAGGCCCAGCACCCGGCGTATCGGCTTCCGGTCCGGAGAGGAGACGATCCTCGTCCTTGCCTTCCACGCGCTCGCCCTGGCTCTCGATGAGACCCGTCAGAGGCGACGAGGATGTGTCGTCCTCAGCGCTTCCCGGGGCCGTGCCCTGTGCCGTTTCGTCGGAGGAAACCTGACCGGAGATATCGTCATACGCAGTGACGATCGTATCCCATTGCGAATAGACGACCGCCCCGATGCCGAGCGCGATCAACAAAACCAGAATGGTCGCGATCATCGCCGGCGCGCGCGACGTCCGCACCTTCTCCGAGCCGTCGTCATGCCGCGGTGTCACCACGGCCTCGTCCCTGGCTTTCGGCTTCTTCTCCTTCTTCCACCGCGACGTGCGGGCAGAAGGTGCCGCATCCTCAGTATCGCCGTCCTGAATTCGAGCGTCCTGGGCGTGAGTGTCTTTGCCCTCTGACGTCACATTCGGCACGGGCGCGCCAGCTGGACCGGCCCCGGCCGCAGCATCCGGTCGCTTCGGCTCCCGGCTTGCCGAAGAATCGCCTCCCACAGAATCGCCACCGCGAAGGTCACGCTCCCCATACTGGGGCACAGCCCGGGCGTGCGGCGGCTCCGCCCGAGGCGCCTCTTTTGCAGGAGGCGGGGGCGGAGGTGGCGGCGGAGGAGGAGGTGGTGGCGGAGGGGGTGGAGGCGGCGGTGGTGCCGGCTCCTCGTCGGGCTCCTGCACACCGGCACTCTCGGCCGCGAAATCCTCCTCCACGACGGCGATCGCGTCTTCGAGCGCCGCATGATGCCCTTCGATATCTTCCGGAGGCAGCGGAGGTTCCACGGCGGTGAGCTGGCGCGCCAACGCAGAGCGGGCGCGGTCATAGACCGCCTGGCGCATGTCCGGCCCGTCGTCGGGAAGACTGGCGATGGAGCGTTTAAGGATCGCTACGTAATCGGGCATAACGCTTGAAGAACTGTGTAACCGTGGATTAACGGCAAGGCTTAGTCCTGAAATGGGTCACGGACAAGGATGGTATCGGCTCGTTCTGGACTCGTCGACAGAAGAGCGACCGGAGCTTCGATAAGTTCTTCGATGCGCCGGACGTATTTCACCGCCTGAGCCGGAAGATCGACCCAGCTTCGTGCGCCGGCTGTCGATTCCTGCCAGCCTTCGAGGCTTTCGTAGATCGGCTTCAGCCGCGCCTGCGCCGCAGCGCCCGCCGGCAGCCAAGACACGCGGCGGCCATCCACCTCGTAGCCCACACAGACTTTGATCTCGTTGAGGCCGTCGAGCACGTCGAGCTTCGTCAAGGCGATGCCGTCGATGCCGGAAACCTTGACCGTCTGGCGCACGAGCGCCGCATCGAACCAGCCGCAACGCCGCTTGCGGCCCGTGACGGTGCCGAATTCACGGCCGCGCTCGCCAAGGAAATTGCCGATCTCGCCTTTGTCTTCGGTCGGGAACGGCCCCTCCCCGACCCTGGTCGTGTAGGCCTTCGTGATTCCAAGCACATAGTCGAGAGCCGAAGGCCCGATACCGGAACCGGCCGAGGCCTGTCCTGCCACCGTGTTCGAGGAGGTGACATAGGGATAGGTGCCATGGTCGATGTCGAGGAGCGCACCCTGCGCGCCTTCGAAAAGGATGCGGTCGCCGGCCTTGCGCCGCTTATCGAGCAGTGCCCACACGGTATCGCAGAACGGGATGACCCGTTCGCGCACTTCCTCGAGCTCGGCGAGAATGTCTTCGCGCGACACTTCCGGTTCGCCGAGACCTTTCAAAAGGGCGTTGTGGTGGACGAGAAGTCTGTCGATCTTGGCCGGCAGCGTCTCCGGTTCGGCAAGATCCATGACCCGGATCGAGCGCCGGCCGACCTTGTCCTCATAGGCCGGCCCGATGCCGCGCTGCGTCGTGCCGATTTTGGCCTCAGGCGCCGCGGCGTTTTCCCGGAGCCCGTCGAGGCGGCGATGCAGCGACAGGATGAGTGCCGCATTGTCGGCGATGCGAAGCGTCTCGGGTGTGACGGTCACGCCTTGTTCGGCGAGCCGATCGATCTCGGCAATCAAGGCGTGCGGGTCGAGCACCACGCCATTGCCGATGACGGCAAGCTTGCCCGGCCGCACCACTCCGGAGGGCAACAGGCTCAGCTTGAACGACACCCCATCGATGACGAGCGTATGACCGGCATTGTGGCCGCCTTGAAACCGCACCACCACATCGGCGCGCTCCGACAGCCAATCAACGATCTTGCCCTTACCTTCGTCGCCCCATTGCGAGCCGACAACCACCACATTGGCCATGACACGAGGCCTTTCTGCGTCCAGCGTCTTTCAGGAATTCCTATCGCGAGTGCCCTGCTTTGGCCCCTTCCGTCAAGCGTCGCAGCGGATGGCGGCCCTGTCTGAGGTGCAGGGCATGGCGACGAGCGCCGCCCGCGACGGGGGCCTGCGGTCAACAAAAGAGCCGGACCCCGCATCGCGGCGCCGGCTCTGAATGACGGCGGCCGGCCGAGCCGACCGCCGATCGATCATGGAAGCTCGTCAGAAGACGAGCGGCTTCACCTGCTGCACGTTCTCGATCCGGTTGATCGCCTCCATCAGCTCCGGCGAAATCGCGTGGTCGACAGAGACGAGGGCAATCGCGTTGCCACCCTCGAAGTCGCGGCCAAACTGCATGCGGGCGATGTTGATGCCGTTCTCTCCGAGAAGCGAACCGATCCGGCCGATGAAGCCCGGCTTGTCGTTGTTGGTGATGTAGAGCATCCGCTCCGACAGCTCCGCCTCCATATTGATGCCCTTGATCTGGATGATGCGGGGCTTCCCGTCGGCGAAGACGGTACCGGCGACGGAGCGCTCTTGTTTGTCGGTCACGACGGTGAGGCGGATATAGGTCTCGTAGGCGCCGTGCTGCTCGCGCCGCGTCTCTTCCACCTGGATGCCGCGCTCCTTGGCGGCGGCCGGCGCGGAGACCATGTTGACGGTCTGCAGGAGCGGCTGCAGGAAGCCCGTCAGCGCCGCCGAGGTCAGCGCCTTGGTGTTCATCCCAGCGACGGTGCCTTCATATTCGATGCGGATCCGGCGCACGCCCGTTTCTGTCAGCTGACCGGCGAAAGAGCCGAGCTGCTCGGCAAGCTTGACGAAGGGCGTGAGCCGCGGCGCCTCTTCAGCCGAAATCGACGGCATGTTGAGAGCATTCGTCACCGCGCCGGTCGTCAGGTAATCGGCCATCTGCTCGGCGACTTGCAGCGCCACATTCTCCTGCGCCTCCATTGTGGAAGCTCCAAGATGCGGCGTGCACACGACGTTGGGTGCGCCGAAGAGGACGTTTTCCTTCGCCGGCTCCTGGGCGAACACGTCGACGCCGGCCGCCGCGACCTTGCCGCTGTCCAGCGCATCGCGCAGTGCCTGCTCGTCGATCAGCCCGCCGCGCGCGCAATTGATGATGCGTACACCGTCGCGCATCTTGGCAATCGCCTCGGCACTGATGACGTTGCGCGTCCGGTCGGTGAGCGGCGTATGCAGGGTGATGAAATCGGCACGCCGGAAAAGCTCGTCGAGTTCGACCTTTTCCACGCCGAGATCGGCCGCCCGATCTTCCGACAGGAACGGATCGTAGGCCACGACACGCATGGAAAGCCCGAGCGCGCGTCGTGCCACGACGGAGCCGATATTGCCGCAGCCGATGATGCCGAGCGTCTTGCCGGTGATCTCGACGCCCATGAATTTCGACTTCTCCCATTTGCCGGCCTGGGTCGAGGCGTCGGCCTTCGGGATCTGCCGGGCGCAGGCGAACATCATGGCGATCGCATGCTCGGCCGTGGTGATGGAATTGCCGAAAGGCGTGTTCATCACGATGATGCCCTTGGCGGTCGCCGCCGGGATGTCGACATTGTCGACACCGATGCCGGCGCGTCCGATGACCCGCAGCTTGTTGGCGGCGGCGATCACCTTGTCGGTCACCTTCGTGGCGGAGCGAATGGCGAGACCGTCATATTCGCCGATGGCGGCGATAAGAGCATCCTTGTCCTTGCCGAGGGCGGGTTGAAAATCGACCTCTACCCCGCGGTCGCGGAAGATGGCGACGGCGGTTTCGGAAAGGGCATCGGAAATGAGTACGCGGGGTTTGCTCATGGCGAAAATCCTCGTCGAGGCCTGCAGCGGTGGTTATTTCGCCACGCCGGAAGGCCGGTAAATTCGTGAAACATCGGGGAAGCGCCCGCGGGCGCTTGTCCCGCAGGCGAAGAAAGGTTCAGGCGGCTTTCTTGAGCGCGCTCTTTTCCGTCGCGAAGGCCCAATCGAGCCAGGGCGTCAGCTTTTCCAGATCGGCCTTTTCGACCGTGCCGCCGCACCAGATTCTGAGGCCGGCCGGCGCATCGCGATAGGCGCCGATGTCGAAGGCGACGCCTTCCTTGTCGAGACGGGCAGTGAGCGCCTTGGCAAAGGCTGCCTGCTCGGCCTCGGAGAGCGCCTTCACCTCGTCGTCGACGATGACGAGACAGACGGAGGTGTTGGAGCGGATCGCCGGCTCATGCGCCAGGAAATCGACCCAGGGGGTCTTGGCCACCCAGTCGGAGATGACGGCGAAATTTGCGTTGGCACGCGAGACGAGGCCGTTGAGGCCACCGACGGAACGGGCCCAGGCGAGCCCGTCGAGATAATCTTCCACGGCAAGCATCGAGGGCGTGTTGATCGTCGCACCCTCAAAAATCTCGGCGTTGAGCTTGCCGCCCTTCACCATGCGGAAGATCTTTGGCATCGGCCAGGCGGGCGTATAGCTCTCGAGCCGCTCCACCGCGCGCGGCGACAGGATCAGCATGCCGTGCTGCGCCTCGCCGCCCAGAACCTTCTGCCAGGAGAAGGTGACCACATCGAGCTTGTCGAACGGCAGCTTCTGCGCAAAGGCGGCGGAGGTGGCGTCGCAGATCGTCAGCCCCTCGCGGTCGGCCGGGATCCATTCGCCATCGGGCACGCGCACACCAGACGTCGTGCCGTTCCAGGTGAAGACCACGTCACGCGCGAAATCGACCTCGCCGAGGTCGACGAGCGCGCCATACTCGGCCTTGAGCGTGCGCGTATCTTCAAGCTTCAGCTGCTTGACGACGTCCGTCACCCAGCCGGAGCCGAAGCTCTCCCAGGCAAGAACGTCGACGCCACGCGCACCCAGCATCGACCACAGCGCCATTTCCACGGCGCCGGTATCGGAGGCCGGCACGATGCCGATCTTATAGTCGGCGGGAACGCCGAGAATTTCGCGGGTTTCTTCGATCGCCTGCTTCAACTTGGCCTTGCCGCCCTTGGAGCGGTGCGAACGGCCGAGGAAGGCGTCGGAAAGTGCATCAAGCGTCCAACCGGGGCGCTTGGCAGTCGGGCCAGAAGAAAAGCGGGGATTGGCCGGGCGCTCTGCCGGCTGCGAGATCATTGTCATGTCAGTCTACCCTTTCAGATAGGCGCTCCGCGTTGGGGCGGAGTGTCCCGCCGCCGCCTTTACAGAAATGGGTACCCCAACGCAACCGACTTATTGTGGGCAGACGGAGACCAGCTATGCCTGTTGCGCGCTTGCCTCAATATTGAGAATGAGTTTTCAAAAGACGGTCGTCGGGGAAGCGTCGATCTCACCATGTCGAGGTGGCAGAGACGCGGGTTGGGGAAGACGAGATGTCGAGCGGCGTGACGCTCCTGCTTTATTCGGCCGCCGCATTGGCATGCGGCGCCGCAGTGGCGGAACTGCATGATCCGGTAAGCTGGAAATGGCGCACGCCGCCCCTCACCGAGCGGCTCATCGCGCTTGTCCTGATCGTCGTATTTCTAGTTCTTTTGGCGAGCCTTCTGGCAAAACTGGCACTCGCCTTCGGCCTTTTGGGACTTCTCGCCCCTGCCATCGTCTTTTTCGCGATTTCGCCTCTGGTCGCGCTGCAAATGCCGCTTCACGCAATCGAGACGTGGTCGATCGTGCGGGCTTGTTCAGCCGTCGCCGGCCTGTCGACGCTGGCGGCATGGCGCCTCGCGGCGTTCCTGTCCCCGAGCCGCCTGCCGCCCTCCCCGGGCTGAAGATGGCCTGCGCATCACGGCCTCTACCGTGCGGGATGAAAAACGGGCTCAGAACGCGAAACGGGCCGGCAAAGCCGACCCGTTCCTGGAGCAGAGCCAGAGAGAGGCTCAGTACTTAACGACCGCAGGCTCGCCGTAATACAGGTCGGGTTCCGCGGCCGGCCCCCCGAACGTGTAGCGCACGCCGAGCTTCACATCGTGCGAATCGATGTCCTTGAACTTGATCGGGTTCACATTCTCGTTGTTGCCGTCGTAACCGACCATGTCGCCGGATTCCGCGTCACCGAGGTTGACGTAGCGATAGCCGAGATCGAGCGCGAGATTGGGTGTCACCTGATAGGCGACACCGGCATGCAGCGCCCAGGCGAGGTTCCACTCGCTGTGATCCCCGCCATAGGAGGCGTAAGCGTTCGGGGTGTTGATATCGCGCATGCCGCTGATCGTGTTGCGCGACGCGCCGATGCCCGCGCCGACATAGGGCGAGAAGCCGTGCCAGCTGCCGAGATCGACATAGGCGTTCGCCAGGAACAGCCATTCCGACTTCATCGCCTCATATTCGTTCGAACCGATGAAAGCCGGATCGGCGCCGACATAGGTGTCGAAAGCGGAGAAGCTCGTCTTGCCACGATATTCGCCGGTCAGGTCGACACGGGCCCAGGGATTGATCTGATAGCCGATACCGATGCCAGCGAAGCCGCCACTGTCGAATTCCGGATCGTTGACGAAGCTGACGGTATCGCCATTCGCCACCGCCTGATCGATGAGGCTGCTCGTGATCTTGTCGACCTGCTGATTGGTGATGCCGATGTCACCACGCAAATACCAGCCGCTGAAGGAAGGCGCGGCCGGCGGCAGCGGTTCCGGCTCGACGATAGGAGGAAGCGGTAGATCGGCGGCAAAGGCTGCCGGTGCCGTGGTCAAGGCCGTCACGCTGGCAGCAAGCGCGAGAGTGGCGCGTTTCAACATAGTGGTCCTCGTCTTTTGCGGCGCATCCGGCAGCCCGAAATCACCCACTGATGCTGACAAGGTTTAGCCACGATCACTTAAGAAGGGCTTAACTATGAAGCTTAACCACACCTCTAAACCTTAACAAAAGACTACCGAGAGCAATGAGATCAGCAACGTTTTGGAGCCGCCCCACCGCGCCAGGGCCATCCGCACCGAAGGCCGGACGGGCGTGGCTTTCTTTAGAATAGATCCAGAACATAGTATTTGATTTTGCGCCGGCCTTCTGGTTCGTTCGCAAAGTCGCGGCACCCGTCGCAACGTCCTTTGATGTCAGGGCCTTGAACCCTTTCGATTGGAGGAAATGAATGAGATTTTTCTGCGCGACCGCAGCGGATCAGGCGCATCCGCCCCTCCTTCACGCGGACGGTTCGGCCCAGGGCCCGGAACCGAGGCGTGCGTCGCATCTCCAAGCTTCAAATCCAAATCTTCGAGAGCGGGAATAGCCATGCACGAATGTCCTTTCGCCGGGGCCTGCGGCTATCTCAAGCGTCCTCCGGAAGCTCTCGTGGTCAACGGCTTCAGGCTGTGGGTCGCGGGCTATCAGACGGGCGACATCGAGCATTGGAGCGAGGCCTGGACCCTCTTCTCCGAGAAATTCGGTCACGGCCCGGCACGCCATTCCGTCACCCAGCTGGCCCATTGGGTGCGCTCCGTCTTTCTGTGGCGAACGGATCCGATCCAGTGCTTCAGCTCCGGCTGCCCCCACATCTGTCGCGACGAATGCCTGGCCGTGGCAATGATCGCCGCCTGTCAGCATCGAGACGGCTCCTGCCTCGATTATTGTCTGGAGCGCTTTTGCGGCTTTGCCGATCATCGCGAACCGTTGGAAGCGGCGCTCGGCTTCGCGTCGGCGCTCGAGTCACATGGCCAGCGACTGATGTCGGTCCCCTGCGAAGTGGTCCGGGGCCTGATCGAGCCGCCGGAATCTGAGCGACAGATCACCCGCACCTACCATTGAGCCTTTTCGGAAGGCGAGCGAACAGAGCTCCAAATGTTGATTCGAATTCTGGCTGCCACTGCGCTGACGTTGGCGTCGGTCGCGGGCTATGCCCACGCGAGTTTCAATCATCTCCCCCTGCCGACCGTGATCAGCATCGATGCCTGGATCAAAAGCACCGAGGCGCCGGCGTGCCGCGCATCGAGCGGGCCGGACAGCGTGGCCGCCTGCCGGCAAAAGAGCGCCACTCACGAGCCAGCCACTCACAGATGACAGCGACTTCTAGGGCTCAGACGAGCTCGGTCCCGATGCCCTCGGGATCCTGAGCGCCGCTGGCCTGCGTGCCGGGGTCTTGCGCCAGATCTCCTTCCGCCCGCAGCCTCGAGCTTTCCCCATGACGCCTTCGCTTCACCCGATAAAGCGAGCGATCGGCGGCCGCGAACAATTCTTCGAACGTCCGTCCTTCATCGGGCGATGTCGCGTGGCCGATGCTGATCGTCACGGGTCGGCCGAGCGGGGGCAATTGCAACGCCGCCACCCGCCGCATCAGCCGGTCGCCGAGCGAGGTCGCCTCCCAGCGGTCGAGATCGTTGCAACAGATGACGAACTCGTCTCCCCCATAACGCACCAGGACGTCATCCTTGCGCAGGACGCCCTGCATCGTCGCGGCCATCTCTTTGAGAACGAGATCCCCGCACGCATGGCCGAAATCGTCATTGATCGCCTTGAATTCGTCGATGTCGACGATGAGCACGCTGAACGGCCTCCCGGCCTCCGGCGTGCAATTGAGCGTATCCTTGCCTTCGCCCGGCAACCGACTGCGATCAAAGACACCGGTCAGCTCGTCGCGCCCGACACGCTTCAGGAGATCCTCGTATTTTTCACGATAGGTGAGGACGTCGAAGATGTCGGAGATCCGCTTCTGCCGAGGCGCGACGAGCGGTGGGCGCTCGAGATAGCGCAGATAAATCCACGCAAGCACGCCGTAGATGCAGGCCGTCACCATCTTGGCGAGCCAGCCGCCGATCAGCACGTTCGTCGGCGCATCGAGAAGCGCCCAGAGCGCCGAATAGAAGCCGATCTGGTCGAAGGTGAGGATGGCCATGGCGCAGAGCGCGATGCGCAGACCAACGCTCTGCCGCATGATCCGACCGAGCCGCTCGTAAAGCAGGATGATGAGGATGCTGTCCACGAACAGAAGCACCGTTCCCCACACCATCAGCCAGCCCATGTCGTTCATGAAGCTGAAATCGGGCAACTGCCCCGTGGCCGGCGCGACGATGTGATGGCGCGCCAGGAAGACGAGAGCGACGGTCAGGAAATTGCCGATGAGAAGGCCGTAGATCGGCTGGCGAACGGTGGAGGCGTCTTCGCGGATATAAACGAGGAGAAGGAGGACGAGCTTGCCGGCAAACAGGACCGTCGAACCCGGAGAAATTGCCGTCCCCTCCGCGAAGGGCACATAAAGGATCGCCGCGAGATAGGTCTCCAGGAAATGCATCGTGCCGAGGGCACAGAAGAAGATGCCGATCCCGAGCCGATGGCGCAGCCTGAAGAGACCGGCCATGACCGAAAAATAGACGGTCAGTTCCAGAACCAGCAGAAGAACATTCATCAAATCCATGAGGCGATCCCTCAATGGTGCCGTCCGCCCCTCGGGCCGGGCGCTTCACACCGAGACCAGAGGGGACGGCGGCTCGTCGACCCTTAGTGAGCCCATAAATCCGATGTGCGGGATCAAACCAAGTGAAAAACTTGATTAAAACATGAGCAATCTTGTCGGATTGTCCGCGTGTTCGCGCGCCGGCCGGCAGTTTTGTCAGACAATAAAAAAACGGCCGCAGCGCGAGCTGCGGCCGTCAGAACAAACGAAATCCATCGAACCTAGCCGAGCGATTTGACGATCGCTTCGGTCATTTTCTTGGCGTCGCCGAACAGCATCATCGTCTTGTCGAGGAAGAAGAGCTCGTTCTGAATGCCGGCATAGCCCGAGGACATGGAGCGTTTGACAAAGAGCACCGTGCCCGCCTTGTCGACGTCGAGGATCGGCATGCCGTAGATCGGCGATTGCGGATCGTCGCGCGCGGCCGGATTGGTGACGTCGTTGGCGCCGATGACATAGGCGACATCGGCCTGGCTGAACTCGGAGTTGATATCTTCGAGTTCGAAGACCTCATCATACGGCACATTCGCTTCGGCGAGCAGCACGTTCATATGGCCAGGCATACGACCAGCGACCGGATGGATGGCGTATTTCACTTCCACGCCTTCCTTTTTCAGAGCCGCCGCCATTTCGTGAAGCGCGTGCTGCGCCTGCGCCACCGCCATGCCGTAACCCGGCACGATGATGACCTTGGAGGCGTTCTTCATCAGGAAGGCCGCATCTTCCGCCGAGCCCTGCTTGACCGGACGATCGTCGGCACCGCCGCTCGCAGCCGTGGTCTCGCCGCCGAAACCGCCGAGGATGACGGAGATGAAGGAGCGGTTCATGCCCTTACACATGATGTAGGACAGGATCGCACCCGAGGAACCGACGAGGGCACCGGTGATGATGAGCGCGGTGTTGCCGAGCGTGAAGCCGATGCCGGCGGCCGCCCACCCCGAATAGGAGTTCAGCATCGACACGACGACGGGCATGTCCGCCCCGCCGATTGGGACGATGATCAAGACACCCAGCGCCAGGCTGACGATGGTGATCAGCCAGAAGGCCGTGTGGCTTTCCGTGGCGGCGAAGATGATGATGCACAGCAGCAGGAAGACGCCGAGGCCGATATTCACCTGATGGCGCATCGGCAGCATGATCGGCTTGCCGCTCATGCGTCCGTCGAGCTTCAAAAACGCAATGATCGAGCCGGTGAAGGTGATCGCGCCGATCGCCACGCCGAGCGACATCTCGATGAGGCTCGCCCCGTGGATCGATCCGGTATCGCCGATGCCGAAGGCCTGCGGCGCATAAAGCGCGGCGGCGGCCACCAGCACGGCGGCAAGGCCGACGAGCGAATGGAAGGCAGCGACGAGCTGCGGCATCGCCGTCATGGCGATGCGCTTGGCGATCACCGCGCCGACGCCGCCGCCGATGGCGATCGCCAGGATGATGAGACCCCAGGATCCGAAGCTGGCCGGGGGATGCCCGATCAGGGTGGTGAGCACGGCAATGACCATGCCGGCCATGCCGAACTGGTTGCCCTGGCGGCTGGTTTCCGGGTGTGAAAGACCGCGCAGTGCCAGAATGAAAAGGACACCCGCGATCAGATAAAGAAAGGCTGTGACGCTGGCAGACATCAGGCGCGCACTCCCTCACCGGCGGCGCCTGCCGCCCGAGCCTTGGAAAACTGGCTCATTTTACCGCTCTTTCCGCTTGTACATGGACAGCATGCGGTGTGTGACGAGAAAGCCGCCGAAAATATTGACGCTCGCCAGCATCACCGCGAAGAATCCGAACCAACGCGCCGTGCTCGACCCGGCCGCGACGAGATCTACGCCGACGGCGAGAAGCGCACCGACCACGATCACCGACGAGATCGCATTGGTCACGGACATGAGCGGCGTGTGCAGCGCCGGAGTCACGGACCAGACGACGTAATAGCCGACGAAAATCGCCAGCACGAAAATCGAGAAGCGGAAGACGAACGGGTCGATCATGCCGCCGCTCGCCGCATGCGCGAGCTGACCCACGGCCTCCCCGTCTCCCAGCGCATTGAGCGCCTGTGAGGCGGCTTCCCGCGCCGCCTCGGCGGCCGACTGTGCCTGTTCGACAGCCTGCCTTACTGTTTCTTCAGCCATCGGCTATCCCCTATTTCTCGTTCGGCGCGTTCACCGGCTCGCCACCGAACTGCGGGTGCACGACGGCCCCGCCATGGGTGAGCAGCGTCGCCGCCACGATCTGGTCTTCACGGTTGATGGAAAGCGCCTTCGTCTCCTTGTCGACCATCGGCTCGACGAAGGCATAGATGTTACGGGCAAGAAGCGCCGAAGCGGACGCTGCGATCTGCCCCGCCATATTGACGATGCCGATGAGCGTGACGTTGTCCTTGACGACCTGCTTGTCGGCTTCCACGCCCTCGACATTGCCGCCGCGTTCCACGGCGAGGTCGACGATGACGGAACCGTCCTTCATCGACTTCACCATCTCCGCATCGACGAGCTTCGGGGCCGGACGGCCCGGAATGAGCGCCGTGGTGATGACGATGTCCTGCTTGGCGATGTGCTCGCGCACCAGCTCGGCCTGCTTGGCACGATACTCCGCCGACATCTCCTTGGCGTAACCGCCGGCCGTTTCCGCCGCCTTGAACTCTTCGTCCTCGACCGCGATGAATTTGCCGCCCAAGGATTCCACCTGCTCCTTGGCGGCCGGGCGCACATCCGTCGCCGTGACCACGGCGCCGAGGCGCTTGGCGGTGGCGATCGCCTGTAGGCCGGCGACGCCAGCCCCCATGACGAAGACGCGGGCGGCCGGCACCGTGCCGGCAGCCGTCATCATCATCGGCAAGGCGCGCCCGTAAGTTTCCGCAGCCTCGATGACGGCGCGGTAGCCCGCAAGGTTCGCCTGCGAGGAGAGGACGTCCATCGACTGGGCGCGGGTGATGCGCGGAATAAGTTCGAGCGCAAAGCCTGAAAGCTTCGCGTCCGCCATCTTCTTCAGCGCCTCCTCATGGCCGTAAGGATCCATGAGGGCGACGACAGCCGCGCCTTGCGGAAAGCCGGAAAAATCTTCCGGACGGCGGACCGTGAGAACGACGTCGGCAGCTTGAAGCGCCGCCTGCCGGTTTTGCGCGATCTCCGCGCCTGCCTCGGCGAAGACCTCGTCGGCAAGCGAAGAGCCTGCCCCGGCCCCGCTCTCCACGACGACATCGGCGCCGAGGGTTTTGAACTTCTTGATCGATTCGGGAGTTGCCGCGACACGCGGCTCGTCGTCCCGCGGTTCCTTAAGAACTGCAATGCGCATAATGATTTAGCTCAGGCCACTGCGAAGAGGAAGAAGACGAAAGTAATCCCGAGGACGACCGCGGAGGGCCCCCATCTGCTCTGCCTGAACAGGCCGTAGAACAGCGTGCCAATCGTCAGCGCGAGCGCGATAGAGCCGAGCCATAGGGCACCCCCGAGGCCGAAAATAGCGACGATCAGGACGATCGTGACGACATGTATGATGCCCAAGATAAGCAGCGACAGAAATCTGTCGTACGTCTTCTCGTGGTGCTCGTAATCCATTGCGGAACCTGCCGACGCCATCACCTGTTCAGCCATGCGCTACTGCCCTTGCATAGATTGGCGGGATATATCGCCGGCCTTACCACGCCATCTTAGACAAGGGCAACGGCGGGTAAACCTCCAAATGCCGCAGGGGCCCCAAAGAGAGGCGAAAGAGAATGCGAAGACGGCGCCACTTGGGCGCCGTCGTAAGGAAGATCAGAGGTGATATCTCAGACGCGGTGCAGGGTGAAGGACGCCCCCGGCTGGCGGCAGGTCATGCTGCTCGAGCCTGCTAGCGTGCAGGTGGCCGCGCGCTGCTGCTTCGTGGCGATGGAGTACCAGCTGATCTCGACCGTCTGCGGACCGGCCATGTTGTAGCTGCCGGTGGCGAGCTGAGCGCCCGTCTTGGCGTCTTCGGTGGTCATGGCGCCGTTCGAGAAGGTCGAGACGAAGACCCGGTCGCTCGACATCCAGCGACCCTCGACAGGCGAGGAAATCTCTCGTCCC
This sequence comes from Rhodopseudomonas julia, assembly GCF_030813515.1. Lineage (NCBI taxonomy): Bacteria > Pseudomonadati > Pseudomonadota > Alphaproteobacteria > Hyphomicrobiales > Nitrobacteraceae > Rhodopseudomonas > Rhodopseudomonas julia. The sequence continues at coordinate 150,182 of NZ_JAUSUK010000002.1, read as the reverse complement.
CCGATGCCTGTTTGACAGCCGGCGAGGAAGGCCGCGGAAAGAAGGACGGCAGCGGTAATGTAACGGGTATGCAAATTGAGCCTCCAGCAGTTCGTTGCTGCTTTAATGCCCTTGCCGCGAATTTGATCCCGCAGATTCCACGACAAGGTTCGCGGCTTGAAGCGCCGCCGCCTGGTTGCGGGCGACCGTGTCGACGGAAAATCCGTCGATTTCGTCGTTGAAGAGACGGTGAAAATTCATCTCCGCGCGCAGATGCAGGAAGACCCCGCCGAGACCGATCGCCGCACGATCCATAAATACGAATTCGCGCGGCACGGTGACCGGCCCCTTCTCCTTGAGCGCCATATGGACCCGGTAGGCTTCGCCCCGTCCGTACTGCGCCGGCGAGATGCCGTCGGCGATCGCCCGCGTCCGATCGTCGAGAAGCGGCCCATAGATGAAGCGCGCCCAGATGTTGAGGATATCGATGAGCTCGTTGGAAAGCCCGCGAAAGCCCCAGGTCTCGTAAGCGCTGACGATACGCTCGCGGTCGTCGCTCTGCAGCCCGCGATAGAGCTCGATCACGCCTTCCACGAAATGCGGCGGGAAGATGCGCACGCAGCCATAGTCGAGGAGATTGATGCCGGCGGGGCGCCCCTCCTCCTCAAAGACCGTGTAATTGCCGAGATGCGGATCGCCGTGGATGATCGCCTGATGGCTGAAAGGCTGCCACCACGCCTTGAACATGGAGGCGGCGAGATGATTGCGCTCCTCCAGTGAATGGTCACGGTAGTCGAGGAGCTTCTTACCCTCGAGCCAGGTCATGGTGAGAAGCCGGCGGGTGGAGAGCTCAGGCCGCAATTTCGGCACGCGCACCCGCGGCTCGTCGGCAAGGACCGCGTCGTAGAGAGCCATATGCTTGGCCTCGCGCTCGTAATCGAGCTCTTCGCGCACCCGCGCGGCGATCTCTTCGGCCATCTCGCGCGTATCGATCGCCGTATCCATCCGCCGGTGCAGCGAGAACAGAACGGAAAGCTGACCGAGATCGGCTTCGACCGCGCTCGCCATCTCCGGATATTGCAGTTTGCAGGCAAGCTTCGTCCCGTCGTGATCGACGGCACGGTGCACCTGGCCGAGCGAGGCGGCGGCGGCCGGCTGATGCTCGAACTCCTTGAAGCGGCTTTGCCAGCCCGCCCCGAGCTCCGCCGTCATGCGCCGCTTGACGAACGCCCAGCCCATCGGCGGCGCGTCGGACTGAAGCTGCGTGAGTTCGGCGGCATATTCCGGCGGCAGCACGTCGGGGATCGTGGCCATGAGCTGGGCCACCTTCATGATCGGACCTTTGAGCCCGCCCAGCGCCTGCGCCAGCTCCTGCGCGTTGCGGCTCGGATCGATCTCGCGACCCAATGCACGCGAACCAACCATGCGGGCCGCGATGCCACCCATTCCCGCACCCACACGCGCATATCGCGTCATACGGCCGGTAAAACGGTTGCGTTCATCGTCACGAGGCGGATCAACAGGCATCGAGATAACCTTCACGTCATACGGCAAGCGGGATCGTCGTATGCGCTAGATAGGGTGCCTGAGGCTGACCTTCATCCGCCAATCGCACATCGCCAGGCTGAAACTTCTCCGGCACAGCGACGAGAAAGTGCAGGCGCTCTTCGGCGGGCGGGCCGCCACGCCAAGGCTGCCCCGCAGAGGCACTCCGGAGCGCTTTGCAAAACGGATCGCCAAAAAGGAAAAGGGCCGCCAGATTGGCGGCCCTCCGCGAGAAGCGGGCAATTTGCCCAGAATTTACTCGTTCACGAAAGCGACAGAGGTTGCTCCACCGTCCCGAGACCGATCAGGCAAATACCCCATCCATTCTCACTCGACACTGGATCACCTCCTTTCAAGCTGTTTCGACCGATTCTGAGTTTCTTCATCAAGCGACCGCTTGGCAAGCGCAAAATTTGCAGGGTCCGCAAATTTTCTAGGCCCGATGAAAAAGCGCTCATACGCGCTGTTTGCTGCAGATCATGCTGCCTGCACGCTCTCCAATTCGTCGATCAGCCCTTCGACAACCGAAAGGCCCTGCATCCAGAAGGCGGGATCGGAGGCATCGAGCCCGAAGGGGGCCAGAAGCTCTTTGTGGCGCTTGGTGCCGCCGGCTTTCAGCATGTCGAAATAGCGGTCCTGGAAACCGGTCTCGGCATCGCGATAGACGGCATAGAGCGAGTTCACCAGGCAATCGCCGAAGGCATAAGCGTAGACGTAGAAGGGTGAATGCACGAAATGCGGGATATAGGCCCAGAACACTTCGTACCCTTCGCCGAGCCGGATCGAGGGGCCTAGGCTCTCCTTCTGCACCTCCATCCAAATCTCTCCGATCGCCTCCGCTGGCAATTCGCCGTCGCGGCGCGCCGTGTGGACGCGGCGCTCGAACTGATAGAAGGCGATCTGGCGCACGACCGTGTTGAGCATGTCCTCCACCTTGCCGGCGAGAAGGATTTTCCGCTCCTTCGGCGTCGCGGCATTGTCGAGCATGGAGCGGAAGGTCAGCATCTCGCCGAAAACGCTCGCCGTTTCCGCCAAGGTCAGCGGCGTCTGCGCCATCAAAAGCCCCTGCTCCCCGGCGAGGACCTGATGCACGCCATGCCCGAGCTCGTGGGCGAGCGTCATCACATCCCGTGCCTTGCCCTGATAATTGAGGAGCACATAGGGATGCGCGCTCGGCACCGTCGGATGCGCGAAGGCGCCTGGCGCCTTGCCCGAACGCGTCGGCGCATCGATCCAGCTCTTGTCGAAGAAGTGCTCGGCAATCTCCGCCATGCGCGGATCGAAACTGCCATAGGCGGAAAGCACCGTCTCTTTCGCTTCCTGCCAGTCGATCGTCCGCTTCAACGTCTCAGGCAGGGGCGCATTGCGGTCCCAATGGTCGAGCTTGTCCTTGCCGAGCCATTTCGCCTTCATGGCGTAGTAGCGGTGCGACAGCTTCGGATAGGAGGTCGCAACGGCCTGCACCAGCGCATCGACCACCTCCGGCTCCACCCGGTTGGCGAGATGGCGCGCCGAAGCCACATCCGTGAAGCCGCGCCAGCTGTCGGAGATCGCCTTGTCCTTCGCAAGCACATTGGTGATCAGGGAGAACGTGCGGAGATTCTCACGAAACGTGTCGGCAAGCGCGGTTGCGGCGGCCTTGCGCTGCGCCTCGTCATGGTCGGTCAGAAGATTGAGCGTCGGCTCCAGGGTGAGATCCTTCCCGTTCACCTTGAAGCGGAGCGCCGCCATCGTCTCGTTGAAGAGCCGGTTCCAGGCGCCCCGGCCTGTCAGCGACTTCTCATGGAAAAGCCGCTCGATCTCATCTGAAAGCTGATACGGGCGCTCTTCGCGCAGATCGTCGAGCCACGGCTTCCAATGCGCAAGCTCCGGGCTCGCCATGGCCTTGTCGAGCACCGCATCGTCGATCCGGTTGAGCTCCAGCGGGAAGAACAAGAGCTTGGTCGAAACCCCGGTCAGCTTGTCCTGCAGATCGCCATTGAATTTTGCCCGCTTAGGGTCGCTCGTATCGCCGGCATAGACGAGCCCCGCATAGCTCATCAGCCGACCGATGATCTCTTCGATCGCCTGAAATTCCTCGATCACCCCGGCAAGGCGGCTGCCGCCTTCGGGACTTTGCGCGATCTCGGCGAGCTTGCCTTTATAGGCGCCCTCGAAAGCCGTCGCCTTTTCGTCGACCTTGGCGATGTCGGCGGCCACTTCCGGCGCATCCATCGACGGGTAGAGGTCGGACAGATCCCATTCCGGCAGGGCGCCGAGGCCCTCGTCTGCGACCTGCGCACCCTCCTTCGTCACATCGAAGCCAGGCTGGAACTGCAGCAAACTCTGCTCGGTGCGCATCAATAACTCTCCTTGATAGCTGGTGCAGACGACGTAACGCTCAGCCTCTCATCTGGCAATTTGTGCGGCAAGAGCAAGCTTTGTGGGCGCGCCTCACGAGCGTGGCCGAGAATTCCCGCGCCGCGAAAGTGATCGCGGAACGCAAGATTTCCGCCGGTCCGGCGTCATGGGTAACAACCCCTTAACCTGAGTCGGGGCAGCTTGGTGCGAAATGAAACGCTCTCGTGCCCACGAAGACGCTTGATGCCAGCTCGTATGCTTCTGGTCGATGACGACCCGATCACCCTGCGTCTGCTCGCAGGCATGATGCAATCCTTCGGCTATCTGTCGGAATCGGTTTCCGGCGGTCAGGCCGCTCTGGACCGCATCAACGACACCTCCTCTGCCCCCATCGATGTCGTGATCCTCGACCTCGTCATGCCCGATGTCGACGGAATGATGGTGCTTGAGGAATTGAAGAAAAGGCCCGCGCCTCCGGCGGTCATCGTCCAGACGGCGCAAGGCGGCATCGACACTGCCGTCTCGGCGATGCGTGCCGGCGCCTTCGACTTCCTGGTCAAGCCGGCAGCTCCTGAACGCCTGCGCGTATCGATCTCCAACGCACTCAAACTCTCGGCGCTCCAGGGAGAGGTGCAGCGCCTGCGCCACCGGCGCGAAGAAACAGTCTCCTTCGACGACATGATCGCATCCGCGCCGGCGATGATGCGCACCATGGAGCTCGGCCAGCGTGCGGCACGTTCTACCATTTCCGTCCTCATCGAGGGCGAGGCCGGCACCGGCAAGGAATGGTTTGCGCACGCCATCCATGGCGAGAGTGCCCGCCGGGCGAGGCCCTTCGTCAGCGTCGATTGCGGCGCCGTCCCCGCCGACGATATCGAGGTCCTTCTCTTCGGCCGTCCCGCGACAGGCACGTCACCGGCCCTTCGCGGCCGCATCCACGAAGCTCAGGGCGGCACACTGCTTTTGCGGCAGATCGCGGATCTGCCGGCCAGTGTGCAGGCGCGCCTTGCCGCCGTTCTCGAGGAGGGCACCCTCCCCCGTCTCAGCGGCGAACGTGCGACGCGCTGCGACTTTCGCCTCATCGCCACGACCGACCGCAGGCTCGTCGACCGCGTGGCCGAGGGCGTCTTCCGCGAGGACCTGTTTTACCGGCTGAACGTCTTCCCGATCTGGCTGCCGCCACTGCGCGACCGTGTCGAGGATCTTCTCCCGCTCGCGGCCACCTTCCTCGCCCGCTTCGCCGCCGAAGAGGGCCGTCCCCGGCTCAAGGGCCTCGCACCAGAGACGGAAGCGCTTCTCGCCGCCTTCCACTGGCCCGACAATATTCGCCAGCTCGAAAACGCCGTCTACCGCGCCGTCATCCTGTGCGAGGGAGAGTTTCTGCGCCCTTGGGATTTCCCGCAGATCCAGACAGCTCTCGACGCCGGCGCCATCCCCGAACTGGTCAAAGCCTGGCAAAACGAAGGTGCAGCCGCAGCCCGCACACGGGCGTCCGGAACGGGCCATGTTGCACGCGCGCACCATCGCGAGAGGGAAACACCTGACAAGTCCTTTGCATCGGCTGACAAAATCTCGCCCCCCCTTTATGGTCTCCTGCATCTTCTGGATCGGGACGGTGAGATGCGGGCGCTCGATGCGCTCGAGGAGGCAGCTGTGCGCTTTGCTGTCGAGCATTACGGCGGCCGGATGAGCGAAGTGGCAAGGCGCCTGCACATCGGCCGCTCGACGCTTTATCGGAAGCTGAAAGACTACGGGATCGAGACGGCCGCCGCCGATGCGGCCTGAGGCGCAGGTTCGCCGAAGAATGACAAGCTGGAGAGTTTGATGCGGTTGAGAGGTACGGCGGTTTTCCTGGCGTTGATGGCGGCGACACCTGTCGCAGCGGCACCTGCCCTAACGGTTGCCACGATCGGCGTCGAAGACGCCGCCGAGACGTCGTCACCGGCCATCACCACAGAGGCCGCAGCGATCCGGGCCGCTCTCGCCCATCAGCCGCAATTTGCCGATCCTCGCGCCAAAGACATCGCCGCGGCGGTGCGCAGTTTCTACGAGGAGCGGTCTTTTGCGCCCGTGTGGATTCACAACGGCGAAGCGACAGCGCAGGCCCGTGCTCTGCTCGACCGCATGGCGCGGGCGGCCGAAGACGGTCTTGCTCCTTCCGACTACGAGGCGATCGAGCTGCCGCAAGACGCGCTCACCGATACCGACGCCATCGCGGCGAAGGATGTGGCACTCAGCGAGAACGCGGCCCGCTTCATCACGCATCTTGCGATCGGCCGGGTTCTGCCGAAATCGGTCGACAAGGAAGTCTATTACACCCCGGCACTGCCGGATCTCGGCGAAGCCCTGGCCAAGACGACCATGGCGAAGGATGTCGACGCCACGATCTCCGCCTTTGCGCCCCCGCATCCGCAATATCAGGCGTTGAAGGCGAAGCTCGCGAAACTGCGCGAGAGCGACGGCAAGCCTTTGCCGCACATCGCCGAGGGACCGACCCTGAAGGCCGGCCAGCGCGATCCGCGCGTCGTCACATTGCGCGAGCGCCTTGGCATCGAGATCCCGGAAGCGCCGCAGAAAGCGGTGTTCGCCCCCGCCGCGGATATGCCGGAGCCGAAGACGACGGGCTCGCTGGCGCAGAGCGTTTCCTCCAGCAAGATGGATGAGGCCTCGAGGTCACAGCCCCCGGCAGGGTTCCTGGAGAAAGCGCACGATTACAGCGCCGATCTGAAGCTCGATCCGACGCCGGCTGCCTTTCGCGCCGGCAACGACGCGATGCTCTACGACGACACGGTCGTCGCCGCCGTCGAAGCCTTCCAGCGCGAAAACGGCCTTTCGGTCGACGGCATGGTCGGTCCGCAGACGCTTCAGACCCTGAACGGCGCGAGCCGCGAGAACCGCATCAAGACAGTCGTCGTGAATATGGAGCGGTGGCGCTGGATGCCGCGCGAATTCAGCGACGACTATATCTTCGTCAATGTGCCGGAATTCATGGTCCGCGTTTACCGCGACGGTGCGCTCAACCACGAGGCGCGCGTCGTCGTCGGCCAGCGGGCGCATCCGACGCCGCTGTTCGGCGATCAGATGGACCATCTCATCCTCAATCCGTACTGGAACGTGCCGAACTCGATCGTCACCGCGGAAATGCTGCCCAAGATCCGGCAGGATCCCTATGGATACTTCGCCTCGACCGGTTACCAGCTCCTCGCCGACATTCGTGGCAAGACGTACCGGCTCGATCCGACGCTGATCGACTGGTACGCGGTCGACACGCGACAGCTTCGTATTCGCCAGCCGCCGGGCGACCGCAATGCGCTCGGCCGCATCAAGTTCATGTTCCCGAACCGTCATGCCGTCTACCTGCACGACACGCCCGCAAAGAGCCTGTTTACGCGATCCTCTAGGGCTTTTTCTCACGGCTGCGTGCGCGTGCAAGACCCGATGGCGTTCGCGGACGCCATTCTGGCCGATGATGACCAATGGAATTCCAAGCGGCTGAAAAGAATGTTTTCGAACCAGGAAGTGCGCATCAATCTGCAGCGGAAACTGCCGGTTTTTCTTGCGTACTTCACGATGATCCCAGAAGCGGACGGAAGCTTGAAGACCGTTCCCGACGTTTATGGCTATGACGAGAAGCTAGCTAAATTACTGAATCTGTAACCATGACATGGGCTGAGGCGAGAAAATGGCGCCTCAGTCGCATTTTCGCCATAGCTTTCCATTTTGTAATTGAGCGTTAAGCAAGAGAAGCGAGAATTCGCTCTCGTGCCTGGGGATGGGGAAGGGGCTTCCCTCAAGAGAAGGCGATCACGCTTGCTGATACCGGCCGAGTCCAAACTCTCGCGCCTGCGCGGCCCAATGATGTGCCTGACGCTGGCCTTCGCCCTCCTTCTCGGAGGTTCCGATCCGTCTCTTTCGCGTTCCGGCGACCGAACCCTAAAACTCTATTTCGCCCATACCGGCGAACACGGCGAGTTCACGTTCCGCCGCAATGGCCGCTACGACCAGCGCGAGCTGAAGCGCCTCAACTACTTCCTGCGCGACTGGCGTGCCGACGAGCCGACCGATATGGATCCGCGCCTCTTCGACCTCGTCTGGGAGGTCTACCAAGAGGTCGGCGCGCAGAACCCGGTCACGGTCGTCTCCGCTTTCCGCTCCCTGAAGACCAACAATATGCTGCGCAAGCGCTCCTCCGGCGTCGCCAAGCGCAGCCAGCACACCGCCGGCAAGGCGATGGATTTCTTCATCCCGGGTGTGCCTCTCGAAAAACTCCGGAAAATCGCATTGAGGAAGCAGGTCGGCGGCGTCGGTTACTATCCGACCTCCGGCTCGCCTTTCGTGCATCTCGATGTCGGCAGCGTCCGCCACTGGCCGCGCATGACGCGCCAGCAGCTTCTGGCGCTCTTCCCGGACGGCAAGACGCTGCACATCCCATCCGACGGCAAGCCTTTGCCGGGCTACAAGATCGTGCTCGCCGAATATGGCCGCAGCGGCAAGAAGGAGACGCTTGGCACCTCCCGCGGGTCATCCAGTTCGAACGAGAAAGCGACCGTCGTCGCCTGGCTGAAGAATGTCTTCGACGGCGACGAGGATGAGGGCGATCAGTCCCGCCCGATGCGCTCCAAGACGGCTCCGGCGCGGGCCCTTGCCCCGGTCCAGACGGCACGCTCCGCACCTCAGGAAATTCAGGTCGCAAGCGTTGCGCCGCAAGAGCTGTCTCCTCCGGAGATGCTGCCGCGCGCCGCTCCTTCCGCCATCCGGGCGATCGCAGTTGCGACCCGGACGGAAACGGCGGACCCGACGGCATCTGCGGCGCCTCAGATCGCCGAGCAGGACACTGTCGGTCTTCTCGCCTACGCGACAATGCCACAGGCCCGTCCCGATGGTCTGCCAGCCGCAATGCCCGGGACGTCATCGCCTGAGATGGCAGGGACGGCACGCTTGGCCACGGCTGAGGACGCCACCGAATTGACGGCCCTTTATGAACGTGCCCTTGCGAACGCCGACCCGGCCACGGCCTCCCCGCGCGATGCGCAGGCAACGGCCGGCCTTGTCCTGGCGAATGCCGTGATGACGCCGTCCAACAGCACCAGAGAAATCACTCTTCCTGCTGCCCGCCCGATCGTGACGGCCTCGCTCGGCTCCGAGCCGCAGGGTTTTGACGCCATCGACGCCGCGGCAGGTCTCGCCGGATCGAAGACCGGGATCACCGCCGAAGAGGACGAGACGCTCGCATATGCCTCGCCTCAAGAACGGCTTGAGGCACCGGCCGCACTCGAAGAAGCCGCCGGCTTCGCCATACCCCAAGAGACGCCGCTGAGCCTCGCTGCAACCGTGGAAATGCAGGCACCGGCTGCACCTGTCGCCCGGCTCATCACGCAAAAGCCCGATGCCGGCGACCTGTCACGACTGATGGGCAAGGATACGACACGGACCTTCATCTTCGCCCTTTTGCAGGCCCCGCGGCCTTCCGGCGCCGTCGAGTTCTTCGCCATTCCGGTGAATGAGGGCGTTGCCCGGGCAATCAGCAAGGCAGAGCAGCTGCGCACCGATCGCTTCGCCACGAAGGACGATCTCGCCTTCATCGACGAACCCGATCAGGTCTATCTTCTCGTCGCATCGCTCGACTGACGCAGATCCCAGAGCTCACTCGTCCCGACAGCGCGCTCGAACCCGGAGTGCGCTGGACCCCGGAGTACACTCAACGGTGAGCGTGGGCGCCTCGGCTCAAGAGGTGGACGCCGCGACCGCGTTCGCGCCGTTCTCGGCGAGATAGCGATCGAGCGCCTCTCGTTCCTCCTCCGAAACGTGCAGGCAGAGCTTTGAACGGCGGTTGAGGATGTCCTCCGCACTCACTGCGAACTCCGCACGGCGAAGATACTCGACCTCCTTCTGATAGAGGTCGGCGCCGAAATGCTGTCCGAGATCGGCGGGCGAGGCCACCCCTTCCAGTAACTCGAACGTCTTCGTGCCATAGGCACGCACAAGCCGGGCGATCAGCGGACGAGGCAGGTCTGGATGCGCGCCGGCCACCTTCTCTTCGAGCGCGAGGAGACCGTCGACGGGAAAATCGCCGCCCGGCAGTGGCGCATCGGCCGTCCAGGGAGCCCCCCGCTTTTCGTGAAGCGCCGCCTCGATGCGCAAGAGAACCGTCTCGGCGAGACGCCGGTAGGTGGTCAGCTTGCCGCCAAGAACATTGACAAGCGCCGCGCGGCCATCGCCGCCGTCGACCTTGATGACGTAATCGCGGGTCGCTTCCTGTGCCGATCCGCTCCCCTCGTCGACAAGCGGGCGGACGCCGGAGAACGACCACACCACCTCCTCCGGACGCACTGTCCGGCGGAAATAGGCGCTGATCGCCTCGCAGAGATAGGAGGTCTCTTCGGGCGTGATACGGACTTTGGCGGGATCGCCATCGTAATCGCGATCGGTCGTGCCGATCAGCGTAAACTCGCCCTCATAGGGGATGGCGAAGACGATGCGCCCGTCGGCATTCTGGAAGATATAGGCACGGTCGTGTTCGTAGAGTTTCGGCACGACGATGTGGCTGCCCTGCACGAGACGGATCGGCTGCTGCTTCGCATCCGCGGCCGTTTCCAGCACGTCATCGACCCAGGGTCCGGCGGCGTTGACCACGAGCCGGGCGAGAACGTCACTCTCCTCGCCGTCTGGCTTGCGCAGGGTGGCCTTCCACCCGTCCACGACGCGCTCCAGCCTGACGACCTTGGTCCGCGTCGCCACCGCAGCTCCCCGGTCACGGGCATCGCAGGCGTTAAGCGCCACAAGACGCGCGTCGTCGACGGAGCAGTCGGAATATTCGAAGCCGCGGCGATAATCGCCGGCAAGCGGCTCACCGGCCGGATCGTGCCTGAGATCGAGCGTCTTCGTCGGCGGCAGGCGCCTGCGCCCGCCCAAATGGTCGTAGAGGAAAAGTCCGAGCCGCAGAAACCAGGCAGGCCGCAATCCGCGATGATGCGGCAGCACAAAACGTAAGGGATGGATGATATGCGGCGCGATTGCCCACAACCGCTCGCGCTCCATCAGCGCTTCGCGCACCAGGCGGAACTCATAATATTCGAGATAGCGCAGACCGCCATGAATGAGCTTCGTCGACCAGGACGAGGTGCCGCTCGCGAGATCGTTCATCTCGCATAGGAGAACCGACCAGCCCCGCCCGGCAGCATCCCGCGCGACGCCGCAGCCATTGACGCCGCCTCCGATGACAAGAATATCGTAGCTCGGCGTCGTCATAGAAGCTCCTGCGGCGGGCGAAGAAAGTTGCGGGAGAGAACGGTCGGTCGCGCCCATCTCTCGTCGCGCGTCTCAGACACGGGCGTGCAGCAATGCTCGTTCATTGGACGGATCAGGCGGCCTCGTCGTCATCGAGCGCCGCGGGCGCCATGCCAAGCGCGTGCATATAGAGGTCGAGGATCGCCTCCTGCTCCTGCCGCTCGGCCGCGTCCTGCTTCCTGAGACGCACGACCTGGCGCATCACCTTGGTGTCGAAGCCATTGCCTTTGGCCTCCGCATAAACCTCGCGGATATCCTCAGACAGGGTCTTCTTTTCTTCCTCCAGCCGCTCGATACGCTCGATGAAGGCGCGCAGCTGGCCGGCGGCCACCCCGCCCGGTCCGGATGCCTCTTCGGCCATGATTTTCTCCTGAGATTCAAATTCTTGGGTTTCGCGTGCAGGTGATGCCCGCTTCGGTCAATGCCGGAAAGGCCTCATCCACGTTTTCCACGCGGCGGGGCCGGCTCGCCCTCAATGTTGTGGCTTGTTCTTGTCGAAATCGGCTTGCTGCTCGGCGTTCGCCGGCGTCTGGTGGCGGCTCTTCCACTCCTCGTACGGCATGCCGTAGACGATCTCGCGGCTTTCGGCCTTGCTGAGAGCAAGGCCCCTCTCCTCCGCCGCCTCCTGATACCAGTTCGACAGGCAGTTGCGGCAAAATCCGGCGAGGTTCATGAGGTCGATATTCTGCACGTCGCTGCGTGCGCGCAAATGCTCGACAAGACGGCGGAAGACGGCCGCCTCGATCTCGCTACGCTCCCTGTCTTCGCTCACTGTCTCTCCTTTCACGCTTGCGCATCGGCATGCGAGCCGTAATGGCGGATCTCGTAGAGCTCTTCATTGGCGAGAAGTGGGCGCAGAAGCGCTTCCAGGCGCTCCGCCCATTCCGCAATGCCGGAAGCGGTGGAGATAAGGTCGTTGCGGACTTCGACGAGGGCATGCGCGAGACCGCGCAAAGTCCCGTGCCGGTAAAGCGTGTCGCCGGCGAGAGCCCCCGTGTAAGGCTCGTTGTCGCCGATCCTGAGACCGTGCTCGCCCCGGAGCGCCTCCAAGAGCGGCAGCGGCAGGCGGGGATCCTTGTCCCACAAAATACCCGCATGCCAGGGCCGGCGCGTTCCCTTCCAGTCGGGCGTGAAGGAGTGCACGGAAAAGATGACCGGCGGGCGCCCCGCCTCGATCATCTGATCGATCGTCTCCGACACCTTCTGATGGTACGGCCGATAAAAGCGCTCAAGACGCCGCGCGCGCTCATCGGCTCCGATGCGGGCATTGCCGGGCACCACCGCCCCGTCCGAAATCCGCATGACGAGGGTCGGATCGTCCTCGCCGCGATTGGGGTCGATCAGCAATCTGGAGAATTGCGTGAGAACCGCCGGCGCATCCAGGCGTTCGGCGAGCTCCTCGCTCAACGCACCGGCACCGATATCGTAGGCGATGTGGCGTTCAAGCTCCGACGCCGGCATGCCGAGATCACGATATTCCGGAGGCATGCGCCGCGAAGCGTGATCGCAGAGGATCAGAATTCCGCCGCCCGGATCACCTGGGACAACCTTGTAGGAATCGGCGGGCGCGGTCTCGGTCACGGCCCGCGCCGCATTCGTATCGTTCATCTGTCCGTGTGAAGCAGTTTCGCAAGGGGCCCGGCCATGATAGGGCCAGCCATCCATAACGCCGCCGGGCTTCGAGGCCAAGGCGTGCCGGAGATTGTCTTGAGCGAAGCTGGTGAACGTAGCGGTCTCGTGACCGCAATGCCGGATATCGTACCGATGTCGGCCCTGGTGCTTGGCGCCTTTGCCATGGGCGCCTCTCCGATCTTTGTCCGTTTTGCCGAAGTCGGCCCTTTGACGAGCGCCTTTTGGCGCGTGGCGCTGGCCCTGCCACTGTTGTGGATCTGGGCGAGGCTCGAAACCCCTTCCGGCCGTACCGCCCCCTCCTGGCGGCCGGTCGCCGGATCGCTCGCGCTTGCCGGCATCTTCTTTGCCGGTGACCTCACCTTCTGGCATCTCGCCGTTCTCAACACGACGGTCGCAAACGCCACCTTCATGGCGACGCTCGCACCGGTCTGGGTGGCGCTCGGCTCCGGTCTTTTCCTGGGCGAGCCGGTGGACCGCCGGCTTGTCGTCGGACTGGGTCTGTGTCTCCTCGGTGGCGGCTTCCTCATCGGCGAAAGCCTCTCCGTCTCGCCGGAGAATCTCGTCGGCGATATCTACGGCCTCATCACTTCGCTCTTCTTCGGGGGGTATTTCATCGCCGTTCGCCGTGCCCGGCGGGTCCTCGGCGGCGGCCGGACCCTGTTTCTTTCCTCGATCGTCACCGCGTCCGTTCTTGCGGTGGAAGCCCTCTCGATGGAAACGCAGCTCTGGCCGCAGAGCGGCGCTGCGATCGGCGCGCTCCTGTCGCTAGCCATCATAAGCCATTCCGGCGGCCAGGGGCTCCTCGCTTTCGCCCTCGGCCATCTGCCGGCCGCCTTCTCGGCACTGGTGATCTTTTTGGAGGGAGTTGCCGCGGCTCTCCTTGGCTATCTCGTCTTCGACGAATCGCTCGGGGCCCTCCAGGCCGTCGGTGCCGCAGCGATCTTTGCCGGCGTCGTCTTTGCCAGGCCCCGCACGCATCGCCCGGTCACCAAGCCGCTCTGAGTGCTCCACCGCAACCGCCTCTGCCCAAAATCTCGCCTTTCCAGCAACGACTTTGCCGCACCACCTCGTTGACAAGCCGCGCTCACTGCGCAAAACCCGCGCTGGGGCAGCCGAGAATGTGAGAACGTCGAGAGACCTTATGACGCCAGTACGTCTCGGGCTGATGGTCACCACACTAACCGCCTTCCTTGCCGCAACAGCCGGAACTGCTTTGGCCGACCTCCGGTTGTGCAATAAGACCTCGAGCCGCGTCGGGGTTGCAATCGGCTACAAAGGAGCCGACGACTGGCAGACGGAAGGCTGGTGGAACATTGATCCCGGCGTATGCGAAACGCTTCTCGCCGGGGCCCTCTCAGCCCGCTACTATTACATCTACGCCGTCGACTACGACCGCGGTGGCGAATGGGGCGGCAAGGCCTTCATGTGCACGCGGGACAAGGAATTCACCATCACCAGTGTTGGCGACTGCGTAGCCCGCGGCTTCCAAAGAACGGGCTTTTTCGAGGTCGACACCGGCGAACAGGCAAGCTGGACAGTACAATTGACAGAACAGACGAGCGGGGGCGTGGATAGCCAATGAGGCGCAATCGCAAGGTCAAGATCCTGGCAACTCTGGGTCCTGCCTCGAACACCGCTGAAACGATCAGCGCGCTCTTCGTGGCCGGAGCGGATATCTTTCGCATCAATATGAGCCACGCCACCCATGAGGAAATGCGCCGTCTGGTGCGCCTCATTCGCGACGTAGAGGCCGAGCACGGCCGCCCGATCGGCATTCTTGTCGATCTGCAGGGCCCGAAGCTCAGAATCGGCGAATTCGCCGAAGGCCGTATCGCGCTCGAAGTCGGCCAGAAACTCATCCTCGACAGCGATCCGACCCCTGGCGACAAGAATCGCGTGCAGCTGCCGCATCGCGACGTGATGGAATCCCTGCGCCCCGGCGCCCGTGTTCTCCTCGATGACGGCCGCGTCCAACTGCGCGTTGTCTCAAACGCTCCCGACCAGGCGGTGACCGAGGTGATTGCCGGCTCGCAGCTTTCCAACCGCAAGGGCGTCAGCCTGCCGGACACGACGCTCAAGACCTCCGCCCTCACGCCGAAGGACCGGCGCGATCTCGAAGCCGCGCTCGAGGAGCCGATCGATTGGGTGGCAATGTCCTTCATTCAGCGCCCGGACGACATCGCCGAAGTGCGCAAGTTGGCGCGCGGGCGTGTCGGCGTGCTCGCCAAGATCGAAAAACCCCAGGCCGTCGAACAGCTCGACGAGATCATCGAACTCGCCGATGCCATCATGGTGGCGCGCGGCGATCTCGGCGTCGAAATCCCGCTCGAGCAGGTGCCGGGCATTCAAAAGCGCATCACGCGGGCCGGCCGGGCCGCCGGCAAGCCGGTCGTCGTGGCGACGCAGATGCTGGAATCGATGATCGGCGCGGCGACCCCGACGCGCGCCGAGGTCTCGGACGTGGCAGGCGCCGTCTTCGAAGGTGCCGATGCCGTCATGTTGTCGGCCGAATCGGCGTCAGGCGAGCATCCCGTCGATGCCGTGCGCGTGATGAATTCCATCGCCGAAGCGGTCGAACGCGATCAATATTATCCGATGATCATCAACGCCCAGCGGGCCGAACCGCTGGCAACCGGCGCCGATGCCATTACCGCCGCGGCGCGCCAGATCGCCGAGACCCTGTCGCTTGCGGCCATCGTCTGCTTCACGTCATCAGGTTCGACGAGTATGCGCGCCTCGCGCGAACGCCCGACTGTGCCGATCCTGGCCTTGTCGCCCGTGCGCGAAACCGCCCGCCGGCTCTCGCTCGTCTGGGGGCTGCATTGCGTCGTCAGCGACGACGTCATGAACATCGACGAAATGGTCGACCGTGCCTGCTCCGTCGCCCACAATGAGGGCTTCGCAGCTCCTGGAGAGCGGATCATCACGACGGCCGGCGTTCCGTTCGGCACGCCCGGTTCGACCAATCTCCTGCGCCTCGCTTTCGTCAGCCCGGACGGCCATTCAGGCATGTAAGCTCGGCATTGAACGCCGGCATACGGAGAGACAAAAGGCGCCGAACTCTTCGGCGCCTTATTACCGGGCAAACGCAGCAGACACCTGGCACAGCAGAAATCTGGCGCCGCAAACGATCCGCCGGCGGTCAGATGTCCTGGCCGGCCTGTTCCTTCTCCAGCTCTTCGAGCGCCTCGCGTGCTTCTGTGAGTTGGGGATGAATGGCAAGAGCGGCCTTGAACGCGGCGATCGCCTCGTCCTTCTCGTCGAGCTCGCGCAGGATCATACCGAGCCCCACGAGCGCCCCGAAATGACGCGGCTCGATCTGCAATGTGCGCTCGATATCGGCGATCGACTTGCCGTATTCCTTCTGCGCGAAATGCGCCGTCGCCCGCTTGTTCCAACCTTCGGCAAAACCTGGATCCAGAATCACCACCCGATCCAGCACGTCGAGAGCGGCGCCCCATTCCTCGCCGTTCATCGCCTGGCTCGCCCAACCCATGAACAGATCGATGGTGTCGCTGTCGGAATCGCGGAAACGGCGCAGAAGCTCTCGTTCCGCCGGCTTGGCGGATGCCTCGTTCGGCGCGACCTTGAGCATCTCGAAGAGTTCATCTTGCGAGAGATCGCGCAGCGCAGGCGCCTCATGGCGCATGATGGAAGAAGGATGGCCCGCAGAAGGATGGCCAGGAGACGGGCTGGCCCGAGGCAGCTCCTGCGCCCCGCCCTGAGACGGGATCATGAGAGCTGCAAGGAGCGCGGCGCAGCCGGCACTCAGGCACAAAAGATTCCTCATGCCGGAAAGCTAGAGCCTGCCGACATCGGCGTCAAAGGGGAAATGCAACAAGAGGCCGTACGAAGACGGCCACCGGAAGGGTTCAGCCCTGGCGGACTTTGAACTTCTTCTGCGTCTTGTTGATGATGTAGATACGTCCCTTGCGACGAACCATGCGGTTCTCGCGGTGACGGTTCTTCAGCGTCTTCAGCGAATTGCGAATTTTCATTGATCTCTCGCAGCGCCCTTCAGGCGCGCGCCCGTGCTCGTTTTCGGCGGTGAGATAGGCGCGGGCAGCGCCTTTTGTCAATCCGCGGGCGGGAGAAACAACACCTTGCGGGCATGACGCACGCCTCGCCACCACCTATGCTCACCCTCTTTGGTGCCGCCCCTGCAACATGCCAGGAGAACCGACATGCCTTCACCCATTCTCTCCTGGCAGGTCTGGGCGCTTCTTGCCGCCGTTTTCGCCGCGCTCACAGCGGTCTTCGCCAAAATCGGCGTCGAAAACGTCAATTCCGATCTCGCCACCTTCATCCGCACGGTGGTCATCCTGGTGGCTCTGGGCGGGATCCTCATCGCGCTCGGCGAATTTCGCACGTTGCCGGAGATACCGGCACGCAGTTACGCCTTTCTCGTTCTGTCGGGCCTCGCCACGGGAGCATCCTGGCTCTGCTATTTCCGCGCGCTCCAGCTCGGAAACGCCTCACAGGTGGCCCCGATCGACAAATTGAGCGTGCTTCTGGTCGCAATCTTCGGCGTCACCTTCCTCGGAGAGAAGCTGAGCGCCCTGAACTGGCTCGGCATCGCCGCCATTGCCGGCGGCACCTTCCTCGTCGCCTATCGCGCCTGAAGCTCGCTGCGGCCGCGAATGAGCGCCCCGAAGAGCTCCTCGTCGCCGATCACGCCTTTGACGCCGTCGTCGCCGACCACGATGAAATCCCCGCGATGCATGAGCCGCGCATCGATCAGATCGCGCAACCCGGTCTCGCGGCCGACCCGCACCAGGCTGCCAGGCGCCAGAGAACCGGAGCGGAGATTTTGCAGCTCGATGAGCGGCAGCGTCTCGCCGTTGCGGACGATCCCGTCCGAGACGAGCTCGAAGCTGTCACCGCCGGCCCTCTCGCCCGCAGCCGTCGCGCCACCCCCATTCGTGTGGACAGGCCGCATCACCTCCTGCGCCCGCAGGACGTTGAGCGGGTTCATATGCGAGACGAAGGCGCGCACATATTCGCTGGCTGGCGACAGCACGATCTCCTGCGGCGTGCCCACCTGAACGATGATGCCGCCTTCCATGATGGCGATGCGGTTGCCGAGCTTCAAAGCCTCGTCGAGATCGTGGCTGACGAAGATGATGGTGCGCTCGAGCCGGCGCTGCAGATCGAGAAGCTCGTCCTGCAGGCGGTCGCGGATCAAAGGGTCGAGGGCCGAAAACGGCTCGTCCATGAGAAGAATGGGCGCATCGTTGGCAAGCGCGCGGGCAAGCCCGACGCGCTGCTGCATGCCGCCCGACAATTCCTCCACGCGCTTGTCGCCCCAGCCGCCGAGACCGACGAGCTCGAGCTGGCGCTCGACATCCTTGCGCCGCCGCCGGCGCCCGACATGCGAGAGTTCAAGGCCGAGCGCCACGTTTTCGCGCACCGTCCGCCACGGCAGCAGCGCGAATTGCTGGAACACCATGGAGACGCGGTTGCGCCGGAGTTTGCGCAATTGGCGCGTTCCGCAGGAATGCACCGGCACGTCGCTCTCGCCGTCATGCACGAAGACTTCGCCGCGCGTCACCGGATTGAGGCCGTTGACGGCGCGCAGCAGCGTCGACTTGCCGGAGCCCGAAAGCCCCATCAGAACCACGACCTCGCCGTCATATACGTCGAGATCGGCGTTCTTGACGCCGACGATCTGGTTGGTCTCGTCCTGGATCTCGGCGCGGCTCTTACCGGCATCGATCAGAGGCAGCGCTTTCGCCGGATTGTCGCCGAAGACGATGTCGACGCCTTTGAAGCGGACGACCGGCTGGCGTGAGGATGTCGCGCTCATGCCTTTTTGTCCGTCTGGCCGCGGCATAGGCGATCGAGGATGATCGCGACGAGGACGATCGCCACGCCCACTTCGAAGCCGCGGGCGATGTTGACCTGGTTGAGCGCTCTCAGCGTCGGCACCCCGAGCCCGTCAGCGCCGACGAGGGCGGCAATCACCACCATGGAGAGCGACAGCATGATGGTCTGCGTCAGCCCTGCCATGATCTGCGGCAGGGCATAGGGAAGCTCCACCTTGAAGAGCCGCTGCCAGGAGGTGGCCCCGAAAGAATCGGCCGCTTCGATCAAAGGCTTCGGCGTCGACACGATGCCAAGCTGCGTCAGGCGTATGGGCGCGGGAATGGCAAAGACGACGGTTGCGATGAGGCCCGGCACCATGCCGAGCCCGAAGAGAATGAGCGCCGGAATGAGATAGACGAAGGTCGGGATCGTCTGCATGAGATCGAGGATTGGCCGCAGCCCCTGCATCAGCCAGGGCCGACGCGCCGCCGCAATGCCGATCGGCACACCGATCACCATGCAGATAATGGCGGAGGAAAGAACGAGAGCGAGCGTTTCCGTCGTTTCTTCCCAATAGCCCTGATTGACGATGAGCAGGAGACCTGCCGCCACGAAGATCGCAAAAGCCAGCGAGCGCCGCAGGAAAAAAGCCAGCAGCGCTGTGAATGCGATCACTGCAAAAGCAGGTGGCTTTTGCAGGGCGAACAAAATCGCGTCGATCACATAGCTGAGGGCGAAAGAGATACTATCGAAGAAGCCGGAGGCGTTGGCTGTCAGCCAGTCGACACCGTCGCGCGCCAATGCGCCGATCGGCAGTTTGTGCTCTGTCAGCCACTCCATACGCTCTTCGTTCCCCCTTGCTTCGCCGTGCGAAACAGCGCCGGCCATGGGGGCGCAAGAAACCAGACTCCTCGGCGACTTCCAAGTGCAATCGCACGACTGGCCCCGCCTCGTACCGTCTTCAGGCGTGGCGCCCGGACGTCGAAAACACCTCTTCACGCGGCCGTGAAGTCGCTCGAAACCTCGCTTTCTGGCCAAGACGGGAACGCCCGATTTCCACAGCGCGGCTTTGTCACAGAGGCGACGCCTCGTCGGGGGTAGATTTCGCCGGCGAGGGCCGAGCGGACGGAGGGGCGGCGTCCCTCCGAGCCAGTCTCTCTCGGGCGCGGCTTATTTGGCCGCGACGTCATGCTCGGCCGCCTGATCGAAGAGCGCACTGAACTTCTTCTTCGCCATGCCGGGCGTCTTCACGGCCTTGGCCTCTTCGAGATTGCTCGAGGGATCGCCGACGACGATGAGCGCCACCATCCCCATGGCGAAATGCGGTGTGCAGCGAACGCCGTAGACGCCTTCCTTATCGAGCGTCACGGAGAAGTCCTTGCTCGTCTTGCTCTTGAAGGCTTCAGCACCCTCCGGGAGCATGCCCTTCATGGTTTCGGCGTTGTGCCCAGGATTGGCGGCGATGAAATTGATCGTGTCGCCCGGCTGCGCCCGCACGAAATCCGGTTCGAAGACCATGACGCCCTTTTCGCCCTTGTTGAGCATCTTCACATCGAACTCGTCCGCCTGAGCCGGGAGCGCAAAGGATGCGAGCGCGAGGCTGGCGGCGAAAGCGGCGAGAGAGGTCTTGGCGAGGGTCATGATCATGGTCCTGTCGTTGCGGCGCCCGGGGGTGCGCCATGGCGTCTTGATAGAGCCCTTCCGACCGACGAACTTTGTGCAATCACAAACACTTGGACCTTTGACGTGGCGCCACTGGCCCGTCTCTCAGGCGGTGAGATGGCGATAGATCGCCGGCAGCGCCGCCGGCAGCCGCTCGCCATAGGGGACGATCGCATAGGCGCCGCGGCCGAAGAGATAGGGGAAGTAATCGCGCGCCGCCTCATCGACGGTGACGCCGAAGACCCGAATGCCTTCCTTGCGCGCCTCCCGGATCGCCATGCGCGTATCCTCGATGCCGTAGCGACCCTCGTAATAATCGATGTCGTTCGGCTTGCCGTCGGTCAAAAGCAGGAGCAGCCGGTGCCGCTGCGGCCGCTCTTTGAGGCCGGCGGCAACATGCCGGATGGCAGCACCCATCCTCGTATACTGGCCGGGTCTGAGCGCCTCGATCCGCCGGATCACGTGTGCATTGAGAGGTTCGGTGTAATCCTTGACGCTTGCAACGCTCACAGATGTCCGGCGCCTGGAGGTGAAGGTGAAGATCGCATGCTCGTCGCCACAGGCGGTGAGCCCATGCGTCAGGGCGAGGAGCGCGCTCTTTTCCACGTCGAGCACGCGGTGGCCGCCAAGCCACGCATCCGTCGACAGCGACACATCCATGAGGACGGCCAAGGAGAGGTCGCGCTCGTTGGCGCGCGCAGTGGTGAAGACCCGCTCCGACCCCGCCCCACCGGCGCGGCGCTCGGCGACATCGCGGACGATGGCGGCGAGATCGATCTCCTCGCCGTCCGGCTCGCCATAAAAGATCTGGCGTTTCGGACGGAGCGCCTCGAACTGCCGCCGGACCTGGCGAATGCGCCGTTGCATCTCCGCGTCGGGCGTCCAGTCCTCGCCCTCTTCGGCCGCTGGTCCCGCGATCACCCGGCAATGATTGCGGCGATAGCTCTGCCGCTTAAAGTCCCATTCGGGATAGGTGAGGCTCGCAGAAAGCACCTCCCCTTCGACCGCTGCCGGCGCCAGATCGAGATCCATTTTGACCCGACTTGCGGCGCGCTGCCGGTTCGAGCCGATGCTGAGTTCGGGCAAATCGTCGGCCGCCTGCCTTGCGCCATCCTCGTCGTCGTCTTCGACCTTGCGGTTGACGTTGACCATTTCCGCAACGCTGAAGATCGTCTCGAACCGGTGCAGGATCAGAGGATCGCCGCGGTCGCTCTGCTCGCTCTCGTGGCGCGAGGCCCGCCGGCGCTTGGCATCGACCGTGACGGATTCCCCGCCCGGCTCGTCGCCCTCCTCCGCGCGGGCCAACCCGTCGCCGGCCATCACCTCGCCCCAGAGCGGCACCGGCAGAAACGGCCGGTAACCCCGCGGGGCTGAGAGGCCGGCAATGGCAACATGCGGGTCCTCGATCAGTGCCAGAAACCGTCCGCCATCGGCCCGGCGGCCACCCAGAAGGCTCACGATCGCAGCCTCGATCTCGGCCTCAGTGCCGGAGAGAGCCCGGCGCGGACGCACTTCGAGCGTCGCCTGCCGCAAGCGCTGATAGGTCACCCTCAATCCGGGCCAGGCAACAAGCGTCGCACGAATGGCAGCGACCGCCGCCCGCAGCCGCAAGACGTCCGCAACGAGCGGATCGGCGGCCATCGGTGTCGCGCCGGCATGCGCGAACCAGGCCGCAAGCCATTCATAAAGCGCCTCGTTGTCGGCGCGGGCCGGAAAAACGTCGAGGACCTCCGGCAGCCGCAACGTCTCAGCATCGAGGATTGCCTGGGGCATCTTTTCCGCTCCGAGCCCAACCTTTTGCAGGAGAGGCAGCCGATGCCCGGAGACGCTTGCCGCCCCTTCCGTGATGCGGACGGCACCGCTGCCGCCGAAGGCACGAAACATGACGCCGAGCCGCCTGCGCCCCTCGTCGAGACGGACGGCAGCCTCCGAATAATGCCGATAGGTGCTGACGCCGCCCACAAGCCGGTGCCAGAAAACCCCGACCGTCTCCTCAGGCTCGAAGATCGACATCGCCGTCAGCCGAGCGCGATCTCGGCGATGCGGGCAAGCGCCATCATCACCTCGGGATCGTCGGTCAGGGGCTGCAACAACGCCGCCTCGATCGCGATCTCCGGCTTGATGCCGCTTGCGATCAGGCTGGCGCAATGGATGACGAGACGCGTCGAGGCGCCTTCCTCGATGTCCTGGCCCGTGAGTTCGCGAAGCGCATTGGCGACCCGCACGAGCGGCACGCAGCGCTCGCGCGGCAAACCGCTTTCGCTGGCGACGATGCGCGCCTCTTTCTCAGGTGCCGGAAAGCCGAACTCAAGCGCCACAAAACGCTGGCGCGTGCTCGGCTTCAAGGATTTCAGGACATTCTGGTAGCCGGGATTGTACGAGACGACGAGCATGAACTCCGGCGGGGCCGCAATCAGCTCGCCGGTACGTTCAAGCGGCAGGAGGCGCCGGTCGTCGGTAACAGGATGCAACACGACGGTCACGTCCTTGCGGGCCTCCACCACCTCGTCGAGATAGACGATCGCGCCTTCGCGCACCGCCCGCGTCAGCGGTCCGTCGACCCAGACCGTCTCCCCGCCCTTCAGAAGATAGCGCCCGGTGAGATCCGCCGAGGTGAGGTCGTCATGGCAGGAGACGGTGTAGAGCTTCCGCCCGAGCTTTTCGGCCATATGGGCGACGAAGCGGGTCTTTCCGCAGCCGGTCGGCCCTTTCAGAAGCACCGGCAGCTGGTTGCGATACGCATGCTCGAACAGAAGACATTCAGAGCCCGAGGGCGCATAGAACGGAAGCTCGGTTTCGGACGGGGCTGTGTTGATCAGCGCGGACATGATGGCTCCGGCGAGTGTTCGGGAGATTTCGGCTGCTCGGGAAGAGATGCCGGGCGGAGCACGCCGCCCGGCACAGGTATGATCTATTCGGCGGGCTGCATCACCGGCGCAGGGCGTGCCTTGCGCTCACGCACGGGCCCGAAGATCGAATAGAGATAAAGGATCGCGGCCACGGCCACCAAGGCGCCGGAGCCGAGGCGGATCCAGTAAAACAGCCCGAGCTGGTCCTGCACCTCCATATAGCTTTCGCCCATCACGCGTTGCAGCTGGATCTGGACGATGCCCGCGAAGGTGAGCGCGAAGGTCATCACCGTCATCGCCGTCGTCATGATCCAGAAGGAGAGGATGTTGAGCGACTGGTTGTAGGGCTTGTGGCCGCGCAGATACGGCATCGCATAGGTGATGAGCGCAAGGTTCAGCATCACATAGGCGCCGAAGAAGGCGAGATGCCCGTGAGCTGCGGTGAGCTGCGTGCCGTGGCTGTAATAGTTCACGAAGGACAGGGTGTGCAGGAAGCCCCACACGCCCGCGCCGAAGAAGGCACCCACCGTGCAGCCGAGAGACCACAGCATTGCGGCCTTGTTCGGATGATCCCGCCGACCGCGCCAGGCCATCGAGAAGGCGAAGATCACCATGGCGAAGAAGGGCGCGACTTCGAGCGCTGAGAAGATCGAGCCAACCCACTGCCAGTAGCCCGGCGCACCGATCCAGTAATAATGGTGGCCGGTGCCCAGAAGCCCCGAAAACAGCGCCAGTCCGACGATCGAATAGAGCCACTTTTCGATCACTTCGCGATCGACGCCGGTCATCTTGATCATCAGGAAGGCGAGGACGGAGGCCATCACCAATTCCCACACGCCTTCGACCCACAGATGGACGATGTACCACCAATAGACCTTGTCGAGGGAGATGTTGGTGGGCTCGTAGAAGGCGAACAGCCAGAAGACGGCGATGCCCCAGAGGCCCAGAAGCAGGACATTGGTGACCGCCGTCTTGCGACCGCGCAGCACCGTCATCGAAATATTGTAGAGGAAGATCACCGCGACGACGGCGATCGCCACCTTGATCCACAAAGGCTGTTCCAGGAACTCGCGGCCCTCATGGATACCGACCGTGTAGCCGGCGACGGCCGACAGCGCCCCGAACATCAAGAGCCCGAGCTGCACATAGGCGAGGAACGGGCTTTCGATATCCCGCTCCGCCTCTTCCGGCACGAGGTAATAGGCACAGCCGAAGAAGCCCATCAAAAGCCAGACGATCAGCGCGTTGGTGTGAATCATCCGGATGATGTTGAACGGCAGCAATTCCGACAGGAAGTTCGGCAGGACGTAGACGGTCCCAGCCAGCCCGCCGGCGAGAAGCTGGACGGCGAAGAGGCTCATGGCACCGGCGAAGTACCAGTACGCCACTCTTTGCGATGCGTATTTCATGGGCTTTGTTCCTTCAGCCGGCGTCGTTCGGCGGCCAGTCCTGCGTGTCGATGCGGCTGGTCCATTCCAGGAAGTCGATGAGATCGTTCAGTTCTTTTTCGCTGAGATCGAAGTGCGGCATCTGCCGGCGTCCTTCGATGCCGGTCGGCATGGAGCGGATCCAGGCTTTGAGGCCTTCGCGCGCGATCTCCGGATCGTCGCGCCCGCCGTAGCGCACCCAGACATTGCCGAGCTCGGGCGCGAAATAGGCGCCTTCGCCGAGGAGCGTGTGGCAGTCGATGCAGGCGTTCTTTTCCCACACCCTCTTGCCATGCGCGACGGCCGGCGTGAGCGTCGCCGTATCGGTCGATTGGCTCACGATGTGCCAATGGCTCTCCGCCGTCAGGCCGACGAAGGCGACGAAAAAGAAGATCGACCCGCCATAGAAGATGTTGCGGGCCGCGGATTTGGTGAAGCGCTCGCTCATCGCGCGTGGCTCCGGTGACAGGCAGGCATGGCGTTCCTCTTGCTGCAGGCACTCGTGTCGATGGGCAGACGACTTACGCAGCCACGCCCCGGCGCTCTTTGCAGAAACGCAAACTTTGGAAGCGGCAGGAGTTTCGTGCTCGGAACGGCGCCATATGCGGCGGGGCCACGAGCTTGTGTTTGCGCAAAGTCGCGCGCGCTCGCCCCTGCTACCCGCCCTTACGGAACATCAGAGGACTTCGGCGATGACGGAGGCGGCGATGACGGATGCGGCAGAGGAGATTGCGGAAGGCTGGGGCCCGCTCGACGGCTTGCCCGGCAATCCGATGATGTGGATCCTGATCCTGGGAGAAATGCTGGTCTTCGCCATTCTCCTCGCCGGCTTCAGCATTGCGAGAGCGCTTCATCCCGCGGAGTTCGCGGCCTCGCAGGCGCATCTCGACCCACTCCTCGCCGGCCTCGCCACGATCACGCTCGTCACCAGCGGCTGGCTTGCAGCTCATGCGCTTCACTGCGTCCGGCGCGGAGAGAGCGGGCGCCCGCAGCTTGTCGCGGCGATGCTGATCGGCAGCGGCTTCCTGGTCCTGAAGGGCATCGAATACGGCCGGGAGTTTGCGGCCGGCATTGGCATCGAGACCGACACCTTCTTCACCCTCTATTTTCTGATCACCGGCTTCCATGCGCTCCACGTGGTGATGGGCATCATCGTGCTCGCCATCGTCGCGTGGCAGAACAGTGCCGAGAACATCGAAACCGGGACCGCGTTCTGGCACATGGTGGATCTCGTCTGGATCCTCATCTTCCCGACCCTTTATCTGCTGCGGTGAGGGCAATGCGGGATATCGATCTGGCATGGCTCGCGCTCGTCGCGCTGACGCTGTTGTCGCTCGGCACCAGCAGCACCGCCGGTGCCGTGTCGGCAGCCCTCATCCTCGCCCTTGCCGCGGCCAAGGCGATGGCGGTGCTGCGCTGGTTTCTGGAGAGCGGTGAGGCATCCCGAGGCTGGAGGCTCCTGCTCGACTTCTACGTCGTCGCCATCTGCAGCACCATCGCCGGCATCTTCGTGATCGCGGGTCAATTTGCCGAGGCGGGATGAAGCCCGCACGCCGAGGTCTCAAAATTCTCGGCTCTGCGGCAAGTTTTTCGAAAGCCTGGTTCCGCTCGTGAAAAGCCATTCCTTGTGCGCGCAGGCTTTCGCGCACAAAAGGTGCGGGCGCTGCGGTCGAGGCCGCTTCCTTAACCGGCCGCTGCGCTGCTAATAGCCGAGATCTTATGCTTCAGCTTTCCCCACATTCAGATAGAGACGCGCCCGGCGGGTCCGCAGACGACGCTGCCATCGTGCGCTTCGCCTCGGCCGGCAAGCGTTTTGCGGCACCGGACGGTGGCGCCGAATTCGTCGCCCTCGAAGACATCGATCTCACCGTTTCTGAAGGCAGCATCACCGGCATCATCGGGCGCTCCGGTGCCGGCAAATCGACACTCATCCGCATGGTCAACGGCCTGGAACGGCCGAGCTCCGGGCATGTCATCGTCGATGGCATCGACGTGGCGGCGATGGACGAGCGCAAGATGCGCACGCTGCGGCGGTCGGTCGGCATGATCTTTCAGCATTTCAACCTGCTCTCGGCGCGAACGGCCTATGCCAATGTGGCGCTGCCTTTGGAAATTGCGGGCGTCTCTAAGGCCGAGATCGCCAAACGCGTCACGCCGCTCCTCGAGCTCGTCGGCATCGCCGACAAGCGCGACCGTTACCCGGCCGAAATGTCGGGCGGCCAGAAGCAGCGCGTCGGCATCGCCCGCGCGCTCGCCACCAACCCCAAGGTTCTCCTGTCGGACGAAGCGACGAGTGCGCTCGATCCGGAGACGACCCGCTCGGTTCTGGCACTCCTGAAACAGGTCAACCGCGAGCTCGGCCTCACCGTCCTGCTCATCACCCACGAAATGCAGGTGGTGCGCGAGATCGCCGATCATGTCGCCGTTCTCGACCGCGGCCGCATCGTGGAGAAGGGTGACACCTATTCGGTCTTCGCCCGGCCGCAGCATCCGGTCACGCGCACCTTCCTGGAAGGCGTGACGGGCGTGCGTCTGCCCGCCTTCGTCACGGAAAAGATGACGAGCGAACCGGAGCCAGACGCCGAGGCAGTCGTCAAAATCGTCTTCACCGGCCCGACCGCGACCGATCCGATCCTCGCCGAAATCGGCAAGACGCTCGCGACCGACGTCAACATTCTGGCCGGCGCAGTCGATGAAATCGCCGGCAAGCCGTTCGGCACACTCGTCGTCGCGCTCGACCAGGCGGCGCTCGCACCGGCGCAGGCGCTCATCGAAGAGCGCGGCCTGACCTCGGAGGTCCTCGGCTATGTCCGCTAACATGTTCTGGCTGCTCTGGTCGGCGACGCTCGACACGCTTTTCATGGTCGCCGTCTCCGCCCTCATCGGCGTCGCCATCGGCGCGCCGCTCGGCATCTTTCTCGCCACCAGCCGCAAGGGCGAGCTCTTCGCCGCCCCCGCCGTCAACCGCATCCTCGGCGCGATCGTGAACGCTGTGCGCTCCACGCCCTTCATCATCCTGGTGGTGGCGATCATCCCCTTCACGCGGCTTCTGACCGGCACCTCGATCGGCACCACCGCGGCGATCGTGCCGTTGACGGTGGCGACCTTCCCCTTCGTCGCGCGCCTCATCGAATCCTCCATCCGCGAGGTCGATCCGGGGCTGATCGAGGCGGCGCGGGCCATGGGCGCGAGCCCGCTGCAGATCGTCCTCAAAGTGCTGGTGCCGGAAGCGCGGCCCTCCATCACCCTCGGGCTCACCCTCACCGTCGTCAGCCTCATCGGCTATTCCGCCATGGTCGGCGCCGTCGGTGGCGGCGGCCTCGGCGACCTCGGCATCCGCTACGGCTATCAGCGCTTCATGCCCGAGATGATGCTGGCAGTGGTCGTCGTCCTCATCGTCCTCGTTCAGGCCGTGCAGTCGACGGGCGACAAGCTCGCCCGTCATTTCGACAAGCGCAGCCGCAGCAACTGAGCTTCAAAGACCCTCTCAAAACGGAAAGTATCGTCATGGCTTTGAAAACACTCCTCCTCGCAGGTTCGCTGGCCCTCGGCCTCGCCGTTCCCGCTCTCGCAGAAACCATCACCGTCGGCGTGACGCCCGGCGAGCAGGGCGAGATCATGGAAAAGGTCCAGGAAATCGCCGCCAAAGACGGCCTCGACATCAAGGTCTTGGAATTCTCAGACTACGTCGTTCCGAACCAGGCGCTGGCCGACGGCGAGCTCGACGCCAACGCCTTCCAGCATCAGCCCTATCTCGACGCCCAGATCGCCGATCGCGGCTTCGACATCGTCGCCGTCGCGCCGACGATCAACACGCCGATGGGCGTCTATTCCAACAAGGTCGAAAAGATCGACGACCTTCCGGAAGGTGCCAAGGTCGCCATCCCGAACGATCCGACCAATGGCGGCCGCGCGCTTCTCCTCCTTCAGGATGCCGGCCTCATCACGCTTGATCCGGATGCCGGCTTGAAGGCGACGCCGCTCGACGTCACCGACAACCCGAAGAACATCGACATCATCGAGCTCGACGCGGCGCAGCTGCCCCGCTCCCTGCCCGATGTCGATGCGGCCGCCATCAACACCAATTATGCGCTGGAAGCCGGCCTCGACCCGCGCGCCGATGCCATCGCCAAGGAATCGGCGAAATCGCCTTACGTGAACGTCATCGCCGTGCGCAGCGAAGACAAGGACGCGGAGTGGGTGAAGCGGTTCGTCAAAGCCTATCACGACGAGGCAATCCGCGACTTCATCAACGAGCGTTTCAATGGTGCCGTCATCGCCTCCTGGTGAGGCTGAGCCGTCATCTCTGAGAATCGCCGACGCGGAGCGTTCAGCGCCGCGTCGGCAATCTCCTGCGACCTCTGCGACGCAAGCCCAAAAGCCGCCCTCGAGATTGTCGCCCGACAAAGAAGAGCGACCGCGACCCGGCATAGGATCCTTTCGGTTCGAGAGGAGACACCAATGCCCGCACCGCCTTTGTCGTTGAACTTCGCCGACATGGCTGTCGACGAGTTCCTCACCCGTTACAAAAACGCCATCCCGGTCTTCATGCGTCGCCGGCTCTTGTGCATCGGCTGCCCCTTCGGCCACATGCACTCCGTGCGTGATGCCTGCACCGAGCACGGGATCGAGCCGGAACCGCTTCTGCGCGAGCTTGCAGACCACGTGACGCCGCATGAGCGCCCGGAGCACCGGGCCAAGACGGCCGAGCCGCGAAAGGAGGGGCCTTGAATCCCATGCACACGAGAAATCACGCCGAGACCGGCAAGACGATCACACGCACCGATCAGGGCTTCGACATCGATGCCGGCCTTCTCGCCGATGCCTTCGCGCTCGACGTCGAAGAGGTGCGCACGCTCATGCGCCAGGGCGAGATCAAGAGCCGGCTCGAACGTGGCCAGGACCGCGACGCCGGCACCTTCCGGCTCGTCTTCTTCCATCACGACCGGCGCGCGACCTTCGTGGTCGACGAGGACGGACATCTCCTCCGCCGGACCTGCTTCACGCTCACCGACCTCGCGGCGGCCCACAGCCCCAGGGCACCTCAATAAGACGAGGCGGGTTTCGTCCCCGCTATTCGGCGTCCTCGGCGCTATTCGGTCCCCTCGGCGATGACGACGAGGGCATGCGGATCGCACACCACGATCTTCTTGCGGCCGCTCGAGACGAGGCCCTTCGCCTCCCAGGCGCTCAAAAGCCGGCTCACCGTGTGCAGCGTCGTGCCGGTCATTTCCGCCACGTCCTGCCGGGTGATCGGAAAGTCGATCAGAACGCCTTCATCCGTCTTGCGGCCCGCCTGCTTGACGAGGCGCAGAAGGGCATGTGCGACGCGCCGCTCCACCTCTTCGGTGGAAAGTTCGCGGATGCGCGTATGAGCGTCCTGGAGCCGTTGCCCGACCGTCGCCAGCGCATTGACGGCAAGCGCCGGACAGCGCGCCACGAGCATCTCCCACTGGCTCATCGGCCAGGCGAGCGTCAGGCTGTCGGCCACCGCCGTCGCCGTTCCCGGATAATCCGCCCGGCGGATGGCCTTGGCGATGCCGAAAATATCGCCCGGATTGACGTGGCGCACGACGATCTGCTGCCCGTCGGGCGTCGACTGCGTCACCTTGAGGCGCCCATGCAAGAGGGCAAAAAACTCTCCCGCCGGATCGCCCTGATTGAAGACCGCGGTGTTGATCGGAATCCGCCGCGTCGTGGCCGAGGCGAGGACCGCATCGAGATCCTCGTCTGAAAGCGTTGCAAAGACGCCGAGATCTTTCACCAGCGAGCGATCGAGATGTGGGGCGGGCATTCTTCCTCCGGCATCGGCGTGCGCCGCGACAGACATCACCAGAGCTTATCGCGAGCTTCGTTGCACGGTAAAAAGTCGTGCCGCGCCAGATGGTTCATCCGCATCGGCGCCAGGCGGCGCGACAAAGCTCTGAGGGTCTGAGAGAGAGAGGATGGTGCGGGCGGTCGGAATCGAACCGACACTCTGTCACCAGAACTGGATTTTGAGTCCAGCGCGTCTACCAGTTCCGCCACGCCCGCAAGGGTTCCGGCCGACCCGCGAAGGGCATCCGGAAATCCGCGCAGATGCTTAGGCGTTGCCGGCCGTCAGCGCAAGATGGTCTTCCACATGATCGCGCCCGGAACGGCAAAGAAAGTGATGCCGGGAAAACCAAACGGGCGGTGTCCCTGTCTCAGCAGCGTGAAGGCATCGGCTCGAAATTCGCCATCCCCAAGTTAGGGCTTGAGCGCGCCGTAGCGGAAGGTGATAAGGCTGGGCGCTCGTCACTCCCCGACCGGTCAAATCCATGCTTCGCGCCCTCTATGATTGGACGATGAACCTCGCCGCGAGCCGCCATGCGACGGCCGCGCTCGCCGGTGTCTCCTTCGTCGAGAGCTCGATTTTTCCGATACCGCCGGACGCGCTTCTCATCCCGATGATCCTCGCCGACCGGTCCAAGGCCTGGTATTACGCGACCGTCGCGACCCTCGCCTCCGTCATCGGCGGCCTCTTCGGCTATCTCATCGGCGCCTTTCTCTATCAGGCCGTCGCGGCGCCCATTCTCGCCTTCTACGGCTATGGCGATGCCTTCGAGGCATTTGCCGCCAAGTACAACGAATGGGGCGCCTGGGCCGTCTTGATCGCCGGTGTCACGCCCTTTCCTTACAAAGTGATCACCATCGCCTCGGGCGCCACACATTTGTCGCTCGTCGTCTTCATGGTGGCGAGCGTCATCGCCCGCGGCATCCGCTTCTTCGCCGTCGCCGGGCTCCTTTATGCCTTCGGGCCGCCGATCAGAACCTTCATCGAAAAGCGGCTCGGGCTCGTCTTCACCGTCTTCCTGCTGCTCTTGGTGGGAGGCTTCATCATCATCAAATACATCCTGCCAGGCTCACATTGATGGCTGCAAACGATCGCACCCTGCGCCTTCTGGCCCTCCTCCTCTTTCTGGCGGCGGGCGCCACCATTTTGACCGCACTCGGCTTTGAACATATCGCGGGCTATCAGCCCTGTGCGCTCTGCCTGCGCGAGCGCCTGCCCTATTACGTCGCTCTGCCGATCACGCTGGTGACGGTGCTGGCGGCCTGGCGGAGCGCGCCCCGCGGCCTCCTCGCGGCTCTTTTCGGCGTTCTCGCAGTCATCTGGGCCGTCAGCTTAGGGCTCGGCGTGCACCATGCCGGCGTCGAATATCACTGGTGGAAAGGGCCGGACACCTGCGTGCAGACGGGCGGTCCGGGCGATGCCGCGTCGATGTTCAATTCCCTGCAGGGCGGCGTGTCGGGGCCGAGCTGTGACGAGGCGCTGTGGCACCTCTTCGGCCTCTCCTTCGCTGGCTGGAATGCGGTCGCCTCGCTGTTCCTTGTCGCGCTGACGGTTTACGCGCTTTACCGGACGCTGGCGGCGCGACGCTGAGGCAGGAACGATCGAACGCCGAAGCGGCTTACGGCTCCAGCTCGGTATCCCAGTAGAGATAATCCATCCAGCTTTCGTGCAGGTAGTTCGGCGGGAAGAGCCGGCCGTTGCGATGCAGATCGTAGGTCGTCGGCTCGAACGGCATATGCCGCGGCCAGATCTTGATCTCTTCGCAGCTCTTGTTGCTCTTCTTCAGATTGCACGGCGCGCAGGCGGTGATGACATTGGTCCAGGTGGTCTGGCCGCCCTTCGAGCGCGGGATCACATGGTCGAAGGTGAGATCGTCGGGCGACCCGCAATAGGCGCATTCGAAGCGGTCGCGGAGAAAGACGTTGAAGCGTGTGAAGGCGGGATTTCGGGAAGGCTTGATGTAGGTCTTCAAGGATACGACGGAAGGAAGCTTCATGGAGAAGCTCGGACTTCGGATCTGAAAGTCGTATTCGGAGACGATGTTCACCCGATCGAGAAACACCGCCTTGATGGCGTCCTGCCACGACCAGAGCGACAAAGGGTAATAGCTGAGCGGCCGGTAATCGGCGTTCAGAACGAGTGCGGGATGCGCGTTAGGCGAGACGTGTATCGTCATGGCGCTGCGCTAATGCCATCGAATTCAACGGCCTCCTCTTAGTCGCGCGCATAGTCTATACGCTCTGTGACACGCTTGTGAAGCTCATCTGTCACGTCGGCGAATAAGGATCGCGCAAGCGCCGCGAAGAGGCAGCGCTTGCGTGTTGGGAGCGGCTCAGGCGGCGCCGAGCACCCGCTGCAGGAACTGCTGCGCCAGGCTGAGCCCGTCCGGCCCGATACCGTGGCCGATCCCCTGGCTGATATGCCATTCGACGGGGATCTTCGCTTCCGTCAGCCCCTCATTCGCCATGAAGAGCGCCTGCACCGGGATGAGCTGGTCGCTATCGCCATGCACGAGAAGCACCGGCGGCTTCTGCGCCTCGGGCGCCGCGATCGCCGCCTTGTCGGCGAGAAGACCGGAGAAACCCACGATACCAGCTAGCTTTTTCGGACGCAGCGGCCCGACATGGAGCGCCATCATCGTGCCCTGCGAAAAGCCAACGAGCGCCGTCTTCGTCTCGTCGACGCCGACCCGCTGCATTTCCTGATCGAGGAAACGGTCGAGCGAAGGCGCCGCCTCTGCCACACCGAGTTTATAGACTTCCGGGTTCTGGCGGGTGAGGTCGAACCATTGCCGACCCATCGGCGCGGCCGCGCACGGCTCCGGCGCGTGCGGGGCGACGAAGGCGGTATCGGGCAGAACCCGCGCCCATTCGCG
The DNA here is from genome assembly GCF_030813515.1 of Rhodopseudomonas julia. Lineage (NCBI taxonomy): Bacteria > Pseudomonadati > Pseudomonadota > Alphaproteobacteria > Hyphomicrobiales > Nitrobacteraceae > Rhodopseudomonas > Rhodopseudomonas julia. Next base: position 116,966 of record NZ_JAUSUK010000002.1, on the reverse strand, counting down.
ACCGATCGCGATGAGGTCGTTGCCGTCCGCGCCGAAGCCATGAAGGAAGACGACGAGACTTTTTGCCGCGCCTCCCGAGGCTGGGGCGATTCGCGGTCCGTCGAGAAGGGTTAAAGGCATCAGGAATCTCCGAGAGGAAGTACGTCTTTTTTGGTAGTGACGGCGTAGTAGCGCCAGAACAGGCGGGCGGCGACGCCGCGCCAGGGCGACCAGGCTTCAGCGATCCCCCGCAATTCCTTTTCCGACGGCCGCTCCGCCGCCGCAAAGGCGTGACGCACGGCATTTTGCAACGCAATGTCGCCGGCTGGGAAGATGTCCCGATGGCCGCAGCAGAAGAGCAGATAGACCTCGGCCGTCCAGCGCCCGACGCCGTGAAGCGCCGTCATCTCGGCGATCGCCTCCTCCGCCGGCAGGTCTTCCAGCCCCTCGAAGCGGAAATCGGCGATACAGCTCTCGGCAAGCCGCCGCAGCGTGCGGATCTTCGGCCGCGACAGGCCGCAAAGCCGTAGCTCTTCCTCGTCGGCGGCGAGCACCGTGTGCGGCCCGACCTCCTGAAGCTTGTCGGCAAGACGTCGCCAGATGCTATCGGCTGCCGCCTTGGAGACCTGCTGCGCCACGATGATGGAGGCGAGCCCTTCATAGCCGCCGTGATGGCGGCGCAACGGCACGTCGCCGGCAAGTGCCACCACCGGCACCAGCCGTTCGTCGATGCGGGTGAGTTGGGCGAGGCCTTCGGCGATATCCTCGGCGCTGTCGATGCGGCTCAATTCTTCATCACCACGCAGGCCCCTCCCTTGGCACGAAGTCGGTCGCAAATCCGGCTCGCCTCCGCCTTGCTGTCGGCTCCGAGCCTCACGGCATAGATCGAGGCACGGCCGCGCGCCGGCGTCTTCGCCCGCACGACCATAGGCGGCTCGTCGCCGAAGAGCGAAGCATAGCGCCCCTTCAGCCTTTGAAATTGCGACAGAGCCGCCGCCTGAGAGAAACTCCCCGCGACCTGTGCGCCCCAGGGTTTCCAATCGCCGGAGGCGATCGCCATGCGCGGGCTGGTGCGCGCCGCCGGCAGCTTCCGACACGCCTCCAGGAAGGAGAGATCCGGGTCGAGGCTGAGATCACCGAGCTCTGCCGCTCTCTCCTTCCAGCGTTCAGCCGGCTCGCCGGTGATTGAGAGAACGAAGTTCTGCGTCTCGAAAGGAAGGCCGCTGTCACCCGCAAGCCAGCTTCTCACACGGTTGGGCCCGGCATTGTAGGCCGCCGCCGCCAATCCCCAATTGCCGAAGAGGCTCCAGTTTTCGCGCAGATACGAGGCCGAATGATAGAGCGCCGGGGCAATGTCGAAGGAATCGACAAGGCCGCGCGCCCGCGCCGTCGCCGGCATGAATTGGGCGATGCCTTCAGCGCCTTTCGGGCTGACGGCCCCGGCGTCAAACCGGCTTTCCTTGAAGATGAGCCGGGCGAAATAAGCGGCATCGAGCCCGAAACGTTTTGCCTGCAACTCGATCGACGCGCAGATGGCCTCCGGTTCGGCTGCAACTTTTTCGAAGGCGGGCGGCACCTTCGCCGGCGGCCCTATGCCGACGACGGCACCTTCCTCCCACGCGATCGCCCGTGGTGCCGAAAGCCCCACGATCGCGAAAGCCAGAAGTGTTTTGCCGAAATGCCGCATCGCCCCGAAATCTTCAACCGGATCCGGGCGGAAATTTGGACCGTCGTCTGCCGCGCGCAAGGGCGCCGGAGGCCTCTTTCAGGAAAGCGCGATACCGGAGCCCAACTTTTCCGCCTGATAGGCGCTCGAAAGCCGCTGATACGCGTCTTTGATCCGCGCGACCCGCTCGGCGAAGGCGACCTGCGCATCATCGGATGAGGCATCGATCAGTTCGACGAGCGCCGTCGCGGTCCAGAAGGCATTGGTGCCGCGATAGGCCCCGTCCTTGATCCCGAAGACTTCCTTGAGGATGGCGAGGTCGTGCGGGATCGCAAAGGCGTCGCGCGTCACCTCGTAGGGAAAGAGATAGGTGAAATTGTCGAAGCCCGCCCAGGTGATCGCCGAAAGACACAGCGAACAGGGCTCGTGCGTGGCGAGAAACAGGCAATCGGCGGTCGCCGGACGCGTCGCATCCGGCAATCGGTAGAAGGCGTTGAGGGCTGCCACCTCGCCATGAAAGAGCGGGTTCGTCCGCTCCTGGTTGGAGGCGGCAACGACCAGAGAATAATCGGATTTCTTGAGGATCGCCGCGCCGAACACTTTGTTGCCGGCGGCGACCCCCGCCTCCGTCAACGGCAGGATATCGGTCTCGATGACCTCGAGAAAACGATCCGCGAGGCGCTCCGCCTCAGGCCGCATCGTCCTGCCGGGCGGCACCGCCATAGCGGCGCGCAACATAGTCTTCGACGAGCGCGGTGAAATCTTCCGCAAGCTTCGGCCCGCGCAAGGTTGTCGCCTTCTCGCCGTCGATGAAGACCGGCGCGGCCGGCTGCTCGCCCGTGCCCGGCAACGAGATCCCGATATCGGCGTGCTTGGATTCACCCGGTCCGTTGACCACACAGCCCATCACGGCAACCGACATGGCCTCAACGCCCGGATAAGTCTCTTTCCAGACGGGCATGCGCGCGGCGATGTGGTTTTGGATGTCGCGTGCAAGCTCCTGGAAGAGCGATGAGGTCGTGCGCCCGCATCCGGGGCATGCCGAGACGATCGGCAGGAACTGGCGGAAGCCCATGCTCTGCAGGAGCTCCTGGCACGCTTTCACCTCGAGCGAGCGGTCGCCGCCCGGCTCCGGCGTCAGCGAATAGCGGATCGTGTCGCCGATGCCTTCCTGCAGCAGGATGCCCATGGCGGCCGAGGAGGCGATCAGTCCCTTGGAGCTCATGCCGGCTTCCGTCAGGCCGAGATGCAGCGCGTAATCGCAGCGCTGCGCCAGCATGCGGTAGACGGTGATGAGCTGCTGAACGTCGGAGACTTTCGCCGACAGAATGATCTTGTCGCGCGGCATGCCGATCTCTTCGGCACGCCCGGCGGACAGAAGCGCGGACCGCACCATCGCCTCGCGCATCACCGCAGTGGCGGAGATCGGATGCGCCTGGCGGCCGTTCTCATCCATGAGGAGCGTCAGAAGCTCCTGGTCGAGCGAGCCCCAATTGACGCCGATCCGAACCGGCTTGTCGTAGCGCAGCGCCGTCTCGATGATCGCATCGAACTGGCTCACCCGCTTCTTGCGGAAGCCGACATTGCCCGGATTGATGCGGTATTTGTCGAGCGCCTCGGCGCAGCCCGGATATTCGGCCAGAAGCTTGTGGCCGATATAATGGAAATCGCCGATCAAAGGCACGTCGATGCCGGCCGCGCGCACCTTGTCGCGAATATGCGGGACGGCCGCGGCCGCCTCCTCGCGATCGACGGTGACCCGCACCAGTTCGGAGCCGGCCCTGGCCAGCGCTATCACCTGTGCAACGGTCGCATCGATATCGGCCGTATCGGTGTTGGTCATGGATTGGACGGCGATCGGATGATCGCTTCCGACCATCACACCGCCGACGTTGACGGCAACCGACTGGCGCCGCTGAGCGGGGCCTGCGGGCAGCGCGAAATCGCTAAGGCTCGGACGTTCTTGCATGCGCGAACTCGTGGCGAAATCGTTCCTGGAAGTCAACGTCGTTTGCGTCGCGCCGTCCTTGTGTCGCAAGCCATAAGGGAATGGCAGCTTTGCAAGAATTGCGCGCTCAGGCCGCAGTCTGCAACACGGAGACGATATCGTCGACCACGGAGTTGACGACATCGCGGTCATCGCCCTCGCCCATCACACGGATCACGGGCTCCGTGCCCGAGGGGCGAATGACGAGACGCCCGGAATTTCCGAGCTTCGTCTGCGCCGCGATGATGAGCTTCTGCACCTGCTCCTGCTCCAGCGGCAGATTGCCCTTGTAGCGGATGTTCTTCTTCACCTGGGGTACGGGCTCGAAACGATGGCAGACTTCGCTGACCGGCTTGGCCTCCTTGCAGACGACGGCGAGAACCTGCAGCGCGGCCACCAGGCCGTCGCCCGTCGTCGTATAATCCGACAGGATGATATGGCCGGATTGCTCGCCGCCGACATTGAAGCCGTGCTGGCGCATATATTCCGAGACATAGCGGTCACCGACCGGCGTGCGCGCCAGCGACAGGCCGAGCCCTCCGAGAAAGCGTTCCAGGCCGAGATTGGACATGATGGTGGCGACGATGCCGTTCCCGGCCAGCCGTTCCTCAGCCTGCCAGTACGACGCCACGACGGCCATCAGCTGGTCGCCGTCGACCTCGTTGCCCTTTTCATCGACGATGACGACGCGGTCTGCATCGCCGTCGAGCGCGATGCCGAGATCGGCGCGGACCTCGTGCACCTTGCGGGCGAGCGCCGCCGGCGCGGTGGAGCCGACATCGCGGTTGATGTTGAAGCCGTCCGGCTCGATGCCGATCGGGATGACTTCCGCGCCGAGTTCCCACAGAACGTTCGGAGCGGATTTGTAGGCGGCACCGTTGGCGCAATCGATGACCACCCGCAGCCCGTCGAAGTCGAGGTGGCGCGGCAGCGTGCGCTTGGCGAATTCGATATAGCGGTCGACCACCCCGTCGACGCGCTTGGCGCGGCCGAGTTCACGCGGGCCGGCAAGCCGGCGCGACAGATCGGATTCGACGAGCTCTTCGATTGCGACTTCGACCTCGTCGGAGAGCTTGAAACCTTCCGGCCCGAAAATCTTGATGCCGTTGTCGTCGAAGGGATTGTGCGAAGCGGAGATCATGACGCCGTAATCGGCGCGCATGGAGCGCGTCAGCATGGCAACGGCCGGCGTCGGGATCGGCCCGAGCAGAAACACGTCGACGCCGACAGACGTGAAGCCCGCGACCAGCGCATTTTCCAGCATATAGCCGGAGAGCCTCGTATCCTTGCCGATGACGACGCGCTGACGATGGCCGTTGCGGTAATAGAGACCGATCGCCTGCGCCACTTTCATGGCGATCTCCGGCGTCATCGGGAAGGCATTCGCTGTGCCGCGGATGCCGTCCGTTCCGAAATAGCTTCGTGTCATTCTTGCCTGCGCCCTCTCCTGCGCTGCGCGGTCGCTCGCGCTCCGGCTCGTCGGTCTGCACCGGCCTAAAGACGGCAGGGTGCAGCATTTTTCTCAAGGAACAATAAAGGCCCGGAGCGTTCTCCGGGCCTCACTTTGTGTATACGAATGTGTCAGCGCCTCTGAAGCATGACTGCAAAGGGCGGTGAACGCATCACGTGGGCTGCGGCTCCAGGCCACCATCGCTGCCCGGACGCGGCCGTGAACCCGTGGTGGGCACGGCCGAGCCCTTCGCCGGCGGAAGATCGTCGCTTGGATCTTCGCGCACCGGACGCTTGCCATTGAGGAGTGCGCGGATTTCTTCGCCCGACAGGGTTTCGAACTCCAAGAGCCCCTGCGCCAGCGTTTCCAGCTGGTCGTGTTGCGTGGTCAGGATCTCCCGCGCCTTGTCGTAACCTTCGTCGACGAGACGGCGAACCTCGCGGTCGATCTTCTGCGCCGTCTGCTCGGAGATGTTCTGCTGCCGCGCCACGGAATGGCCGAGAAACACCTCTTCCTGATTGTCGCCGTAAGCGACGCGACCGAGCTCGTCGGAGAAACCCCAGCGTGTCACCATCGCTCGCGCAAGCTTCGTCGCCTGCTCGATATCGGAGGCAGCGCCCGAGGTGACCCGGTCATGCCCGAAGGTGATCTCCTCGGCCACGCGACCGCCCATCATGATGGCGAGCCGCGAGGTCATCTGCTGGTAGGTCATGGAGAGCTGATCGCGCTCCGGCAGCTGCATGACCATGCCGAGCGCACGTCCGCGCGGGATGATCGTCGCCTTATGCACGGGATCGGTCGACGGCACGTTGAGCGCCACGATGGCGTGGCCGCCCTCGTGATAGGCCGTCAGCCGCTTCTCGTCCTCGGTCATGACGAGCGTGCGCCGTTCGGCACCCATCATCACCTTGTCCTTGGCGTCTTCAAACTCGAGCATCGTCACGAGCCGCTTGCCGCGTCGTGCCGCAAGCAGCGCCGCCTCGTTCACGAGGTTCATGAGATCGGCACCGGAGAAGCCCGGCGTACCGCGCGCCACCGTCTTGAGGTTCACGTCCGGTGCGAGCGGCACTTTGCGCGCATGCACCTTCAGGATCTTCTCGCGGCCGACGACATCCGGGTTCGGCACCACGACCTGGCGGTCGAAGCGGCCCGGCCGCAGGAGCGCGGGGTCGAGCACGTCCGGACGGTTCGTCGCGGCGATCAGAATGATGCCTTCGTTCGCCTCGAAGCCGTCCATCTCGACGAGGAGCTGGTTGAGCGTCTGCTCGCGCTCGTCGTTGCCGCCGCCGAGACCTGCGCCACGGTGCCGGCCAACGGCGTCGATTTCGTCGATGAAGATGATGCAAGGCGCATTCTTCTTCGCCTGTTCGAACATGTCGCGCACGCGGCTCGCGCCGACGCCCACGAACATCTCGACGAAGTCGGAACCCGAGATGGTGAAGAAGGGAACGCCCGCCTCACCCGCCACGGCGCGGGCGATCAGCGTCTTACCGGTTCCCGGAGGTCCGACGAGCAGAACGCCACGGGGAATACGGCCACCGAGCCGCTGGAATTTCTGCGGATCGCGCAGAAATTCCACGATCTCCTCCAGATCCTCCTTGGCTTCGTCGACGCCAGCCACGTCCTCGAAGGTCACGCGGCCATGCGCTTCCGTCAGAAGCTTTGCCTTGGACTTGCCGAAGCCCATGGCTCTTCCGCCAGCGCCTTGCATCTGTCGCATGAAGAAGATCCACACGGCGATGAGGAGCAGCATCGGGAACCAGGAAATCAGCACCGAGAAGAACGACATCTCGTTCTCGTCTGGCTCGGCTTTGATCGTGACACCCTTTTCTTCAAGCAGCGTCACATATTCTGAGTTGTCCGGCGCGTAAGTGGTAAAGCGCTTGCCGTCGCTATAGGTGCCAGTAATCTGCTGGCCGCTGATCGTGACGTTCTTGATGTTGCCGTCGATCGCTTCGCTGCGGAACTGCGAATATGTGATTTCCTGCGTCGTCCCCTGGCGAGACGGGCTCTGAAACAAGTTAAAGAGCGCCACCAAGAGGAGCAGGATCACGATCCACAGCGCGAAATTCCGGAAATTCTGGTTCATTCTGGCTTTCCCCGATGGCGCTTCCGGCGCCGGATCCGTGAGGGCGTCCCGTCAAACATCCCCTAGATAGGTTGCGAGGGGGTTGATGTGAAGGCACAGAAACGGAGCGCGGCCCGCAAACGCCAGCTTCCGGCAAGGCGACGTGGCCTTTCGCCGCTCAACTAATTGATATTGTGCATCTCGGCCGGTCTTGGCGGCAAGCGGTTTTCCACCATCAGCCGATCGTAGAGACCTCCAATATGGGGATCGCAGAGCCGTTCTTCGACAATTTGTCGAATGCCGAGATCTGTGCGGCATCCGGCATCCGCCTTGGCCGCAAGGTGAGCCGGAACGGCGACGCAGGTTTCCTGCGCAAAGAGTGCCGGCAATGCGCGCTCGAACTCATTGCCGCGGCCGCACCATCCGAAGCCGCGAAGACGCACGCCTTCCCCGGCGAACGCATGCGGCGCGACGATATAGCGCCCGTCGAAGACGACATCGCGCCCGGCTTTGAGGGCGCGATCCGCCGGCCCCTGCCGACCCCATTCGCGGCTGACGACAAGACGATCGTCGCTGAAACGCAGGCGCGCCCCGTGCAGCGTCACCGCGAGCGGGCGCCCGCGCGCCCCCATCGCGCCGTCTGTCGTCCTTTCCTCGAGCGAAACGAGGGCCTCTCGCGAGGGCGTCGCCACGCTTCCCGAGGCGGCCATCAAAAGGCGCCGCAGCAAAGCCAGCCAGGCTTCGAAATCCATCCCCCGGCGCACCGAAACCGGTCGCAAAATCGTGATTACGCCGGCCTCGCTCACCTGGGCGTTTTCGGCAGCCTGCAGGGCCACGCGCTCGAAAACCGCGTGGATGTCCCCTTCACGCGCGGCGAAGGCGGAAAGTCGTTCCGCTGTCAGCCCGATCGCACAAAGCTCCGGCGCGGCAATGCGTACCCGCGCCCGCTCCTGTGCGGGATCAGAATTCGTCGGATCATCACAAAACGGCAGCTTGAGAGCCTTCGCGCTCACACGCAGCCGGGCTTTCGACACCTGCAGAAACGGTCGCGCGATCGTCGGCCAGCCCTCGCGCCTCAATTCCGGTTCGATCCCCTTGAGCGCGCGCGGCTCTGCGGTACGTGCCATGCGCATCAGCACCGTCTCGGCCTGATCGTCGGCGTGATGGGCCGTCAGGATGGCACGGCAGCCCGTCCTCATCGCCACGTCGATGGCCGCCGCATAGCGTGCCAGTCGAGCGGCTGCCGCAATCCCGCTGTGCGGCCGTTCCGCCTCCGGCCAGCGGTGCACATGGTGCCGGAGGTGAAGCCGAGCGCACACCTCCCCCACCATCGTCGCTTCGGCCGCGCTCTCGGCCCGCAGGCCGTGGTCGAAGGTGAAGACCTGCGGCGCCGGGGCCCCGCGATGCGCGGCGATCTCTGCCGCGAGCGCCATGAGCGCCATCGAATCCGGACCGCCGGAGACCGCGATCAGCGCTCCCCGATCGAGCCATTCGCGAAGAAGCGGCTCGGCCTCGGCCGCATCGATCGCGTCCTCAGCAGCCGGCGCGCTTAGCTTCTGCTGCAACGCGGTTGGTGAGCGCACCGGACGCGTCCGGATATTTGCGGCCGACTTCGTCGAAGGTGGCACAGGCAGCGTCCTTTTCGCCGAGCGCGGCAAGAGCGATGCCGAGCTTCATCAGAGCGTCCGGCGCCTTTCGGCTCTTTGGAGCGGTCTTGTAAAGCTCCAGGAACGTATTGGCCGCCGCCCTGTCCTTGTTCTGCTGCAGCTGACTTTCGCCCAGCCAGAAGCGTGCGTCGTTTGCCTGAGCCTCGTTGGGGAAACGCTCCAGCCAGGCGGCGAAACTCCGCTCCGCCTCGGAATAATCGCCGGTCAGGATATAGCCATAGGCGAAATCGTAATCCTGCCGCGGATCGCCGGACAGGGAGGCAAGCGCCGGCCCCTGAGGCTGTTCGGCCCCGGTGCCCATGTCATTGGTCGGACCGACTGCCGGGGCAGGCCCCTCCGGGCCGCCGCCCGCAAGCGTCGACAGGTCGATCGGAGCGCCGGCATCGAAGCCGCCCGCGCCATCCTGCGCAATACGCGGATCATCCGGCGAGATGCCGAACGTCCCGAGATCCTGGGGTGGCGCGCCCGCCACGCTGCTGGAATTGTTCGAAGGATTGACGCTGCCGCCCACGGCTCCGCCATACGTGGGGCCGGCATTGCCGATGCCCGTTCCGAATTGCTGGCCGCCATTCGGCTGCGCGCCGGCTTGGCCGTCGTTCCAGCCGAAGCTCTGATCCATTGGGGCATCTTCGCCGCCTTGCGGCGGACCGGCGATGCCGGCCTGGCGGCGGGTGACCTGAAGCTCGTGCTGAAGCTGCTCCACCTCGCCGGTCAGCTGGCGCACCCGCTCTTCCAGCTGCTGGATGTAGAGCCGCATCTGGCCGATCTCCTGCGGGCTCTGTGCCTGGGCAAGACCCGGGAAAAGGAGAAGGCCGGCAAAAACAAAAAGAATACGTCCGCTCATGACAAGGTCGCTAGCATGACTGAGTGAGGCTCCACCACCTCCAGATCAATTCGGCCAAACTTCGACACTTGTGACAAGAACGCAAAAAAGGCGGCCGGGGCCGCCTTTTCTTAACCTCTGTGGCAGGGTTGCGACGGCGATCAGCTGCCGGCGCCGCCCACCACCGTCACCGCTCGGCGATTCTGGTTCCAGCACGAGGCCGCATCGCAGACCGCGACCGGACGCTCCTTGCCGTAGGAAATCGTGCGCATGCGGCCGGGATTGATGCCGCGCGAGGCGAGATAATCGCGGGTTGCGGCCGCGCGCCGAGCGCCGAGGGCGAGGTTGTATTCGCGCGTGCCGCGCTCGTCGGCATGGCCTTCGACCGTGACGGTGTAATTCGGATACTGGTTCAGCCACGCCGCCTGGCGGTCGAGCGTCGCCCGTGCTTCCGGCGTCAGCGACGAGGAATCGACGATGAAGAAGACGCGGTCGCCGACATTGACCTGGAAGTCCTGCGGGCTGCCGGGCGTCGCCGCCCCTGCCCCTGCTCCAGAACCGGCAAGATCCAACGCCTTTTGCTGGTTGGCGCAACCGCCAGCCGTCAGAAGAAGGGCTGCGCCAAACGCGGCAGCTAGAATGCGGATATTCAGGCGAAAGCTCATCGCCGCAAGCTCCTGGTGGAATCGAAGGGCTTTGATAACCCTGACAGGGTTAAGGCCTAGTGAACGATTAGGGTTAAGAAGGCGTGAACGCAGACAGACGGGCGACGCAAAACAAAAAGTCCGAAGAGAGCGGTGGCCACCGAATGCGGCGGAAGCTTGGCGGGACCGCACCTTTTCGGCCACAAAAGCGAAGCCGTGAGGCCTCAATTTCCGATTGGCGAGGCCTTATCCGGCGATGACGATGATCTCCGGGCTCTTCGGGCCGAAGTCGCTGCGGTCAAAGGAGCCGTAGAGGCTCACCTCCGAAAAACCGGCCTCAGCGAGCTTCTCCTTGAGAAGATCGCACGACGTAAAGCGCAACTGATCTTCCAGGATGACTTCCTCTTCACCGGGAAAGCGCAGATGCGTGCGGTAGGCGATGATGTCGTCTTCCGCCGAGACCAGCGACAGATAGGTTTCCACGCTCGCGCTGCCGATCGGACGAATGAGGCGACGGCTGCGCCCGGGCGTCCATTGCCGCCACCCCTCGACGACCGGATTGCGGCTTTCGAAAGCGAACCGGCCGCCCGGTGAAAGCTGCGCACGCACCGCTTGGAGCGTGGCTTCGATGACCTCGTCGCTCAACAGGCACTGGAAGCTGTGTCCGGTCATCAGGATAAGGTCGAAAGGCGCCGACGTATGACGGGTGGTGGCATCACCCTCCACCCAATCGACGCGCTCCGCTCCCGCGCCGCGCCGTGCCACGGCCAGCATCGCCGGCGCCGGATCGGCCGCCGTCACTGTGTGCCCGCGCCGAGCGAGCGCACGCGCCAGCGCTCCCGTACCGCAGCCGATGTCGAGGATCGCCAGAGCCGCCTCACGCCCGCCAGTCTCCCCTTCAGGCAGAGCCGGGGACTGCTCGGCGAGCTGCCCTCTCAGCTGCCCGGCGAGCTGAATATAGAAGCGCGTATCCTCGCCTGGCGGATTGAGCAGGTCGTAAAGGCTCGCCAGGCGTTCATCGCAATATGAGCTCATGGAATTCGCCTGCCCTCCGGGACCGGCCTGTCAGCATCAATCGAGGAGCGGGCTCCACGCCGGATCGGAGGCATAATTCGGCGTCGGCACGACCCGCTCGTTGTAGCCGGTGATGTCGACGGAAAGAAGCTGCGGGCCGGCGCCGCCGGACTGGTCGCGGAAGAACATCAAGACGCGGCCGTTGGGCGCCCAGGTCGGACCCTCATTGTGGAAACCTTCCGTAATGACGCGCTCGCCGGATCCGTCCGGCGTCATCACGCCGATGCCGAAGCGGCCGCCTTCCTGCTTGGTGAAGGCGATGAGATCGCCGCGCGGCGACCATACGGGGGTCGCATAGCGCCCCTGTCCGAAGGAGATCCGCTGTGCCGGGCCGCCATTGGCGCCCATCACATAAAGCTGCTGCGTGCCACCCCGGTCGGATTCGAAGACGATGCGCTGTCCGTCCGGCGAAAACGACGGTGCCGTATCGATCGACGGCGAATCGGTCAGCCGCGTCATCTGCCGGTTCCTGAGATCAAGCAGATAGATGTTGGAATTGCCGCCCTGGGCGAGCGAGAGGACGACCTTCTGCCCGTCCGGAGAAAAGCGCGGCGAGAAGGTCATGTTGGAGAAATTGCCGATCTTCTCCCGCTGCCCGTTCTCTGTATTGAGGAGAAACACCTGCCACTGATCGCCCGAGAGAGCCGCATAGGTGATTTCCTGCCGCGTGGGCGAGAAGCGCGGGGTCAGCACGAGATCGCTGCCGTCGGTCAGATAGCGCACATTGGCGCCGTCCTGATCCATCAGGGCGAGCCGCTTGATGCGCCGTTCCTTGGAACCGGATTCGTCGACGAAGACGATGCGCGTGTCGAAATAGCCCTTCTCGCCGGTCAGGCGCTCATAGATCGCATCGGCGATGATATGCGCCACCCGCCGCCAATTGTCGGGGCTTGCGACGAATTGCTGACCCGTCAGCTGCCGGCCGGCAAAGATATCCCACAGCCGGAATTCCGCCTGCACCCGCCCGTCCGCAGTCGCTTCGACCCGCCCGGACACGAGGGCCTGCGCGTTGAGCGGCCGCCAATTGGCGAAATCGGGCGTCACGTCCGGCGGAATCGTCGGCTGGATGAAGGCGGCCGGATCGACCGGGGCGAACAGCCCCGAATTCTTCAAATCCGCGGTGATCACGTCGGAAATCTGCTGGCTGAGCTGATCGGGCTGCCCGCCCGTCCCGACGAAGGACGGAATGGCGATCGGCATCGGCTGGATCGTGCCACGCGTGATGTCGACGCGCAGCTGCGCCGATGCGCTGCCGACAAGAGCACCGATCAGCGCAAACTGGGCGAGCGCCGCGGCGATGGCGAAGGGGAAGGCCCGACTTCTCAAGCGGTCGGTAAAGGACATGGGCGTGAAGCTCCGTCAAATCTCATCCGCCGAGCATTTCGCTCGGGTCGAAGGTGAATTCGATATCCCGCCACAAGGAGTATTTCTCTGGCGGTAGTATGTCGTAAGGCGCGCATTCGTGGACGGCGCGGATGGCGCTCTCCATCGCGACCCGTGAAAGCTCGTCGAAACCGCCGCCGACCGGGCGGGGCGGGGCGGCAAGCGTTCCGTCGGGCTGCAGGCTGATGGCGACCGTCACCCGGAGCCCGCCCGCCTGACGTACGCCGATCGGCGGGTTCCAGCACTGATAAAGCCGTGCTTTCAGAGCCTCGATCTCGCTTTGCGTCATCGCCGCCTCGGCCTTGCCCTCGCGCGCGCCGAACGTCTGAGGATCGGGTGACGGATCAGGGTCCCCGCCGCCCGTCGGATCGCGCTTGTCGAGAAGTGCCGCGATGTCGTCGGGCCGGAAATCCCGCTTCGGCTCAGGCTTTTGCGTCACCTTCGGCTTTTCCGGCACGGGCTTTTCTTGCGCCGGCTTCGTCTCTGCAGGCTTCGGCGGTTTGATGTCCTTGGGTGGCGTCGGGCGCATCTTCGGCAGGGTGTCGAGCGCAGGCGCCGCCTCTTGCGGCGTGGCCTCCGGCGCCTTCTCCGGTTGCGCGTCGGGACGCGGAGCAGGCTCCGGCTCGGGCTCTGGTTCCGGCGGCACGGCGGCGACCTTGGTCTCTTCCGGCTTCGGCTTTTCTTCGACCTTCGGCGTCGGCCGCGGCGTCGGTTCCTTCACCGATTGAACGGGCTTCGGCGCCGGCTTTTCCGCCGGCTTCGGGTCCGGCCGATCGGCCTTGGCCTGCAGCTTGGGCTGAGGCTTTTCGTCAGGCTTCGGCTTCGCCGTCTTGGAGCCGGCGAGGAGATCGGTCACCTCGGAAATCGGCACGAGATCGACAGGCAAGGCCTCCGTGTGATCCACGCTGAAAGGCTTCGCGTCCGGAAACGCGAAGAGCCCGAGCGAGATCAGCGCCAGGTGAGCCGCAAGTGAAACGCCGAGGCCGACACGCATTCCTTACCCATCAGTCTCTTGCAGGGTGACGAGACCGATCCGGCGATAGCCGGCCGCATTGAGACGGCCCATCACCCGCATAATCGTGCCGTAATCGGCATTGCGATCACCGCGCACGAAAATGCGCTCGTTGAGCCCGTTTTTGGCAAGCGCCTGCAGCGTCGCCACGAGCTTGTCGGACGAGATCTCCTCCTCCTGCAGATAGATCGACCCATCGGCATTGACCGACACCGTCAAGGGCTCCGTGTCGGCATCCATCGCCTTGGCCTGCGTTTCCGGTAGGTCGATCGGCACGCCGACGGTGAGAAGCGGCGCCGCCACCATGAAGATGATCAGCAACACCAGCATGACGTCGACGAAAGGCGTGACGTTGATCTCCGCCACCAGCGCATGGCGGCGGCGCAGACGATGGCGGCTGCTGCCGCCCCTGCTCGGTGCGATCATCCCAGCACCCATCAGGCCGCTCTCCGCTCGTCGATCTGGCGTGACAGGATTGCCGCGAACTCGTCGGCAAAGCCCTCCATCCGGGTCGCGAGCCGGGACACCTGGCTGGCGAATTTATTGTAGAACATGACCGCCGGAATGGCCGCGAAGAGGCCGAACGCCGTCGCAAGAAGCGCTTCGGCGATGCCCGGCGCCACGACGGCGAGATTGGTGTTCTTCGAGGCCGCGATCGCCTGAAACGAGGTCATGATGCCCCACACCGTGCCGAAAAGGCCGATGAAGGGGCCGGCCGAGCCGACAGTCGCGAGCACCAGAAGCCGCCGTTCGAGCCGGTCGACCTCGCGTGCGATCGTGACATCCATCACCCGGTCGATGCGCTGGCCGAGGCCTGCGAGCGATTTCGCGCCCCCCTCATAGGTGCGCTTCCACTCCTTCATGGCGGCAACGAAGAGGGCCGCCATGCCGTGCGCTTCACGCGCCGACACCTGGTTATAGAGCTGTTCGAGGGACTGGCCCGACCAGAACGTATCTTCGAACTTGTCGAGCTGGCCCTTCATCCGGCGGTAGAGCAGCGTCTTGTCGATGATGATCGCCCAGCACCACACGGAAGCTCCGAGCAGGCCAAGCATGACGATCTTCACGACGATATGCGCCTGCCAGAATAGAGATAGCAGGGAAAAGCCACCCGCCGGATCGGCGAGCGCTGTCTGGGCAACTTGATCCATGGAATGAGATCGCTCTTTGTTCGATCTTGGCGGCTCTTGACCGCCGAATGTGACAAAAGCACGGCCTGAGAGAGCCTGCCCCGATGAAACCAGTCTAAAGGATGAGAGATCATCACGGTTAACGAACCGTTAGGAGCGGGTCCTCATAGCGAACTTTTCTTGTTCGCCATAAACGATTGGAACCGTTGGAGTCGGAAGGCGTTTGATATTCCAAACAGCAGGCCGTTGAGGCCAAGAGGAATCCCATGTCGCGCTTCGACGCCCGCCTTGATCAGACTGCAGATCAACCGACCGAGACCGACTCGCGCTTCACCGACGCCTTGGTCGTTTCTGCACTTGGCCTCTCCGTGTTCCTGGTCGCTCTTGGCGGACTTGCCGCTTAAATTTTTACGGACTTTGTCTGAAAGAGGCGCTCAAGGCCTCTCGCACGGTTCCCGGCAGGCGCGCCGGACGACCTTCAGTGGTCAGCAACGCCGCTTCCACGACAGCCTTGACCAGAAGAGTTTCGCCGCAGCGCAGCTCCTGCGTCAACGTCACCCGCGCCCCGCCCACTTTCTCGGGCCTCGTGAGGACGGTCACGATATCGTCGATGCGCGCCGGCTTTTCGAACTCGATCGTCATCCGCCGCACGGCAAAGGCAAGGCCGTCCTCGGCGAGCACACGATGATGCACGCCGAGAAGGCGTAGGAAATCCGAGCGACCCCTCTCCAGAAAATGCAGGTAGCGGGCGTGATAGACGAGGCCCGAAAAATCCGTGTCTTCGAAATAAACCCGCTGATGCAGGATATGCCCGTCCGCCGTCAGCCGGCCGGAAAGTTCGGCGGGCGCGTCAGCTGTCGTCGTCATTCAGAAAAAGCCCCATCTGCGCGGCCCGGTCCTGCGTCGGCACGGCGAGGCCCAGATGCTGGAAGGCCCTTGGCGTCAACAGGCGCCCGCGCGGTGTTCTTTGGATAAATCCCTGCTGGATGAGATAGGGCTCGACGATGTCTTCGATGGCGTCGCGCGGCTCCGATAGGGCTGCCGAAATCGTTTCGATTCCGACCGGCCCGCCACCGAAATTCTCGGCGATCATCACGAGATAGCGCCTGTCGAGGAGATCGAGCCCGCGGGCGTCGACCTCGAGCGCCAGAAGCGCCTTGTCTGCGAGAGACCGTTCGATACGCTCCGCTCCGTCCACGGCCGCAAAATCGCGCACGCGCCGCAACAGCCGGCCGGCGACCCGTGGCGTGCCGCGCGCGCGCCGGGCAATTTCGCTCGCCCCTTCATCGGAAATCGGCGCCCCCAGAATGCGCGCCCCCCGGCGCACGATCTTTTCAAGCTCCGCCTCGGTATAGAAATCAAGCCGCACGGGAATGCCGAAGCGGTCGCGCAGAGGCGTCGTCAAAAGCCCGAGCCGCGTGGTCGCGCCGATCAGGGTGAAGGGCGCGAGATCGATCTTCACCGAGCGCGCCGCCGGCCCCTCACCGATGATGAGATCGAGCTCGAAATCTTCCATTGCCGGATAGAGAATTTCTTCCACCGCCGGATTGAGGCGGTGGATCTCGTCGATGAAGAGCACGTCGCGCTCGTCGAGATTGGTGAGAAGGGCTGCGAGATCGCCCGCTTTGGCGATGACCGGTCCCGACGTGGAACGGAAATTGACGCCGAGCTCGCGCGCCACGATCTGGGCGAGCGTCGTCTTGCCGAGCCCTGGCGGCCCGACGAAAAGCACATGATCGAGCGCCTCCGAGCGCGACCGCGCCGCCTCGATGAAGACTTTGAGATTGCCCCGCGCCTTCTCCTGGCCGACGAAATCGGCGAGCCGCTCCGGCCGGAACGAGGCGTCGGGATCGCTGTCCTCGACGCGCGCATCGGCGCTGACGAGACGGTCTGTGCTCACTGGCTGAGCTCCTTCAGGCCGAGCCTGATCAATTTCGCGGTTTCGGCCCCCTCGCCCGCATCACGCATCGCTTTGGCGATCGCGGCCGAGGCCTGTGCCTGGGCATAGCCGAGATTGACGAGGGCGGAAACCGCATCGGCGATCGGCTGCGGCGCGACCTGATCGCCGAGATCCGATTGCAGGCGCGACAGCGACGGATCGCCACCGATGCCACTGCCGAGCGCCGGCGCCTTGTCCTTGAGCTCCGAACAGATGCGCCCGGCAAGCTTCGGCCCGACGCCGGGCGAACGCGCGATCATCGCCTTGTCCTGCAGCGCGATCGCGGAGGAAAGATCGGCCGGCCGCAGCGTGCCGAGCACGCCCAGCGCCATCCGCGTGCCCACCCCCTGCACCGAATTCAACAGCCGGAACCATTCGCGCTCCACATCCGAGGCGAAACCGAAAAGCCGGATCTGGTCCTCGCGCACATAAGTCTCGATCGAAAGCGTCGCCGCCTCTCCGGGCGACGGCAGCGCCTGCAGCGTCTGCGTCGAGCAATGCACGACATAGCCGACGCCGCCGACATCGACGATGACCCAGTCGGGTCCGTAGGAATCGATGCGCCCTTTGAGTTTGCCAATCATGGATGGGTGTCCGGCGAGATGATCTCGATCGTTGGGAAATAACCGCGATAATAGCCGCGGTCGCGCGTAAGAAGCCGGTAGCCTCGGACCGAAGCATGCGCGCCGATATAAAAATCTGGAAGAGGCCGTGTCCGTTCGCCGCCTTTTCCCCGATAGGTCCTGTAAACCAAACCGGCCATGAAAGCGGCATCCCAGGGGAGTTCTTCCTTGCGGATGCTGGCATGCATCAGCATCGCCTCGAGCTCCTCCCGCCGTGCATATCCGCTGGCAAGCTCCGAATAGACCACCGGATTGACGACAAGCTCACCTCGGTTGGCTGCATCGCGCAGCGCCATCGAAGACCATCCGAACCAGACTTGGTTCGCCTCCGAAATATCGAGAAGGACATTCGTATCGACGAGCGTGTCACGCATCGCCGCGCATGAGCCGCATGATCTCGTCGGTCGAGAGCCCACGATTGACCGTCCTGGTGCCAACGATCGCTTCTACAGCCCGGTCGCCGCGCGTTTTGCCCGGGCGCTCCTCAGCATCTGCTCTGCTCAGAGTAACTCTGCCTTCCTCAAAGCTGAAGCGAACCTCGCTGCCCGGTCGCAAGCCGGCGAGATCGCGTAAGTGCTTGGGCACGGTAACCTGCCCCTTCGAGGTCATGCGCATCGGAGCCACCCTTGTAATGCTACCCAGGTAAGAAATAGAACATTACAGAAACGTCGGCAAGGCGACGAGGCGCATTCTCCTGGGCTTCACCCCCGCCCGCGCACCAACCGCATGAGTTCGTCCGACGAAAGATGTTCGTTCGCGGTGCGCGAGCCTTTGATCACCTCGATCCCCCGACCGCCACGCCGGCTCTTCGCCTCGACCGCAGGGTTTGTCCCCGCCTGGGCCACGGCGCTGCCGCGGTGATGCGCGTGGCAGATGGCGATGGCGAGCGCGTCGGCGGCATCGTCGCTGTCGAAGGTCGCCTTCGGCATCAGGATGGAGACCATCGTGCGGATCTGCCCCTTCTGCGCGTGGCCGGCGCCCACGACCGACTTCTTCACCATGTTGGGGGCGTATTCCGCCACTTCGAGCCCCGCCTTCGCCGGCGCCAGAAGGGCAATGCCGCGCGCCTGCCCGAGCTTCAAAGTGGCGCCCGCATCGCGGTTGACGAAGGTGTTTTCCACCGCCGCTTCGCCGGGGCTGTGTTCGGAAATCACGGCGACGAGCCCGTCATAGAGCGCGGCGAGCCGGTCACACAGCGCGTCTTTTTCGTCGGAGCGCACCGTGCCGGCCGCGACGAAGGCGAGCCGTGTCCCGGACATATCGACGACGCCCCAGCCGGTGCGGCGCAGGCCGGGATCGATGCCGATGATGCGAATCGTCTGCTTCATCGGCCGATCATAGCGAAGACCGGGAGAAACAGCGCAGCTTACGAATCCTCGGTCGAAACCGTGAAATTGAGCGGCAGGCGCCCGCCGTCGACATAGACAGTCTGCCCGGTCATGTAGCTCGCATCGTCGGAGGCGAGGAAGGCTGCGACCGCGGCCACCTCGCTCGGCTCGCCGATGCGGCGCAGCGGCGTGCGTGTCAAAATGCGCTGGCGGGCTTCGGCATCGTCGGCGACATGCCCCAGCATGTCGGTCATGATGGAGCCCGGCCCGATCGCGTTGACGCGGATGCCATGCGGCGCGAGCGCCAGCGCCATCACCTTGGTGAGCTGGTTCACGCCACCCTTGGAGATCGTGTACGGCACCTGGTCGGGGATCGCGACGACGGCATTGACCGAGCTCATATGGATGATGACGCCCGGATCGCCGCCCGCTTCGATCTGTTTGACCATGCGCTTGGCGACGGCCTGGCCGACGAGAAACGCCCCCTTGAGATTGACATTGAGGACGCGGTCGAATTCATCCTCCGTCAACGCCAGGAAATCCGCCTTGAGCGCGATAGCAGCACAGGAGACGAGGACGTCGATGTCGCCATAGGCGTCGACCGTCGTCGCCAGGAGATTGCGTACCGAGAGCTTTTCGGCGACGTCGCAATGCACGAAACGCACAGGCCCGAGATCGCCGAGCGCCTCCACCGAAGCGCTGCCCGCATCGTCGTCGATATCGGCGAGGACCACCCGCGCCCCCTCAGACAGGAAGCGCTTGGCGACGGCACGCCCAATTCCCTTCGCTCCACCGGTCACGATGGCGACCTTGTTTTCCAGCGACATTGGCATCTTCCCTTTTGGCCCGTCCGGCCCGAACGGCGGAGACCGAGTCGCCTCAGCCGTTGCCGATGAAGCCGGGATAAAGCGTCATGCCTCCATCGGCAAACAGACAATGGCCGTGCACATAATCGGCGGCGTCCGACACGAGCCAGACGACGGCCTGAGCGATATCCTCCGGTTCGCCGATCCGGCCATAGGGGATGAGGCTGCGGATCGCATCCGCATCGTCGGCACGCTCATCGGCGTTGATGTCGGTGGCGATGGCGCCGGGCCCCACGGAGTTCACCCGGATTTTCTCATGGCCCACCTCCTGGGCGAGCGATTGCATGAGGAGGGAAACGCCCCCCTTGGAGGCCGCATAATTGACCCGCCCGGCCCAGGGAATGCGCTCATGGACGGAGGAATTGAAGACGATCTTGCCGAGTGCCGGGCTCACCTCTTCGCGCAGTCCCTTCTTGCGGAAACGTTTGACGGCCTCGCGGGAGACCAGAAAGGCGCCGGTGAGATTGGTGGAGATGACCGCTTCCCAATCGGCAAGCGACATCTCCCCGAAGGCACAGTCGCGCTGGATGCCGGCATTGGAGAAGACGATATCGACCGGACCGAGCTCCGCCTCGCAGCAATCGAAAAGCTTGTGGACATCGCTCTCGCACCCGACATCGCCGCCGATGATGACGCCTCGGCTTCCGGCTCGTTCGACAGCGGTGAGTGTCTTGGCCGCCCCTTCCTCGTCGGAATGGTAGTTGATGACGACATCGGCCCCCGCCTTCGCCAAGCCCGCGGCGACGGCCGCTCCGATGCCCGAGCTCGCCCCCGTCACGACGGCGTTCTGTCCTTCCAGGCTTAGTCCGTTTTGAGCTGCCACTGAGCCCCTCCTGAGCGTGAATGGGTGGAAGGACGCAAGCGATGTCGGCCGAGCGGCCTTTCGCGTCGAAGGCGTATCGCCTGAAGAGAAGCCACCGGCACCCTGCACCGTCCTGCGTCCCTTTGGAGCGTCTCTCTAGAACGTCTCCCCCTATGAAACGTGTCACTGAGACTGTGTCCCTGGGTGGCGAACGTCAGGCTGCGAACCGGGTTCCCTCATCGCCGTCGAGAGCCCGTTCCAGCCAGTGGGCGGCCGAAATCAGAGAGAGATGCGTGAGCGCTTGCGGGAAGTTCCCAAGATGCGCCCCGGACGGGCTGAGCTCCTCCGCATAGAGGCCGACATGGTTGGCGTAAGAGAGCAGTTTTTCGAACATGAGCCGCGCCCGCGGCAGATCGCCTGTCCGTGCCAGCGCCTCCACATACCAGAAGGCGCAGGTGGTGAAGGCACCTTCGCGCCCGGAAAGCCCGTCGACGTCTTCGGCGCCCTCCGCCTCGTCGTCGTAACGCAGGACGAGGCAATCCTTGACGAGACGGTGCTCCACGGCACGCATCGTTCTGAGCCAATAGCGGTCGCGGGGATTGATGAAGCGCACGAGAGGCATCAAGAGGACGGAGGCATCCACCGTCTTGGAGCCCTTATACTGCACGAAGGCGCCGATCTCCTCGTCCCAGAACTCCTCCATAATGGAACGATAGATGGTGTCGCGCTCGGCCCGCCAGGCTTCCACCGGCCCCGCCAGAGAATATTTCACCGCCATGCGGGCCGCGCGGTCGAAAGCCACCCATGACATCAGCCGCGAAGACAGAAACTCCCGGCGCGGCCCACGCACCTCCCAGATGCCCTCGTCCGGCCGGTGCCAATTCTCCTTGAGCCAGTCGAGCATCTTGACGATTTCTCGCCAGGCTCGGACCGATGGCTGGCCGAGCGATTTTGCCGCCACATAGATCGTGTCCAGAAGCTCGCCATAAATGTCGAGCTGCAATTGCTCGTAGGCCGCGTTGCCGATCCTGACGGGCTGCGAGTTCTTCCAGCCTTCCAGATGGTCGAGCGAGACTTCTTCGAGATCGTGGCGCCCGTCCATGGCGTACATGATCTGCATCTCACCATCGTCGCGTCCCTCGGTCAGACCGAGAAGGAAGGTCGTAAACTGATGCGCTTCCTCGTAACGGCCGAGACGGGTGAAGGCGTAGACGGAAAATGCCGCGTCGCGGACCCAGCAATAGCGGTAATCCCAGTTGCGACTGTTTCCGGCCACCTCCGGCAGGCCAAAGGTCGCCGCCGCGGCAATCGAGCCGTGTTTCTGCGAGGAGAGGAGTTTCAGGACCAGCCCGGAGCGCACCACGACGTCGCGCCAGCGCGAGGGATAATGGCCGTTCGCCACCCAATCGTGCCAGAAATCGCTCGTTTCGATGAAACTCCTGGAAACGTAATCGGCATCGATCGGCGGGGCGTCGGCGCGTCCCGGACAGAGGACGACGAAGGCATGTTCGCCTTCCTTCAAGCGGAAACGTGCCTCTGCGGCCCCTTCCGATATGCCGAGCTGGACGTGACTGTAGAGAAAGAGATGCCTCTCCCCGTCTGAGAACTTGACCCCGTAGGGGATCGCCTCCGCGCTCGTCGTGCCGCGCGCGTAATCGAAGCGTGGTGCGCAGGAGAGCGTGAAATCGACCTCGCCCTGAATCGCCTTCGCCCGCCGCACGATCCGCCCCGACCCGTCGAGCGGCATGAAGTCGGAAACCTCCGCAACGCTCTCCTCGCCCTGGAAGCGGGTGATCAGAATATTGGTGTCGGGCAGATAGAGTTGGCGCGAACGCAACCCGTCGCACGCTGCACTCAACTTGAAATGTCCGCCCTTCTCCCGGTCGAGAAGCGAAGCGAACACCGTGGGCGAATCGAAATTCGGATAGCAGAAAAAGTCGATCGTGCCGTCGAGCGCGACGAGCGCCGCCGTCTGCATGTCGCCAATGATGGCGTGATCTTCGATCGGCGTGAAGGTTTTGTCTGTCATGAGGGATGATATGTGAAGGACGAAGAGCCGGCTTACTAGCCTAGCGCTCGCCTTCCCACCGTCCAGGGCGGAAAGGCATTCTCCGACGGATACGCTGAAGACGGCCTTTCCGTGCAACCGAAAGGCGGTTGGCTTTCACGGGTCTCGCCATGTACTCCCCCGGCTCCTGGTGGTGAATCATGCAGCCCTTGAATCGTTTCCGTTCCCAACGCGAAGTCCCGACCGATGTCCCCGGCGGTGGCAGGCTGTCGTGGCCAGGCCACGCCGGCGCGACCGTCGTCTTGGCCTTGCCGTTGATCGGCACCCAGCTCGCGCAGGTGACGATGAACGTCACCGACACGGTCATGGTCGGCTGGCTGGGCGCGCGCGAGCTGGCCGCGGCGGTGCTCGCCACCCAGGCCTTCTTCCTGTGCTTCATGTTCGGCGTCGGTTTCGCCCAGGCCGCGCTGCCGCTGGCCGCCAATGCCGAGGGCCGCAACGACGTGCGCGGCGTGCGCCGCTCGGTCCGGATGAGCCTCTGGGTTCTTTGGCTCTACGGCGCAGCGATGATGTTCCCGCTGTGGGAGATCGAGGCGATCCTCGTCGCCTTCGGTCAGGAGCCGGATCTGGCCGCGATGGCGGCCGATTACATGCATGTGGCGCAGTGGTCGATGTTTCCTGCCCTCCTGATCATGGGCCTGCGCTCCTATCTGACGGTCGTGGGCCGCGCCTATCTGGTGCTCGCCGTCATCATCGTCGGAGCACTCGCCAACGCGCTTTTGAACTACGTGCTGATCTTCGGCCATCTCGGCGCCCCCGCCCTTGGCCTGGTGGGCGCGGCGATCGCAACTTTGGTGTCCAATCTTCTGATGGCGGGCCTGCTTGCGGCCTATACGGCGCGGGCGACAGGGTTGCGCCGCTATGAACTCTATGTCCGGTTCTGGCGCCCCGACTGGTACGGCTTTCGCGAGATCGTGCGGCTGGGCTGGCCGATCGGCGCCACGATCATCGCCGAAGTCGGACTGTTCGCCGCCGCCTCGGTGATGATCGGCTGGCTCGGCGCCGTGCCGCTGGCCGCCCACGGGATTGCCCTGCAGATCTCCTCGATCACCTTCATGGTTCCGCTTGGGCTGGCGAGTGCGGCCACCGTCCGCGTTGGCCTGGCGGCCGGGCGCGGCGACCGGATCGGGCTCGGTCGGGCCGGCACGGTCGCCCTGGTGATGGGTGCGGCGATCGCGGTTGGCGCCGCGACCACCTTCCGCTTGCTGCCGGAGGAGCTGATCGGGCTCTATCTCGACCCCGCCAACGTCAATGCCGACGAAGTTCTCGCCTATGCGGTGCCGCTGCTCCTGGTAGCCGGTGTGTTCCAGATCGTCGATTCGCTGCAGGCGGTGGCTGCCGGCATCCTGCGCGGCCTCAAGGACACGCGGGTGCCGATGATCATCGCGATCGTCAGCTACTGGGTGATCGGCACGCCGACCGCCTATGTCCTCGGCTTCGTCCTGAACTGGGGTGGTGTCGGGGTCTGGTGGGGCCTGGCTGCGGGGCTTGCGGCCGCAGCCGTGCTTCTGACGGCGCGCTATCTGCGCCGCGAGCGCTATGGCCTCGTCGGCTTCGAGCCGGCGTGACGAGGCGCACGGCACGGCAGGCGAAGAAAAAGCGGCCGCCAGAAAGCGGCCGCTTCGACGTCATTCAAGCGACGAAGAACCCATAGAGGCCGCCGCAAACCCTGGCGGCCCTCTCAGCTCTCAGCTCACCCGCATCTGATCGACATGTTCCACGACGCCCTTGATCTCGTCGAGGATCGCCGGATCGTCGATCGTCGCCGGCATGCGGAAATCCTCGTGATCGACGATGTGGCGCATCGTGGCGCGCAGGATCTTGCCCGAGCGCGTCTTCGGCAGGCGATGCACGACATGCACCGTCTTGAAGGCGGCCACCGGCCCGATCTCCTCGCGCACCAGACGGATGCACTCCTTCTGGATCTCCAGCGGATCGCGGTCGCGGCCGGATTTCAAGACGACGAAGCCCATCGGCATCTGGCCCTTGAGCGCATCGGCGGCGCCGATGACGGCGCATTCGGCAACGTCCGGATGGTTGGAAAGAACTTCTTCCATCGCGCCCGTCGACAGGCGATGGCCAGCGACGTTGATGATGTCGTCGGTGCGCGACATGACGTAGACATAGCCTTCGTCGTCGAGCATGCCGGCATCGGCCGTCTTGTAGTAACCCGGGAACTCCAGGAGATAACTCTCCTTGAAGCGCTCATCGGCGTTCCACAAAGTGGGCAGGCACGCAGGCGGCAGCGGCAGTTTGACGACGATATTGCCGAGCGTATTCGGGCCGACCGGATGGCCGGCATCGTCGAGGATCTCGATCTTGTAGCCCGGCATTGCAACCGTCGGCGAGCCGTACTTGACCGGCAACAGGCCGAGACCTGCCGGATTGGCAGCGATCGCCCAGGCCGTTTCCGTCTGCCACCAATGGTCGACCACCGGCACGCCGAGCTGATCCTGCGCCCAGCGGATCGTATCTGGATCGGCGCGCTCGCCCGCCAAAAACAGCGTACGCATTTGGCTGAGATCGTAGCGGCCGACATGCTCGCCCTGCGGATCTTCCTTCTTGATCGCGCGGAAGGCCGTCGGTGCCGTGAAGAGGGCGGAAACCTTGTGCTCCTCGATGACGCGCCAGAAGACGCCGGCATCGGGTGTGCCGACCGGCTTGCCTTCGAAGACGATCGTCGTGCAGCCGTGCAGAAGCGGCGCGTAGACGATGTAGGAATGGCCGACGACCCAACCGACATCGGATGCGGCCCAAAAAACCTCGCCCGGATCGATGTCGTAGATCGCCTTCATCGACCATTTGAGCGCCACCATGTGCCCGCCATTGTCGCGCACGACGCCCTTCGGCCGTCCGGTCGTGCCGGAGGTGTAGAGAATGTAGAGCGGGTCGGTCGCCGCAACCGGCACCGGCGGCACCTTCGTGCCGGCATTCTTGGCCGCTTCGACGAGCTCCAGATAATCGTAGTCGCGCCCCTCCGTCAGCTCGCACGGCCCCTGCTCGCGCTGCACGACCAGGCAGAATTCCGGCTGGTGGCGGGCGATGTCGAGGGCCTGATCGAGAAGGGGCTTGTATTTCACGACCCGATTCGGCTCGATGCCACAGGAGGCGGAGATGATCGCCTTCGGCTCACAATCGTTGACGCGCGTCGCAAGCTCGTTTGCCGCGAACCCGCCGAAGACCACCGAATGCACGGCGCCGAGCCTGGCGCAGGCGAGCATGGCGAAAAGCGCCTCGGGCACCATCGGCATATAGACGATGACGCGGTCGCCCTTCTCGATGCCCTTCTCGCGCAACACCGCGGCCAGAGCCTCCACCTCGGAGAGAAGCTCCTGGTAGGTGATCGTACGCTTCGCACCGGTGATGGGGCTGTCGTAGATGATCGCCGGCTGGCCGGGACGGCCTCGCTCCACATGGCGATCGACGCAATTGTAACAGGTGTTGGTTTCGGCGCCGGCGAACCAGCGCCCATACATGCCCATTTCGGGATCGAAGATCTTCTCGGCAGGCTTCGACCAGTCGATCTCTTCGCCGGCTTTGGCCCAGAAGGCTTCCGGATCCTCTTCCCAGGACTTGTAAACCTCGTGATAACGGCTCGTCATATGTGTTTCCTCCCCGATAATTGGTACATTCAGCAGGCCCGGTCGGCAATCACCTCCAGGTAGCTCCAGCTTCGCCGCGCCCTTGCCTCCGCCCCTCGGTCAGCGAACGACGAAGACGGAAACCTCGCTGTGCGTCGCAAGATAGCCGGCACGTGACGAAAAAACGTGTTCGGCGAAACCGGGCACATGGGAAGACATGACGACGAGATCGGCGCCCGTCTCATGAACCTGTTCGCTCAACGTCTGATCTAGATCTCGCGTCGGATCGTGGCTCGTCACCGCCTTGGCTTCAAATGTAACGCCGTGCTTATCGCTCTGCCGGGCTGCGAATTCATTAAGTCTTTCGGCGAACTCGGCCGGATTATGGGAAAGAGAGCTGGGAAGAGCCGCCGAGACCCCGACGAGGATGAGGCGCGAGCCATGTTGCTTGGCAAGGCTCGCAGCCGCCTCCAGGGCTCTCTCGAGCTTGTCCGCATGGGCAAGATCCGCTGGCACGAGAATGGTTCGAAACATCTAAGCCTCCCTGGTCGTGGTTGTCCGTAAGCCTAGCCCAAAATATCGACTGCCAAACCTGCGGGCTCCGCAGTCGAGAGCGAAAACGGATACGACCGTAGCGGGAGAATGCATTTCTCTAGCTAGAAAAGCGGGTTGCGCTAATTTTTTTAGCTTGAACAGTGAAAAATATTACATTTGAATATAAATGTAGCGGTAACGCATCGTCCTAAGAAGGCGAGATTATTGCGACTTGCGAACTGAAATTCCGGCTTGCCGATCTCTGGGAGCGTGTGATGGCGACATTTTACGGAACCGAAAATTCCGAGACGATGGTCCTTGGGCCGGGGAACGACCGTGCGCTGGCCTATGGTGGCGCGGACACGATTTTCGCCGGCCCAGGCGATACCGGTGATGACAACATCTTCGGGGGCGCCGGAGATGACCTTATCTTTGGCAAGCTCGGCGATGATGATCTTCGCGGCGGGTCGGGCAACGACACGATTTTCGGCGGTGACGGGGCCGACGAGCTTGATCCAGATGGTGCAGTTTCTGGTGAAGACATCCCCGACACGGCGGCCAACGTGAACCACGTCTTTGGCGGCGCCGGCGACGACCGTATCGCGCCCGCAGAGGGCTCCGACTTCCTCGGCGGCGGCGACGGGAACGACTACATTGAGGGTGGCGGTGGCAACGACGTGTTCTTCGGCGGGCGGGATGCCGGCAACGATACGCTTTACGCAGGTGCCGGCAACGATACAATCTATGCGGGCGCGGGCAACGACTTCCTCTACGCTGGAGACGGCAACGACATCCTCTTCGGAGGAGACGGAAGCGACGTCCTCTTTACCGGGAATGGCAACACAACGTTGTGGGGTGGTGCCGGAGACGACTGGCTCTACGGCAGTTCAAAAGGCTTTGGCCCGACGACGATGGCGTTCGTAAATGGCTCGGGGGCCGACACCATCTATCTTTTCGACATCGACCAAGACCGAATAGATATCAGCGCCTACGGTTTCAGCTCGAACAGCGCGGTGAGCGCTCGGGCGCATGAGGTTCAGACAACCTACCATACGAACGTCGTCATCAATCTAGGCGGAGGCTCAACGATCGAGATCGACGACATGGAACTAGAAGATATCAATGACATAACATTTATCTTCTAGCCTGTTTAATTCATAGCGATCGGGTTTGGGTGCTCTGAACCAGTGAATTTGTCTTTCTGGGATCGCAGTTCGACATGGCTTTCTCTTCGCCGGGGATGCCCCTGCGTGGCGGAGAGACGAGGTTTACAGGTTGCGGTCGAGGGTTGGTTCGGGGGCGTCGCGGCCCCGTCGATCAGGCGATGAGGCGCGGCATCCGGCCCAGGACGACACGCAGGATGCTCTGGTCCTGGCAGGATGTCGGCATGTGCAGGCGGATATGCGTCTTCAATCCGACAACTCGAGCGGCGATTTTGATGAGGCGCAGACGCAAGGTGTCGAACTGCGCGACGGCGAGGTGCGAGCGCTTTGGCATCGCGGCGCGCAGGCCCCACATCAGCCAGTAGGCGCCAACATGCAGGAATAGGCGCAACTGGTTCGCCGTCGGTTCTGACGGGTGCTGCCCGATCGCGCTGGCGCGGCATGATGCCCCGCCCCCGTCACACGTGCAAACCTTGCGATGTTACACCCCATGATTGCGTTCGGGGTTCTTTGGAGGATATCGAAACCTGTCTGTCAGGTTTCGTTTGCCGAGGCTCCAGGTGCTCCCTATATCTCGCCTTCGCGCGGCTGCCCGGTTCGACAGGAGTCACATTCCCCGGGGCCTTATCGATCTCGAAGGGAGCTGTCCCTGGTCTTGCCCGTGGGCTTGACCAAAACGGCGCCCACCTACTTTGTAGGTTTCCCGGGATCGTACACTCCACCGGCCATGGCGGCCGCGCTCTCAACCCCCTTCCTCGTCGATCTTTCTCATGGACGTCTCCTCAGCCAAGGCCAAGCTTCGCACGCAGGCATTGCTGCGGCGCGCAGCCCTCGGCGAGAGCGAGCGGCGCCTGCGCTCCGCCCACGCTGTCCGCCACATCGAAAAGCTCCTGCGACGAGGAGAGACGGTGGCGCTTTTCTGGCCGATCCGCGACGAGATCGATCCCCGGCCGCTCCTGCCGCTCATCGCGGCACAGGACGGCACAGCGGCTTTGCCGGCAATCGTCGACCACCGCCTCGTCTTCCGCCATTTTCTCGATGAGGAAAGCCTGGAGGCCGGCACCTTCGGCACCCGTCACCCCTCGCCTCATCACGGCGAAGCGACGCCCGATCTGATCGTTGCGCCGCTTGCCGCCTTCGATCGCGCGGGTGGGCGCATCGGCTATGGTCGCGGCTATTACGACACCGCGGTGGCGGAGCTTCGGGCGCGCGGCCACGTACCCCGTCTTGTGGGGCTCGCCTTCTCGTGTCAGGAGGTCGATATTGTTCCCATGGAAGATCACGATATCCCCCTCCCCCTCATCGCCACCGAAGACGAGCTCATCGACACCACCGCCAAGCCTACGGAGGCCCTGTGAGGATCCTGTTTCTCGGTGACGTCGTCGGCCGCTCCGGCCGCAAGTCGGTCAGACACAACCTCCCCTCCATGGTCGAGCGCTGGAAGCTCGATTTCGTCGTCATCAACGGCGAGAACGCCGCCGGTGGCTTCGGTATCACCGAAAAGATCTTCCAGGAGCTCCTCGACGCCGGCGCCGATTGCATCACGACAGGCAACCACGCCTTCGACCAGAAGGAGGCGCTCGTTTTTGCCGAACGGCAGGAACGGTTTCTGCGCCCGCTCAACTATCCGCCGCAAACGCCGGGCCGCGGCGCCAACATCTACACGGCCCGGTCCGGTGCCCGCGTCCTCGTCATCAATGTGATGGGGCAGCTCTTCATGACGGCCCTCGATGATCCGATCGCATCCGTGGAAAGAGAAATCTCCGCGATGCCGCTCGGCCGCGACTGCGACGCCATCATCGTCGATTTCCACGCCGAGGCGACGAGCGAAAAGCAGGTCATGGCGGCTTTTCTGGACGGCAAAGCAAGCCTCGTCGTCGGCACGCACACGCACGTGCCGACCGCCGATTACCGCATTCAGCCGGGCGGCACGGCCATGATGACCGACATCGGCATGTGCGGCGATTACGATTCCATCATCGGCATGCAGAAAGACGAACCTCTGCATCGCGCTGTGACGAAAATCTCTTCCGGTCGTCTCGGGCCCGCAATGGAAGAAGCGACCTTGTCGGGGATCGCCGTTGACGTCGATGATGCGACCGGGCTGGCGAGGAAGGTCGCGGCCGTGAGGGTCGGACCGCATCTGGAAAGATCCGTCCCGACCTTCTGGACCGACGACGACTGAGCCGCCGAAGACTGAGCGAGCACTCGCCGCCCCGGAATGGACGTCGAGAGAAAGGCGCGTGAAATGGTCGACCTGCCTTTGCACGGGCGCTGCTTTTGCGGCGCCATTCGCTTTGAGGCGAAAAGCGAACCTCTTCAGGTCTCCTGGTGCCATTGCCGCGATTGCCGTCGTCAGACGGGCGCGCCGGCCGTCGTCTGGGCCGGCTTTCCGGGCGATCTCGTCGCCTGGCACGGCGCACCGAAAGATCGGCAATCCTCTCCGGGCGTCACCCGCTCCTTCTGCCCCGATTGCGGCACGCCCTTGACCTATCTGGATTCCCGCCTCCCGGGCGAAATCTACATCCATGCTGGGCTTTTCGACGAAGCCGATCGTCTCGTGCCGGACAGGCACGCCTATGTGACGGCCAAACTCTTCTGGCTGCATCTCGACGACACTCTGGCAAAGTACGACGACGACACCCGCCACCGGCCGGACGTGCCCCACCCCTGACGCCGCATCCTCGGCACCTGTCGCACGGAGTGTGCGGTTCGCTGCGATCTCCACGCCGGCGCAAGCGTTTTAGGTCTATGGTGGGGGATGCAGGAACCGAAGCGCCCGCCGACACCCGGCCGGAAACGCTTCAGGAGAGGTAATCGCACCGTCGTGCCGATCTACACAGTCACACACGTCACGACCTATCGGTACCAGAAACGGGTCGGCTTCGGGGAGCATCGCATGATGTTCCTGCCGCGCGAGGGGCACGACCAGCACCTGCTCTCCTCCACCCTCACCATCACGCCGGAGCCGGTCAGCCTGCGCTGGCACGACGATGCGCTCGGCAACCGCGTCGGCGTCGCGCGCTTCAGTGGCGGCAGCAATTCGGTCCTGGCCACATCGCTCGTTTTCGAAAGCGTCATCCGCGTCGCGCATTTCCGCTCGCATCCCGCCGGCATCAATCTGGACGAGGAGGCGCGCTTCCTGCCGGTCTCGCTCAGCGATGAGGAAAAAGAGGATCTTCGTCCCTTCCTTTTCCGGCGCTATCCCGACCCCGACGGCACATTGTTGCGCTGGGCGGAGAGCTTTCTCGACCCTTCGGAGCCGCTTCCGACCTTCGAGCTGCTGACCGCGATGATCCACGCGATCCGGCACGACCATGCCTATATTCGCCGCGACCACGGTATCCAGGATCCCGCCGAAACGCTCACACTGCGCAGCGGCACCTGTCGCGATTTCACCGAACTGATGATTGAAGCCTTGCGCGCCCTCGGCCTGCCGGCGCGCTTCGTCTCCGGCTATCTCTATGTGCCGGCGCGCGACAGCCACGACATTCACGGCGGCGGCGCCACCCATGCCTGGGTGCAGGTCTATCTCCCCGGCGCAGGCTGGGTCGACATCGACCCGACGAATGCCATCCTCGGCAATGAAGGCTTGATCCGCATCGCCGTCGCCCGCGAGCCGAGCGAAGTCCTGCCGTTGTCCGGCTCATATATCGGCATGCCGGACGACGATCTCGGCATGGAGGTGATGGTCAAGGTCGTGCGCGAGGAGGAAAGGTGAGGTTTTCCTAAAATTCCTCGTGTTTCGGAGGGAACCGCCCGCCCCTCCAAGCACTTGAGAGAAAATGAAGATCAGAGCCGGTTTCGAAATCGAATATGAGTGCCAGCAGCCGACGCCGATGCTGCTTGCCCTATCGGTGCATCCCTCGCGGCTGCGCGACCTTGAAACGCCACATCACATCACGTTCGAACCGGAGATCCCGTCGCGCGACTATCGTGACGATTTCGGCAATATCTGCACGCGCATCGTGGCCCCCGCCGGGCTGTTGCGCATGTCGACGGAATTCACCATCCGCGACGAGGGCCTCCCCGACGAGGTGGCGCCGGATGCGCGCCAGACGCCGGTCGACGAACTTCCCGACGACGTGCTTCTCTTCCTGCTCGGCAGTCGCTACTGCGAGACGGACCGGCTGACCGATCTCGCCTGGTCGCTCTTCGGTCATGTGCCGCAGGGCTGGAAGATGGTCGCGGCCATCTGCGACTACGCCCATGAGCGCATCACCTTCGACTACATGAAGGCCGATCCGATGCGCAGCGCCGTGAACGGCAATTACGAACAGACGGGTGTCTGCCGCGATTTCGCCCATCTCGCCGTCGCCCTGTGCCGTTGCATGAATATTCCCGCGCGCTACTGCACGGGTTATCTCGGCGATATCGGCGTTCCCGAAGACGTCAACCCGATGGATTTCAGCGCCTGGTTTGAGGCCTATCTCGACGGCCGCTGGTACACCTTCGACGCACGCCACAATCACCCGCGCATCGGGCGCATTCTGATGGCGCGCGGACGTGATGCGACCGACGTGGCGATCTCCACGAGTTTCGGCGCCTCGCGTCTTGCGGGCTTCAAGGTGATCACCGACGAAATCGTTGGAAAGGCCGCGGCCTGAAAGCCGCACCAGCCGGTCATGCAATCCAGCCTCCCGCTTTGAAGAATCCCGTTCCGACCTTATGTGCACCGCAACGGAAACAACGGGAGTTCTTCATGCTCGACACACCAGCGACGACGAATCTGCCGACGAAACGCTTCGGCCGCACAGATATGCAGATCACCCGTGTCGGCTTCGGCGCCTGGGCGATCGGCGGTCCCGACTGGGCCGTCGGCTGGGGCGCACAGGATGATGCGGAATCCGTTGCCGCCATCCGTCACGCCGTGTCCCGCGGCATCAACTGGGTCGACACCGCCGCCGTCTATGGTCTCGGCCATTCCGAGGAGGTGGTGAAGAAGGCGCTCGCCGATGTCCCGGCCAGCGAACGCCCTTACGTCTTCACCAAATGCGGTCTCGTCTGGGACGAAAACGACCGCAAGAAGATGCCGGCGCGCATCGGCGCTGCCGACAGCCTGCGCCGCGAGGTGGAAGCCTCGCTGAAGCGCCTCGGCGTGGAGCGCATCGATCTTTATCAGATGCACTGGCCCGCCAATGACGGCACGCCGGTGGAAGAATACTGGCAGACGCTGCTGGAGCTGAAGAAGGAAGGCAAGATCCGCGCCGCCGGCCTCTCCAACCACAATGCCGAGCAGCTGCAAAAAGCGGAGACCGTCGGCCATGTCGACACGCTGCAGCCGCCGTTTTCGGCGATCAAACGCGAGGTGGCGGAGAAGGAACTGCCCTGGTGCGACGCGCATGAGACGGGCGTCATCGTCTATTCGCCGATGCAGTCGGGCCTTCTGAGCGGCCGCTTCAGCGTCGAGCGGGCACGGGCCCTGCCAGAGGATGACTGGCGCTCCAGAAATCCTGACTACACCGGCGAAAAGCTTGAAAAGAACCTCGCCCTTGCCGATAGCCTGAAGCCGATCGCAGAAAAGCACGGCACCACGGTGCCCGCCGTCGCCGTCGCCTGGACCCTCGCCTGGCCGAGCGTCACCGGCGCCATCGTCGGCGCCCGCAATCCGGGTCAGGTCGATGGCTGGATCGATGCGGCAACGCTCGAACTGACCAAGGACGATCTCGCTGACATCGCCAAAGCCATCGAAACAACCGGGGCCGGCAACGGTCCGGCCATGCCGAGGGTCTGAGCGATGCCATCCGACAAGACGAAACTCCTCGGCCTGCCGGGGAGCCTTCGCCGCGAGAGCTATTCCCGCGCCGTTCTAGAGGGCCTTGCCGCTGAGGACGATGACACCGTCGAGCTTGAGATCGGCCATATCGACCTGCCGCTCTACAATGCCGATCTCGACGGCGAAGACGCCCCCGCGCCAGTCCAGGAACTGCGCCAGGCGATAGCGGCAAGCGACGGCCTCGTCATTGCCACGCCGGAATACAATCACGGCATTCCGGGCGTCTTGAAAAATGCACTCGATTGGGCCTCGCGTCCGCGCGGCTCGTCGTCGCTCATGGGCAAACCGGTTCTGGTCATTTCCGCCTCCCCCGCCTTCACCGGCGGCGTGCGCGCGCAGGCACAGCTCAACGAGACGCTCCACGCTGCAGAATGCCGCCTCGTCGGCGGGCCGCAGATCGTCATCGGCAATGTCGGTGACAAGGTGCGGGATGGCCGTCTCGTCGATCCTGCCATCCTCGATTTCGCCCGCGATGGCCTCAAACGCCTGCAAGCCGTGATCGCAGGCTGAACCCATATCGAGGGGCGTCGCAAGGCGCTCCCTCTGACCGCCCTCCCCCCGCGGCCACGCGCCCGCTTGCACGTTGAAATAATTGCCTTTATCTGCCCCGAGCGCTGTCTGGCGGATGAGGACAATGGGCGAGCTGCAGATCCGGGATCAAAACGAGGCGGACCGCACGGCCGTCAAGGAACTGGTGCGGCAGGCCTTCCTTCATAAGCCCTACGCGACGGGCACAGAAGCCTTCCTCATCGATGCTCTATGGAGGCGCGGCAAGGCGACGATTGCCCTCGTCGCCGAAGCCGATGGCCATATCCTCGGCCAGGCCGCTTTCTCGCCTGTCACCATTACCGGCGACGACGGTCAGGTGACGACGGGCTGGCACGGGCTCGGCCCCATCGCCGTCTTACCCGAGGTGCAGAGAAAAGGCGTCGGCTCGGTGCTCATGGAAGTAGGCTTGACGAAGCTGCGTGCGCTCGGCAGCGCGGGCTGCGTGCTCGTCGGCGATCCCGCATACTACGAGCGCTTCGGCTTCGAGAAGTCTCCGCAGCTGAGAGTGCCGGGCATACCGGCGGAAAACCTGCTCGCCCTCCCCTTCACCGACACCCTGCCGGCAGGCGAAATCGTCTTTGACGAGGCCTTTCAGGCGACCTCCTAGAACTACGCGCGCTCGGTCTCGAGCATCGCCGCCTGCAGCGACTGCGCGCTGTAGGGCTTTCGCACTTTGTGCGTGGCATCGAAGGGCGCAGGCAGGGCCGCCTGCTCGCCATAGCCGGTCGCGAAGGCGAATGGCACATCCATCTCCGCCAGCCGTTCGGCGATTTCGAGGCTCGTTTCCGCGCCGAGATTGACGTCGAGAAGCGCGAAATCCGGCGCCTGACGCTCGATCTCCTTGAGTGCATCGCTCACGCCGCTCGCGGTGCGGACATTTCCGACACCGAGCGACAGAAGCATCTGCTCGGTGTCGAGCGCGATGATCATGTTGTCTTCCACGACGAGAACGTCAGCGGGCAAGGCGTCGCCTGCCTCGTCGAGCCTCGGGGCCTCATTCAATCTGTCCACGACGATCTCGCTGCGATGAAAGTGTTTGGGTGGAATGACGAAGCGCGCCTTGAGGCCGGTCAGCTCGTAATCGACCTTCGCCTCGCCGCCGAGATCGTGCACGATCGATTGCTCGATCACCGTGGAGCCGAAGCCGTAACGCTTCGGCGGCTTGACCGGCGGGCCGCCGCGCTCGCCCCAATCGATCGTGAGGCGGCCGAGCGTATCGAAATCGGTCATGATGTCGATCTGGCCACGGCTGTCGGAGAGAGCACCGTATTTCGCTGAATTGGTGATGAGTTCGTGGATCACGAGAGCGACGGTCGTGAACGCCTCCGGCTGCACGAGCACGTCGGAGCCGGTCAGCACGACCCGGTCGGCCTTGCCGCCGAGATAGGCGCCCGCCTCCGTCGTCACCAGATTGCGGAAGGAGGCGGGGCTCCAATCGTCCGAGGTGATCTGGTCGTGTGCGCGTGCGAGCGCCTGGATGCGTCCGCCCACGACTTCGGTGAAGGCTTCGATGCTGGTCGCATCCTTGCTCTGGTTGATGACGCCGCGAATGAGGCTCAGGATATTGCGGACGCGATGGTTGAGTTCCGCGATGAGGAGCTTTTGACGCTCCTGCGCGCGGCGGCGCTCCGCCTCCGTCAGATTGGACAGCTGCAGGATCACTTCCAGAAGACTGACGCGCAGACCCTCGGCAATCCGTTCCTCCACGGGAGACCACGGCATCGACTGACCGCTCACCGTTTCCTTCCAGATGTCGAAGCTCTTGCGCGGGGTGAGCCGGGCCCCGAGCGGTCCGACGCTCACGGGTTTCTCCGGATTGCCCGCCCAGTTGACGCTGCGCGTCACCTCCTTGCGGAAGAAGATCAGATAATCGCCTGGCTGCCGCGACAGCGGCACGACGAGCATACCGGCGGCACGATCGGCAAAAGCACGTCCGGCTTCATATTCTGCGCCGATTTCGTGCTGGGCATAGACTTCGCCGACGCCTTTTTCACGCAGATGCCCCGCAAGTCCGGCGAAATCGGTTTCGTTCGGCGTCAGACCTTTCAAGGTGGCACGTCCCTCCACCCACAGCCCGATCCCGTCGCAGACGAGAAGATCGGCGATCTCGTCGAGATGATCGACGATGCTCTCAAACCGCGTCGCCTCGGCCGCCATCACGGCAACGAGCTTATTGTGCAGCGTATTGGAGCGTTCCTCGTATTCCGCTTCGGTCTGGCGTTCACGATTTTCCACCAGGAGCGAGAACATCTGACCGAAGAGTTCGGCGGCCGTCCGCCGCTCGAAGGTGACGTGATGCGGCGTGTAATGATGGCAGGCGAAGAGCCCCCATAGCCGCCCCTCGCGCAGGATCGACACCGACATGGAGGCATCGACCCCCATATTCTGCAGATACTCGATATGGATGGGCGAAACGCTGCGCAGAATGCTCATCGACAGATCGAGCGGCTGACCGTTGTGATCGAGCGCCGGCTCGACGGGCGACGGCTCCGCAGAAATGTCCGGTATGATCCGCAGCCAGTTCTTCTCGTAGAGAATGCGGGCCTGGCGCGGAATATCGGTCGCCGGATAGTGCAAGCCGAGAAACGAGCCGATGCCGGAGCGCGCCGATTCTGCGATCACCTCGCCCGACCCGTCATGATCGAAACGATAGATCATCACCCGGTCGAAGCCGGTCAAAGCCTGCATTTCGCGCGCGGCGATGCGATAGAAATTTCTGAGATCATCCGTGCGCTGCAGCCGCGCCACCATGCCTCGCACCATGGCGGCCGCATTGGCGGCGGGCTCGGCGACCGACCGCTCACATTCCACCACCACCTCGTCGCCGGACAGATGCACCGCGATGTCGCAGAGGAGGCCCGCTTCCGTCACCGTCACGCCGAAGGCGCGCGCCACCGTCTCGCCCATCACCGCGCCCTGCAAATGGTTGCGGATCGTGTGCACGGCCTGCCCGAGAAAGACGTGGTCGATCGGCAGGCCGAGAAGATCCTCACCCGGACGCCCGAGCCACTCCGCCGCGTTGCGCGACACCCGCGTCACCACCCAGCTTGAACGGGACACGGCCACAAGGAATCCGAACGGCTGCACCGCACCGAGCAGATGGATCGGCTCGCGATCGCAATTCGTCAGGTCGACTTCGAATTGGGTCGGATCAGACATGGGTGAGCACCCCATCGGCCTGTGCAACGCTTCGCGCGGCCGCATCGAAAAGAGCGAAAACTGTTTCGGCGCCCTTCACGGCCTCGTCCGGCGCGTCCTGCACGGCCTGCGATCCTTCCAGCCTGACGACGAAGCTCGGCCACAATTGCTGGCCCTCGCCATGACGAAGAAACCGGGAGGCCACTCTCATGCGCGGCCCCGCATCGGCGAGGATGTCACGGGTCAGGATCTTCGCACCGAGGCGCGAGCCTTCCAGCACATAGGCCGCGCCCAGCATGAAGGCTTCCCCTTGCATGTCGGGCGAAGAGACGGGCTGCGGGCGCTCCGCCCCCAAAGCCTCAATGTCGTCAAGCAGGGCCGAACTCCGCCGCCGCATATCCCAGTCCGAGAGCAGCGCTGCGATGCCGGCCACCTCCAGCGTCTCCTCCACGGGCACGATCGCGGCCGCATTCGCCCGCAGAAACGACGCGTAGCCCGTCTCGCCTTGCACGAGCATGGGATTGAGACGCGCTTCGACCTCGGCATGAAGCTCGGCCGTAGCGGCGTGCAAAAGAGCGCGGACAGACCTCAATGAAAGAATTTCCTAATGAACGGTCGGGTGCAACCGCATTCACGTGCCACTGGCCTTACGCCCAGATGCGGTCAGCGGGCCGAATCTGATGCATGAATTCAGCCAGCTCTGAATGGCTAGCAAGCACGAACTCCGCGCCCCTGTCTGTTCACTTGTGAACACAGGAATGAGCGAAGTTGCCGATTTTGCGTGCAAACGGCCGGAAAACCGGCCTTTTGCCGGTTTCGACCATTCCACGCGGTTCACGATGTCCCCGGCAGCCCTGCGCAATGAGGCGACAAACTCGTCCTTCTGGAGGCGACGGAGTGCGGCACAATCGCCACAGATCACGGGTTGCGCTGTGTTCACTACAGCACATAAAAGCGGAGACTGACCACACGTGCGGGACGAGCGCCCATGTTACACAATCCTGCCCGGGAGCATCCGGCAGAGACGCGCCCCCTCAACAATCTCTTGAGGGTCCTGAAGGACGAGGATTACGGCCTCCTTGAACCGCATTTCCAGCTGCTGCACCGCAACAGCGACCATGTCATGTACAATCCGGGCGACAACGTCGACAACGTCTACTTTCCTTGCGGACCGGCGCTTGCTTCGTTTCTCGTCGCCAACGAGGACGGTGAGGATACCGAGACCATTCTGATCGGCCGCGAAGGCGCCGTCGGCGGCATCGTCAGCGCCGGTCGTCTCCCGGCGTTTTCGCGTATCATCGTCAAATTCGAAGGCCCGTTCGTCGGCCTGAAGCTCACGGAGCTGGAGGCGGCGAAGCAGAAATCGCGGGCTGTGCGGCAGCTCTTTGCGCGCTACGCCGATTGCCTCGTCGCGCAGATGCTGCAGTCGATCACCTGCAACGCCATCCATTCCGTCGATCAGCGGGCCGCGAAATGGATCATCGCCACGATGGAGCGGACCGGTGATCACACCGTTCCTCTGACGCATGAGCAGCTCGCCCGCATGCTTGGCGTCGGCCGCTCCTATACGAGCCGCGTCATGCAGACCTTCAAGGCGGAAGGCATTCTGGAAACACAGCGCGGCTCGCTGCTGGTGCGCGATCATTCCGCACTCCATGCCCGCTCGTGCAAGTGCAACGATGCCGTGAAACATCATTTCGACGCCGTGCTCAAAGACGTCTATCCGGAGCCCGACCAGGACGTCCATTGAGGGCGACCGGCCTGGCCGCACGAAGTGGTCACTGCACCCAAACCGGCGATGAGAGGACGAGCCCGCCACCGATCCTTCGCCCGCGCCGCCCTGGATCGATCAGGCGCGCAACTTAGCCGGCGTCCCTCCCACCGATTGAGCCGCGCCTGCAAGCGGGCTATGGCCTCTTCTCTTCCTGCCGGGTGACCCAGAACCATGAAAAATTCGGAACGGCGCATCAGCCGCTTCATCTTGGCTGCAATCGTCGGCGGCTTTCTCATGCTGCTTGCCGTAGGTGTCAGCTTCCTGGTCGTGCTGCGCCAGACCCAGGTCAGCGCGGAATGGGTGGCGCATACACAGGAAGTCGCTGCGAGCCTTGCCGAACTGGGTGCCGCGATTGAACGTTCGGAGACGGCGCGGCGCGGCTATCTCCTCTCGGCGGACGAGCGTTTCGCCAATGCCTTCGAACAGCTCGCCGGCGAGATCGAGACGCGCATGGATGCGGTCGATGCCCGCATCACCGACAACAGCGACCAGCAGAAACGCCTCGCGGAATTGCGGCAACTCGTCGCCACCCACCTCGCCTATGCCCGCGACACGCTTCAGAACCGCCGCCGGGCGAGAGACGACGCGACCCCCAAGATGACGTTCGACCGCGACGACGTCGACGTCATTCGCCGGGCCCGTGCCGCGGCAGCCGAAATGCTGAAGGCGGAAGAGGCTCTGCTCGTCGAGCGGCGCGCCCGCCAATTCCGCAACGTGCAGCTATCCTATGTCGTGCTGGCATTGTCGGGCCTCGTGTTCGTGGCGCTCGCGGCGGGTACGATTTGGGCGACGCGCCGCAACGTCCATGCGCTGGCGACGGCCGGTGCGCGTTTGCAGCTTCTCAACGAGGATCTGGAATCGGCTGTGGCCGAGCGCACGACGGAATTGCAGCGCGCCAATGACGAGATCCAGCGCTTCGCCTACATCGTCTCCCACGACCTGCGCTCGCCGCTCGTCAATGTCATGGGCTTCACCAGCGAGCTGGAGGTGGCGACGAAGCCGCTCACCGAGCTGATCGAAAAAGCCCGTGAAGAGGCGCCCGATCTCGTCACCGAAGAGGTGCGACTGACGATCGAAGAGGATCTTCCCGAAGCCATCGGCTTCATCCGCTCGTCGACGCAGAAGATGGACCGCCTGATCAACGCCATCCTGCATCTGTCGCGGGCCGGGCGCCGCGTTCTCTCGCCCGAGAAGCTCGACATGAACGCCCTCGTCGCCGGCATCGCCGACACGCTGCAGCATCGCCTTCAGGAGCTCGACGCGGAAATCCGCATCGAACCGATCCCGACCCTGGTGACCGATCGCCTGGCCATCGAGCAGATCATCTCCAATCTTGTGGAGAACAGCGTCAAATACCTGAAACCGGGGCGCCCCGGCCTGATCAAGGTGCGTGGCCGTCAGCATTCCGGGCGCATCATCATCGAAGTTGAAGACAACGGTCGCGGCATCGATCCGAGGGATCACGAACGCATCTTCGACCTCTTCCGCCGTTCCGGATCGCAAGATCAGCCGGGCGAGGGCATAGGCCTCGCACATGTCCGTGCTTTGGCCTACCGCCTTGGTGGAACGATCGAGTGCGATTCGACGCTTGACGAAGGCGCCACCTTCCGCCTTTCAATGCCGCCGGAATTGCAGAAAGCGTAGGGACCCGTCGTGTCGAGCCATCAACCGGTCACCATCATCATGATCGAAGACGATGAGGGGCATGCGCGTCTCATCGAAAAGAACATCCGGCGCGCCGGCGTCAACAACCCGGTCCGCCATTTCGTCGAGGGAACGGCCGCGGTCGAATTCCTCTTCAACAGCCCCGAGGGCCCGACCCATAATGGCCCGGCACTGGTGCTTCTCGACCTCAACCTGCCCGACATGAGCGGCACCGACATCCTGATAAGGATGAAAGAGGAGAACAGCCCGCTGCGCCGCACGCCCGTCGTGGTTCTGACGACCACCGACGACAAGATGGAGATCGAGCGCTGCTACGATCTCGGCGCCAACGTCTATATTACCAAGCCCGTCGAGTACGAATCCTTCGCCCAGGCGATCCGTCAGCTCGGCCTGTTCATTTCGGTTATCCAGGTTCCCGAACCCGAGATCGAAGCCTGATTACCCCTTGAAGAACCGGATGAAATGCCGCGCATTCTCTATATCGACGACGACGAGGGGCTACGGCGCCTGACACGCCGCGCGCTTGCCCGCCGCGGTTACGAACTCACCACCGCCGCCAGCGCCGACGAAGGGCTCGCCCTTCTTCAGAAAGACACGTTCGACCTCGTCGCCATCGACCATTACATGCCCGGCAAGACGGGGCTCGACGCGCTTCCTCTCATCAACGCGCTGCCCTCGCCTCCCCCGGTCGTCTATGTCACGGGTTCGGAGGAAAGCTCCGTTGCGGTGGCAGCCCTCAAGGCGGGCGCCCGCGATTACGTGGTGAAGACGGTCGGTGAGGAATTCTTCGACCTTCTGGCCTCCTCCTTCACCACGACACTCGAACATCAGCGTCTGGTCGCAGCACAGTATGAGGCGGAGCATGCGCTCAAAGCCTCCAACGAGCGCCTCACGGCGCTTCTGCGGGAGGCCAATCACCGCGTCGCCAATTCGCTGCAGATCGTCTCCTCCTTCATCCAGATGCAAGCCAACGCCGTCGAAGCGGAAGAGGCGAAGATCGCACTCAAGGACACGCAGCAGCGCGTTTATGCGATTGGTCAGGTGCATCGCCGGCTCTACACCTCGCAGGATATCAACAGCGTCGAGATGGGCGATTATCTGAGCGCGCTCACCGCCGGCCTGGAAGAGACTTGGTCGAGCGAGACCGCGGCGCGCCGCGTCCATCTCACCACCGACGGGCTGCGCCTCACCACCGATCAGGCCGTCTCGCTTGGCGTCGTCGTCAACGAGCTCGTCTCCAATGCCTGCAAATACGCTTACGGCGAGGAAGAGGACGGCGACATCCGCGTCGACCTCACGACCCTGCCTGGCGGCTTCCGCCTCAGCGTCGAGGACGACGGCAAGGGCTTCAACGGCGCAGCGACCCCCACCGGCACGGGTCTCGGCACCAAGCTTGTCACCGCAATGGCGAGGAGCCTGAATGCCGAGATGTCTTATGAAGGCGGGCCGCCGACCCGCATTATGCTGGTCAAAACGGCGTAGCGCCTGAAAGCGCCTCGCCGGCCGATTTTTTTCACCGCCCACGGGTCTTCACCGCCCACGGGTCTTCACCGCCCGCGGGTCTTCACCGCCCGCGGGTCTTCACCGATTGTCGAGCTGTGCCCGCACGCTGCGGCGGCCCCGTTCAGAAATCTGATAGGGCGCGCCGCCGCGCGATTCGATCAGCCCCTTCGACAGAAGCCGGGAAAAGACCGGCAAGGTGCAATCGGAGAGCACGAAACCGTCGCGGGTGAAACAGGTGACGTGGGTGATCTTGCGACCACCGCTTCGTTCATGACGGATGCGTCCGCCCTGAGCGAGCGCGTGCAACACGCGCTGCTCGAACTTCGAGATATTCATGGAAAACGCCTGGATCGGAGAAAGCACGGGGCAGAGCGCACGCGCCGCCCTCAGGCCGCGCCCGTTCGTTCTGCCGCTTCGCGTCTCCACCTGGATCAACGACCAGGGGAGCCTCAGAGGGCTCTGACAATCTCCAGCATCAAGGCTCCATCGCGCGGCAAAACCCCGCGCGTTGCCTCAGCACCTACTCACCGGCATCAATTGCGGCAAGTGACCGCTATGCCGCAGGCGCAAAATGCGGCGGGGCAACAGTCGATCGTCTCCTTCCCCACCTAGACGCCTTCGCCACTCCCCATTATATCCTCCGTTCCCCAGAGACATTCACGACAAGACGCAGGTAAAACCGCAATGGCGGGCCATTCACAGTTCAAGAACATCATGCACCGCAAGGGCCGCCAGGATGCGGCCCGCTCCAAGCTGTTCTCCAAATTGTCGAAGGAGATCACCGTCGCCGCCAAGGTCGGCGACCCTGATCCCAACACCAATCCGCGCCTGCGCCTGGCCGTGCAGAATGCCAAAGCGCAGTCGATGCCG
The DNA here is from genome assembly GCF_030813515.1 of Rhodopseudomonas julia. Taxonomy (NCBI): domain Bacteria; kingdom Pseudomonadati; phylum Pseudomonadota; class Alphaproteobacteria; order Hyphomicrobiales; family Nitrobacteraceae; genus Rhodopseudomonas; species Rhodopseudomonas julia. The sequence goes on along the minus strand of NZ_JAUSUK010000002.1, from coordinate 73,904 downwards.
AAGGACAACATCGAGCGTGCGATCCAGAAGGCGAGCGGCGGCGACAGCGACAATTACGAAGAGATCCGCTACGAAGGCTATGGCCCGGGCGGCGTTGCTTTCATCGTCGAGGCGATGACCGACAACCGCAACCGCACGGCCGGCGCGGTGCGCTCCTATTTCGCCAAGAACGGCGGCTCCCTCGGCGAGACCGGCTCCGTCGCCTTCATGTTCGAGCGCGTCGGCGAGATCTATTACCCGGCCTCCACCGGCGATCCGGAAAAGGTACTCGAAGCCGCGATCGAGGCCGGCGCCAGCGACGTCGAAAGCGACGAGGAAGGCCACACCATCCTCACCGAGTTCGAGGATCTGGGCGACGTCTCCTCCGCGCTTGCCGAGACGCTGGGCGACGCGGAATCCGTGCGCGCCATCTGGAAGCCGCAGACCCTGACGCCGGTCGATGAAGAGAAAGCCGGTACGCTGATGAAGCTCATCGCGACGCTCGAAGACGATGACGACGTGCAGAACGTCTATGCGAACTTCGACGTCGATGCCGAGGTCATGGAGCGGCTCTCCGCCGCCTGAGCCTTCGGAAAGAGCCCGTCGACGCGAAGATCGCGCAGACGAAAAAGCCCACGGAAAACGGGCAGCCGGCATCCGGCCGGCTGCCTCCCACGCCTACCGCAGCACCCCGTCGAAGGCGGGCGAGGCCATGATGGCGGCTGCCACGATGAGGCCGAGTGCCACCCTCCGGAACACCTTTTCGGAGGCAAAACCGAACATCTTCTGTCCGAGAATGAGCGCGACGAAATAGACGGGCGCGGCGATCGCTGCGCGCATCAGAGCCGCCTCGCTGAAGATGCCGTTCGCCCAGAACGACAGCCCCGTGATCACCGTCGACAGCGCGAAGAAGACGATGAGATTGGCGCGGATTTCCGCCGCCGCCTCGTGCCCGCTCATCCAATACACGACGACCGGCGGCCCGGAGAGCTGCGTCGCACCGCCGAGAAGCCCCGACAGCATGCCGACGCCGAAGGCGGAGGCGGGGCGCCGTGGCCCGGTGAAGCGCAGGCCGGAGCCGAGCAGGACGACGAGCGCGAGAACCACCCCCGACATGCCCCAGCGCAAGACAAGCGGGTCCGCCGTCGCAAGGAGATAGGCACCGAAAGGCGCGCACAGTGCCACGCCGCCGGCTGCCGGCAGGACGGAGCGGTAATTGCACACGCGCAAAGCTGGAATAAGGATGGGAAGCGTCGGCAGGGAATCGATCGCCCACAAGACGATGACCGCGGCGCGAGGTCCGATCAGAGATCCCGCAAAGGGGACGAAGACGAGGCCGGCGCCGAACCCGGCAAAGCCTCTGACGGTGCCGGCAACGAGCACCACCAGGGTCAAAGAGAGGGTGGCGGGATCACCCGCCACCGTCAGAAATTTTTCCACCATGCCTCCCGAAAACTCAGCTGCTCTCAACTGAGCTCACGCGAGATCAGGTGACGTCGCTCGACTTCAAATTCTTCAGCTTGGCGAAAACCGAATCCGGATCGATGTCGGGCTCGCGCTCGTGTCCCGTATCGCTTTCGGAAGGCTGCGGACGGCGTGTCGTCTCTTCCGCGGACAGAAGGCGTGCGCCTTCCTCTTCCACGGCGGGGGCGTTTTTCGCCGCCTTGCGGACTTCGAGGTCGAGTTCGAGCTGCGAGCACAAGCCGAGAGTGACAGGGTCGGCCGGCTGCAGGTTCGCCGAGTTCCAATGCGTGCGCTCGCGGATCGCCTCGATGGTCGGCTTGGTGGTGCCGACGAGACGGATGATCTGCGAATCCTTCAGTTCCGGATGATTGCGCACCAGCCACAAAATGGCGTTCGGCCGGTCCTGCCGCTTGGAAACGGGCGTATAGCGCGGTCCGCGCCGCTTCGTCTCCGGCACGCGCACTTTGGAGACCAGGATCTTCATCCGATAGGTCGGATCGCGCTCGGCCTTTTCGATCTCATCGCGCGCCAGCTGTCCGCCGATCACCGGATCGATACCCTTGATACCCTGGGCGGCGTCACCATCGGCGATCGCTTTGACTTCGAGAGGGTGCAGCCGGCAGAAATGTGCGATCTGCTCGAAGGTGAGCGAAGTATTGTCGACCAGCCATACGGCGGTCGCTTTCGGCATCAGAGGCGTTGACGCCATGGCATGATCCTCCTGTGTTCTCTGCCGGAGGGTCTCCGGCAGAGCGTGATTCACGTCGGTGGACGGGAAGTTGCCCGACATATACGGGCACCCGACGAAGCACGCAATGCGCCGTTGCGATAAGCTTGAGGTCGCAAAGCTATGCGCGCGGATCGACTTTCAAGACGATCTTGCCGACATGTTCAGCATCAATCATCTGGTGTGCTTCCACGACATCGGCAAATGGCACCACCGCGTGAATGACCGGCGTGTAGCGTCCAGCCGCGATCGCCGGCCACACCGTTTCCTCCAGCATACGCGCGAGTTCCGCCTTCGCTTCCACCGATTGCGGCCGCAAGGTCGAGCCCGTCAGAATGAGCCGCTTCTGCATGATCAGCGCGAGATCGACCTCCGCGCGCTGCCCCTTGAGGAAGGCGATCTGCACGATCCGTCCGTCGACCGCCGCCGCCTGCAAATTGCGCTGGGTATAGCTGCCGCCGACCATATCGAGGATGACGTCGGCGCCCTCGCCGCCGGTAAACTCGCGCACCACCTCGACGAAATCTTCGCTGTTGTAGTTGATCGCCCGGTCAGCGCCGATGCGCCTCGCCGCCTCGCAGCGCTCATCCGAGCCTGCCGTCACCAGAACATGCGCGTTGAACGCCTTGGCGAGCTGAATTGCCGTCGTGCCGATGCCGGACGTGCCGCCATGAACGAGAAGCGTCTCGCCGGGCCTGAGCGAGCCCCGTTCGAAGACATTGTGCCAGACCGTAAAAGTCGTTTCCGGCAAGGCCGCGCCTTCGATAAGCGACAACCCCTGGGGCAGAGGCAGAGCGTTCGTTTCCGCCACGGTCGCATATTCGGCGTAGCCGCCGCCGGGCAGAAGCGCCACGACCGCGTCGCCGACGCTGAAACGTTCCGCGCCCTCGCCCGCCGCCACCACATGGCCGGAAATTTCGAGCCCCGGAATGTCGGAGGCTCCCTTCGGCACTGGATAACGACCGAGCCGCTGCAAAACGTCAGGCCGGTTGATGCCCGCCGCCGCGACCTTGACGAGAAGCTCGCCTTCTCCCGGCTGCGGCACAGCGCGCTCTTCGAGAGCCAGCACCTCCGGCCCGCCCGGCTCGGTGATGGCGACGGCTTCCATCGTCTGCGGAATGTTCATGCATCCTCCCCACAATCTGCAGTGAACCTAGCGCGTGAAAGTCGGATTTTGAATGGGTGAAGCACCGGCAATGAAACGCTGACAGCCAGCGGATGCAGCGTTATCCTTCGCGCCAAAGGCCGAAACCAGATGGGCGACGATGTTTGCTGACGACGACAGGCCGGTCAAAAAGCCGGTCCATACGGTGGGAGAGGATCTTTCGCTCCTTTCAGAACACGAGCTCGAGGAGCGCATCGCGCTGTGCGAGGCGGAAATCGCGCGCATCCAACAGGAGCTGACGCGCAAAAAAGGCGGGCGCGCCGCGGCCGATGCTGTTTTCAAGCGCTAGTCGGCGATCGCTAAGCTTGTCGCTCGACGCTTAACTGCGAATTAACCTTTCTAATTTCTAATGACGCTATCCAATCAGGTTTGGATCTGAGTGATCCTGTTCACTCTGTTTGACGCCTCCCTGTATCAGCCTAAGAGCCGCCCAGCGGCTCTTTTTTTGGGCCGCGTCGCGATCTTTACTATTTGATTACAATCCGTTTGAATTCGACCTCGTCGGAGTGTCGAAATGGCTCCGCGATCGAGAAGCCGGTGGAGAACCCGGCTCCCGCACTTGCCGAGGCGCGGCCCTCGGCATTGAATAGCCAAAAGGGATCAAGTCCATGCGTCAAACGGGTAGCCGCGAAGAGCCACTGTCTTTCGGGCGCGCTTATGCGCATTCGCAGACATTCAGCGAATTGTTCCAGGCGGGCATGCAGCTCGTCGAGGAGACGGCAGCCTATCTCGATGGAGAAGGTCGCGTCGCCGCGTCCGGGCTCAATCGACCCGCTTCCATCGTCTACGCAACCGAATCCATGCGCCTCACCACGCGGCTGATGCAGCTCGCCTCCTGGCTCCTTCTGCATCGTGCGGTGAACGAAGGCGAGATGACACTCGACCAGGCGGCGGAAGAAAAGCACAAGATCCGCCTCGATCAAGCTCTGACCTCCATGCGAGGGCCAGGCTGGGACGAACTGCCGGAAGATTTCAAGGCACTGATCAACCGCTCCGTTTCCCTGCAGAAGCGGGTGCAGATGATCGACACGGCGCTTTTCGACGACGGACGCTCGACCCTGGAAGAAGCTCCAAGCCCGGTGGCAAGCCAGCTTGCCGTCCTCCAGGACGCCTTCGAGAAACGTGTCGGCTGAGGCCCACGGGCAAAAGCCGGCGCGAAGCGCCCCCACAGCGACATCTCGGCCAGCCGCAATCTTACGGATGGGCGCAATCTCGCGGAAAGACGACGTCTCGTCCGAGGCACCGAGATTACGGGCGTGTGCCCCAACCAGCGCTTGCGAAGACACCATCTGCAAAGACACCGCCCGCAAAAACAGCGCCGACCAAGCGCGCCGCAACAAAAAAGGCCGCCCCTTCGGAGCGGCCTTTTCGATTCTGGCGTTCCACGAACGCTGGCGGCGTTTGTCAGCGGCCGCGTCTTGTCGCTCCGACAGGAGCGGGCAACGCGACTTAGCTGAGGAAGCCGGCGTATTTGTTCTTGAAGCGCGACAGGCGTCCGCCGCGGTCGATGAGGTGCTGGCCGCCGCCGGTCCAGGCCGGATGCGTCGAAGGATCGATGTCGAGCTGCAGCGAGGCACCATCCTCGCCATAGGTCGAACGCGTCCAGTATTCCGTGCCATCGGTCATCACGACCTTGACCGGATGATAATCCGGATGGATGTCTTTCTTCATGTCTCGTCTCGTCGGTTGGAGCGGCCCGCCTGCCTTCGGCTCTCTCGCCCAAGGCCCGTGCCCTTCGTCGCTGCGCCCATCGTCACGCCACGGCTGTCGCCGCGCAGAAAGGCAATTGTCGTCGGCGATATACAGAAGCCGGCATGCGCTATCAAGTCCGTGCCGCAACCCTTGCACCACATGTCCAATCGTGCTCCCTGCAAAAACAAATGACCGATCGCTCTTCTAAAAGGCCCCGCAAGGCCGGCCGCTCGTCGTTGCGCCCTCTCAAGGCGCTTGTCCCCTATTTCGCCAGATATCGCGGACGTGTCGCAGCAACGCTTGCCGCGTTGATCCTTGCGACACTGGCAACACTCGCGATCCCGATGGCGGTGAGGCGCGTCGTCGATTTCGGCTTCTCCGCCGACAACGTCGGCTTCATCGACAGTTACTTCACCATGCTGCTCGTGGTGGTGGGCGTCCTGGCGGGGGCGAGCGCTGCGCGCTTTTATCTCGTCACCACGCTTGGCGAGCGCATCGTCGCAGACCTGCGCGACGCACTCTTCACGCGGATGATGCAGCTTTCCGCGGGCTTCTACGATACGGCGCGTTCGGGCGAGATTCTGTCGCGCCTCACTGCCGACACGACGCAGATCCGCGCGGCGATCAGCTTCGCCGCCTCCGTCGCGCTCAGAAACATCATGATGTTCCTCGGCTCGGTCGTGATGATGGTTGTGACGAGCCCCGGCCTGTCGGCGCTGGTTCTGGCTGCGATCCCCTTCATCGTCGTACCGATCCTGTGGTTCGGTCGCCGCGTGCGCCAGCGTTCGCGCTTCGCCCAGGATCGTCTGGCGGAAGCATCCGCCTATGCCTCGGAAGCGATTTCGGGCGTGCGCACGGTCCAGGCTTTCAATCAGGAGACCCCGGCGCGGCGCTATTTCGGCGTGCGCATCGAGGATGCTTTCCAGGCCGCCCGCAGCGCCACGGCGGCGCGCGCGGCCCTCACCGCCTTTGCCATTTTCATCGTCTTTGCGAGCGTCGTCGTGGTCCTCTGGTGGGGCGCGCAGGCAGTCGTCGACGGCACCATGACGGGCGGTCGGCTCAGCCAGTTCGTGCTGTATTCGGTGTTTGCAGCCGCGGGCCTCGGCGAGATCGGCCAGGTCTGGGGTGAGATCAGCCAGGCCGCCGGCGCCACCGAGCGGATCGTCGAGCTTCTGGAGACGGAACCCGAAATCAAGAAGCCGCAAAATCCTGTGGCCCTGCCCACCCCGGCCCGCGGCGAGGTGCGCTTCGACGACGTCTCCTTCGCGTATCCGCAAGGTTCAGGGCCGGTGCTCCACAACGTCGTCTTCGACATAAAGGCGGGCGAACGCGTGGCGATTGTCGGGCCTTCGGGCGCCGGCAAATCGACGGTCTTCGCGCTCCTGATGCGCTTTTACGACCCGCAGACGGGTTCGGTCGTGGTGGATGGCGTTCCCATCACCAAGGCAGATCCGGAAGAGGTCCGCCGCCGCATCGCGCTCGTTCCGCAGGACGTGGCGATCTTTGCCGCCACAGCCTTCGAAAATATTCGCTTTGGCAACGAGGCCGCGAGCCGCGAGGACGTGGAGGCGGCGGCCCGGGCTGCCAATGCCGACGAATTCATCCGCGCGCTCCCGGAAGGTTACGACACGGTGCTCGGAGAACGCGGCATCACGCTTTCCGGCGGTCAGAAACAACGCATCGCCATTGCCCGCGCGCTTTTGAAAGACGCCCCGATCCTGCTCCTCGACGAGGCGACGAGTTCGCTCGACGCCGAAAGCGAAGTCGCCGTCCAGGCCGCTCTCGAAACCTTGATGAAGGACCGCACCAGCCTCGTCATCGCCCACAGGCTGGCGACCGTGCGCAATGCCGATCGCATCCTGGTGATGGAGAACGGCGCGCTCGTCGAGGAAGGCACGCATCAGGCGCTCATTTCCAAGAGCGGCCTTTATGCGCGTCTCGCCGAGCTGCAGTTCAATGACGGCGCCCGCGAGCCGGAATCTGCCGCCGCCGAATAGGACGGCGCGTCACACCGCTTCCGAGGCACGCATCGAAAAAGCCCCGCTGCGGACCAACCGCAGCGGGGCTTCCTGTTTCACGCGTGTTGCCGTCAGAGACGGCCTTCCCAACTCTTCGCAGAGGGCTCAGCCGAGGCCGAGCTTGCCGCGCAGCGTGGAAAGATCTTCCGCCAGCGTATTCACCTTGGTGGAGAGGAGATTGCGATCTTCATCGCTGAGCTTCGTGTAGGAGACGTAGCCGCCCTCGTCGGTCTCGTACTCTTCGAGCACCTCATAGACATCGTCGAAATTGCCCTGGACCGTCTTGAGGAACTCCTCCGAATCCTTCTCTTCCAGGACCGGCTTCAAGAGATCGAAGATCTTGTAGGCGCCGTCGAAATTCGCCTTGAAGTCCCAAAGATCGGTGCGGCTGTAGCGGTCTTCCTCGCCCGAGATTTTTGTTGCCGCAACCTCTTCCATGAGCGCGGCCGCGCCGCCGACGACCACTTCCGGCGGGAAGGTCAGCTCGTTGATACGGCTGTTGAGGTCTTTCACGTCCGACAAAAGCTGATCGGCGTATTCGTCGAGCCCGTCCGTGGAACCCTCTTCCCACAGGCCATATTCAAGGCGGTGGAAGCCGGTGAAAGTCGGGTCCTGTTCGCCCTTTTCGTAATCGTCGGCGCGGGCGTCGATGGAGACGTCGAGGTCGGAGAAGAGCTCGGCGATCGGCTCCACAGCCTCGTAGCTCGTGCGCGTCGGCGCGAAGAGCTCCTTCGCCTTCTCCACATCGCCGGCCTTGATCGCTGCGACGAAAGCTTGCGTGTCCTTCACCAGCTCTGCGGTGTTTTCGGCCACGTAGATCTTGTACTGGGCAAGCGGCTCAACGAGGTCGAGCGAGGCGTCTTGCGCCATGGCCCCGGTGAGAGCCGTGGTGCTGAGAGCGAATGCCAGGGCGCCTGCGCGCAGATGTCGGGTGAAGTTCATAAGGGTATCTTTCCTTTCCCTAGGTCGGTTCAGATGGGGGTATCGGCGGTCGAAACCGCTTCGATGAGGTCCTGTCCGAGATATCGATCGGGGCTTGAGACCCCGGGCAGGACGAAGAAGTACCCGCCGCCGACGGGCTTGATGTATTCCTCCAGCGGTTCGCCATTGAGCTTCGTCTGGACGGCGATGAAGCCCTTCTCCAGATCCGCCTGGTAGGCGATGAACAAGAGCCCCTGGTCGAGCTGGCCGGACTTCGTGACGCCGTTCGAATAATTGAACGGTCGCCTCAGGATGAGATTGTCGTCGGCCTCCGGCGTGCGCGGATTGGCGAGCCGGATATGGGAATCGAGCGGCGTCAGCTCGCCCTGTGGATCGCGCGTGTAATCCGGCACATCGCTTTCGCGCGTCCCGCCGAAGGGCGCGCCGCTGTCCTTCTTGCGCCCGAATATCTCTTCCTGCTCCTTGAGCGGCGTGCGATCCCAGCGCTCGACGAAATTGCGGATGATGCGCACCGCCTGATAGGTGCCGCCATGGGCCCATTGCGGCTCGTCATCGCCCTCGCCGACCCACACGACCTTCTGCATGAGGTCGCGATCGTTGGAATCCGGGTTGGCGGAGCCGTCGCGAAAGCCGAGGAAATTGCGCGCGCTTTCCGTCTCCCCGTCGGGCTTTGGCGGAATGACCGGGACATCGCCTTCCTGCATCCAGCGCAGCACCAGATATTCCGGCAGGTTCTTCACGATGTCGCGCAGCGCGTGAATATTGGTGTCCTGCAGATTGGCGCAGAACTGCAGCGAAAGATCGCCATGACAGCGCTCCGCATCGAGCGCGTCGTTCGGGAACTGCGTCATGCGCTGAAGCGTGCGCGGCTTCAGAGGGGTCAAAAACTCCCGGCGTTCAAACAAGGAGGCGCCGAGCCCGACGGTGATGGTCAGATTGTCCGGGGCCACCACCGGCCCCAGAATCCCGGAATCCGGCGGCGGCAGCTTCGGATCGAGCTCCGGCACCTCGCCGCCTTGTGTCAGAAAGACGATGCGCTCCGTCAATTTGCGCAGCATCGTCTCCAGGTCGTCCGGCGTGCGTGCGACGACATCGAAAGCCGCCATGATGCCGGTCGCCGGTCGCGGCGTGACGATCCCCGCCTGATGCTTGCCATAGAACGGCACCCGCTCCGACGTGCTGTTGAGACCCGTCGGCGCATCGGTGACCTGATGCCCGTCGCCCTCTTCGGCCAGTGCCGGGACCGCTCCCAAGGCAAGCGCACTGCCGGCGCCACCGAGCCCGAGGAGCACTTGGCGGCGGCTCGCAAACGGGCAGCCGAAGCCCAAACGCGCCGTGTTGTCCTTGATCCTATCTGTCATCTCAGCTCACTCCGATCACCTGGTCGAGCCGGTCGAGGACGTCGGCGAGTTCCTGGAAGGCCGCAGAGAGGGAGGCGCGCGCGGCCTCGTCGACGCTGTCGTAGGACGGGTAGCCATCCGGCCCGGAAAGCTCTGAGAGCTTCATCTCCACCGCCTTCAACTTCGCATCGATCTCCTTCTCGAGAGCCGGATCGACCGGCTCCACGACGGCCTGCAAAAGCCCCGTGATCTTGGCGATGCCCTCGAAATTCGCGGCAAAATCGGCAAGATCGGTGTGGGCGTAATGGTCTTCGCCCGCCTTGATTTTCCCGTCCGACAGCTGCCGCGCCATATCGCCCGGGATCGCCATCAACAGCGCCGGATCGAGCTTGAGCTTGCCGAGGCGCGATTTGAGTTCGCCCATATTGGCGACGAGTTCGTCGGCGACCGGCGCCAGCCCCTCGGTCGTCTCTTCCGAAAAGAGCCCGTATTCGAGACGATGGAAGCCGGTGAACGCCGGGTCGGCCTCGCGCTTTTCCAGATAATCCGCGACCGGATCGATGGCGTTTTCGAGATCCGACAGGCGGTAGGCGACCGGCTCCACGCGCTTATAGGGAAGCCGCGCGGCCACCCACAGATCCTGCGCCTCTTGAAGATCGCCGGCCTTGATCGCCGCAGCGAGCGCTTCACTGGCGGCAACCGCAGCCATCCCCTGCTGCACGAGGTAGACCTTGTATTCCGACAAGGCCCCGAGGAAATTCCTGAGGCCGACCGTGCTCGCCGCCGTCCGCGCCTCTTCCGATTCCGTCACATGCAGGACGCCGCGCGGATTGGAGAGAAGGCCGCAGGTGATCTCGTAATCGCCCGGGCGAAGCTGCGCCGTCAGCGTCTGTTTGAAGCCCGGCGCGATGTTCTCGCGCTCCGCCACGACCATGACGCCGTCGAGGATTTCCCATTCGATCGGCCGCTCGGATGTGTTGAGGATCTCAAACGAGCGCTTGCCGCCGGGCACCGTGATTTCGTTCGGCTCGCAGGCCGTGGCGCTGACGGCGACGCGGAACTGATCGGTTGTGTCTGCCCGCCCCGCGGCATGCTGGCTCGCATAATAGAAGGCCGCGCCGCCGGCGATGGCGAGAAGCGCTGCGCCGGCGATGGCAAGGGACATGAGCCCCGAACGAGGCGTTTTGGGCTGAGGCTCAGGCGCCGGCATTGGGACGCTCCGCGGTTGGGCTCGGCGCGTAGACGCTCGCCTCCTTCTCTGGCCGTGCAGGCTTCAGAAAGAAGAAAAGGCTCCCGCCGAGGAAGATGACATAGAGAAGGATCTCTCCGACGCTCGGGCTCTCCTGGTAGCCGAGGATACCGGACAGGATGGTGCCGACGACGCTGGAAACCGGCAAAACGCGGCTCAGATCATAGGCCGGCGTCTGCAGCTCGTTCCACAGCCCCGCCTCGTGCATATTGCCGAGGGCGCTCGCCAGGATGCCGGCGGCGACGAAGAGGATGAAGACGCCCGTCCAACGGAAGAAGCGGCGGAGATTGAGCCTGAGCCCGCCCACATAGATCGCAAAGCCCGCAGCGACGGAGACGAGCACGCCGGCAAGCGCTGCAAGCGGCACGCCGGGGCCGGAACTCTGCTGAAAAATGGCGAGAAGGAAGAAGATCGATTCAAGGCCTTCCCGCGCCACCGCGAAGAAGACCATGGCGATCAGCGCCCAGGCGGCGCCTTTGGGGGCGGAAAAAGCCGCATCGATGGAATCGTGCAATTCCGTCTTGATGGAGCGCGCAGCCTTGCGCATCCAGAAGACCATCGAGGTCAGGATGACGACGGCGACGAGACCGACGCAGGCCTCGAACAGCTCCTGGTATTTCTGCGGGAACTCCGCGCTCACCCATTGCAGGGCGGCGCCGACGAAAAGCGACAGAGCGACAGCGAGAAAAATCCCGACCCAGACGAGCGGCATCCATGCGGAACGCCCCGTCTGACGCAGATAAGTGGCGATGATGCCGGTCACCAGAGCGGCTTCGAGGCCCTCGCGCAGCATGATGAGGAAGGAAGCGAGCATACCCGTCCTTTGGAAGATCACGGGCACAGCTAAAAAATCCGACTTTAAAATGCAATAATTAAATTTCGAAACTGCCGGCTCGCGAAGGAGGGCGCATACCCGCCCCCGGCGCGCCTTCGGGAGCCGTCGGTTCACAGCCTCACGACTGGCTCCGCCCGTATCGCGCAGCACAGGAGAGCTTCCGCCAGAACGCGAACCGCTCTAGATTTTTCAGGAAGACGAGCCGGAACGGCCGCTGAGAACAGTCCATACTGTCCTGGGAGGGACGCTGTGACGATGACGGAAGAACCGCGGGCCTCCGCGGTGCCGCGCATGCCGGATGTCCGCGAGATCGGCTTTGCCGACCTCAAGAGCGCGCTCAAAGACGGGCTTGCCGATTTCCTCGCCGAGCCTCTCTACGGCCTGTTTTTTGCAGCGATTTTCGTGGCCGGCGGCTTCATCGTCTTAGGCCTCCTCATCGCTCTCGACATGCCCTGGATGATCCTGCCCTTCGGTGTGGGCTTCCCCTTGCTGGGTCCTTTCGTGGCCGCCGGGCTCTACGAGGTGAGCCGCTGCCGCGCCCGCGGCGAGAGGCCGGGATGGCGGCGCGTGCTGACAACCGTCTCCCGCCAGCGCCAGCGGCAGATGAGCTGGATGGCCTTCGTCATCCTCTTCATCTTCTGGATCTGGATCTATCAGGTGCGACTGCTTCTCGCCCTCTTCCTCGGCTTCAAGAGCTTTTCGAGCCTTGCCGACTTTTTCAGTGTCGTCACGACGACGCCGGAAGGGCTCGGCTTCCTCCTCGTGGGCAGCGCCGTCGGGGCCTTTCTGGCGCTCGTCCTCTTCTCGTCGACGGTGATCGCAATGCCGCTCCTCCTGGACCGCGAGCTCGACTTCGTTTCGGCGATGATCGTGAGCTTTAAGACGGTGCGCAAGAATCCGCGCCCGATGCTCGCCTGGGGCGTCATCGTCGGTGCGCTCACCCTCCTCGCGCTCGCGCCGGCCTTCCTCGGTCTCTTTATCGTCCTGCCGGTCTTGGGCCACGCCACCTGGCATCTCTTCGAAAAGGTCGTCGGCTCCAGGATGGGAGGGCCGGCGACGACCTGAGCCTCACACCGTCACAGCGGCGACGGGTCTTCTGAGCGACATCGGCACTTTCGCGCCCCGGCCGAAGCGGAGGACGAGCGCCGGCCTCAGCCCCTCGCCGAGCCAGGACGCGAAGGCGCGCCGCACCGAGGCGACCTCCACCGGCTGGTTGACGAAGCTCGTGCGGATGTCGCGCGCCTCCGCCTCCAGCATGAAGCGCTGCGCGGCGCGCCCGACCGCGAAGAGGCCAGCCGCATCGTTCTTCTCGGCGAAAAGAACGAGCGCACCGGCCGCCCCGTCGATCTGGGCGACATATTTCGGGTTCTCCGCTGCGGCAGTGAAGACATAAGGAAAGATCGCTCGCCCAAGCCAGCACGGCGTCACCGGATTGCCCGAGGCGCCGGCAAAGAGTCCGTCGCGCCGACGCACCGCGTCGCTCTCGTTGAAGCGCACCCAGCTCCGAAGCTCCTCGACGAAGGCCGCGTCCCCGCATTGCGCCGTGTTGCCCCAAACGACGAAGTCTTTCAGCTCGTCGAGCTCGGTTCGGGCGGTCAGGAACCGCGTGCGCACGCCGGGCCGGTCGGTCGCCCCCTCCAGGGCGTGAAGCTCTTCGACGGAGAGGGGCGAGGCATCGAAAGGCGCGCGGGTCGATTGGCGGCGCGGGATAGCCTCGAACGCCGGCAAGCTATGCGCAGCTGCGGGGGTCAGCGAGATGACGGCCGCCTGGGCATCGTCGTCGAAGCGCGCCTCCGCGGCAAAGCCCACCGCGCCGGCTGCCAGCATGAGGTTCTCGGCAGCGCAGCCGAGCGAAGCGAAGAGATGCCTGTCCTCGGGATCGACCGCGGGGCAGCGGCGCGAAAAATCCGGCGTGATGCGGATCTCGCGGCCGGAGACGCCGAAGAGCCAGGGTTGCGTGTTGTGGCTGTTCGCGGCAAGGGTGGCGTAGCGGATGAGGCCGGAAAATGCCTCACCGGAGCCGGCTCCCGCAGCTTCGACGTCGAGCCTCCGGCGAGAGGCGTCCACCGCTGCGGCATAGGCCGGGTCGGTGCCCGGCCAGAGAGAATAGCCAATGCCCGCCCCAGCGAGGACCACACCGGAACCGACGATGATATTGCGCCTCGAAAGCATCGTATGCCTCCGCGAGCTTCACAGCGGAGGCTAACAGGCAGCGGGCGGCTGAGCCTTGATGCGGGTCAAGCAGCCGGGAATGCCTCAGGCCGCCCGAGTGAGAAGCTCCACCTTGATCTCGTCGTCGCGCAGCCGCGCCCCGGCGAGGTCATGCGCCGCCTGAATGCGAAGCAAGGTCTCGGCGTTGACGCCAAAGGCTTTTTCGAAATAGATCGCCATCAGTGATAATCCTCCAGGTCGAGCCGCTCGATCACCCCTCACCGCTCCGTCAGCTTCAACTCGATGCGCCGATTTCTGCGATAGGCGGCTTCCGTGTCGCCCTCGTCGAGCGGCTGATATTCGCCGAAGCCGGCAGCAACGAGATGTTGCGGCGAAACCCCCTGGTCGATCAGATAGCGCACGACAGAAATGGCGCGTGCCGCCGACAGATCCCAGTTTGATTGGAAACGTCCCGTGCCGGAAACCGGGCGTTTGTCGGTGTGGCCGTCCACCCGGATCACCCAATTGATCTCTTTCGGGATCTCCGCCTCGAGCTCCTTGATGGCGTCTGCGAGCTCATTGAGATCGGGTTTGAAGGAATCGGTGATCTCGTCCGTCCCCGTCGGGAAGAGCACGGAGGCAGGCAGCACAAAACGGTCGCCCACCACCTCGATGTCGGAGCGCCCGGCGAGAATTTCGCGCAGCCGCCCGAAAAAGTCGGAACGGTAGCGCGACAACTCCTGAACCCGCTGGGCGAGCGCCACGTTGAGCCGCCGCCCGAGATCGGCGATCTTGGTCTGGCTCTGCCGATCGCGCGTTTCGGAGGCTTCGAGCGCATCTTCCAGTGCCGCGATCTGGCGGCGAAGCGCGGAAAGCTGCTGGTTCAGAAGCTCTACCTGCGCCAGCGCGCGCTGGCTCACTTCCTTTTCGTTGGCGAGATCGCTCGTGAGGCCGGAGATGCGCTCCTCCGCCTCGCCGGCGGCACCAGATGAGGACGACAACAGCCCCTGCAACCGGTCGCGCTCGCCTTCAGCGCTTGAAAGGCTCGCCTGCAGCGAGGCGATCGTCTCCGTCATGTCGCGATTGTCGGTGCGCTCCAGCGCGAGAAGCTCGGTCAGCTCGGCGATCTGCGCATTGAGCCGGTTCAAGACTTCGTCGCGCCCGGAAATCTCCTGCGAGAGGAAGAACTGCGCGATGAAGAAGACGGTCAGCAGGAAAACGAAGACCAAAAGCAGCGTCGCCATGGCGTCGACGAAGCCCGGCCAGTAATCCGTGCGCTGCATGCGCCTTGCGCGTGCGAGCGCCATGGATCAGCGCTCCCTGCCGGTTTCCGTCAGGCCCGGCATGCGCTGCGGATAAGGCTTCTCCGCCTCACGCATCCGCCGCGTCTTCTCCTCGGCACCGTCATGGCCGAGCCGCTCGGCGATGGCATCGAGCGTGTTCTGCAGATATTCGCGCTGTTCGGCCTGCCCCTCCATCCAGTCGCGCACCATCTGCTGTTCGTTGCGCATATGCTGGACGAGACCCTGGATGCCTTCGGCGAGATTGGCCATCGCTGCGATCGAAGGCCGTCCTCCGCCCTCCATATTACGCGACAGACGCTCCACCGCGAGCCGGATCTCCTGAACCGTATTGCCGGTCTCAGCATCCTCGAGGTCGAAATCCTCAAGGTCGGTCATCGTCGAAAGCCAGTCTTCGAGCTCGGTATAGAAGCGGTTCTGCGCCTGCCCGGCCTGCAGATCGAGAAAGCCGAGGACGAGCGAGGAGGCAAGGCCGAAGAGCGAGGACGAAAAGGCGATGCCCATGCCGGAAAGCGGCGCTTCGAGCCCGGCCTTCAAATCCTCGAAGATGACGCCCGCCTCGCCGGAATCGACCCGCAAGGACTGGATCGTCTCGCTGACGGAGCCGACCGTGCGCAACAGCCCCCAAAACGTGCCGAGAAGCCCGAGAAAGACGAGAAGCCCGGTCAGATAGCGCAGGATTTCGCGGTTTTCGTCGAGACGCGTGGCAATGGAATCGAGGATCGAACGCCAGGTGGAGGTCGACAGCATCGCCTCGCGCCGGTCGCGCAGAAGCGTCGCCATCGGCGCGAGAAGCCTGGGCGAATCCTCGGAAAAGCCGGCTTCCTGCCGGCGGAAGGAATTCACCCAATGCACTTCCGGCATCAGCATGACGACGCTGCGGAAGGCGAGCAGCACGCCGATCAGAAGCACACCGATGATGAGCCCGTTGAGGCCCGGATTGGACATGAAGCCGACGGCGATCTGGCGATACAGGATGAGCGGCACGAAGGCCGCAATCACCAGAAAGATCAGCATCCGAACCAGAAAGATTCGGGGCGAAGAAAGCCGGTAGGGGTCGTATTCTTTCGCCATATTATCCAGGGTTCGGCCGCGCTCTGGTCCAATCTAGCGTGATTTGCCGGAAGGACGAAACAGTCGCGGCCGATTCCGGCGAATTATCCGCCTGCACCCTTGAGCAGTCCGGCGAGATGCTGGTGCACCGCCTCGTTGCCGGCGACGATGGTGCCGGAGGCAAGCATGGCCTCACCGCCCTTGATGTCGGTGACGAAGCCGCCCGCCTCGCGGATGAGGAGAATGCCCGCCGCCATGTCCCAGGGCGACAGATGGCTCTCCCAGAAGCCGTCGAAGCGGCCGGAGGCGACCCAGGCGAGATCGAGCGCAGCCGCACCGAAGCGCCGGATACCCGCAGCCTCCGCCATGACCGCAGCCATCTGGCGCAGATACGGTCCATGCTCGCCACGACCGAAATGCGGAATGCCGGTTGCGATGACCGTTTCCGCAAAGACCCGGCGCTGGGCGACGCGCAGGCGTCGATCGTTGAAGAAGGCCCCCGAACCACGTTCCGCGGTATAGAGCTCGTCCGTGACAGGATTGTAGATGACACCCGCCGCCAGCCGCCCCTGGCGCTCGAGCGCAATCGAGACGGCGAACATCGGAATGCCGTGCAGGAAGTTCGTGGTGCCGTCGAGCGGATCGACGATCCATCGGTGCTGCGGATCCTCGCCGATCTTCTCGCCGGATTCCTCCATCAGGAAGGAATAGCCGGGCCGCGCGCGCTCCAGTTCCTCGCGGATGATCTCCTCCGCGCGCCGGTCGGCAGCGCTGACGAAATCCGCCGGTCCCTTGCGGGACACCTGAAGATGCTCGACCTCGCCGAAGTCGCGGGCGAGCACGCGCCCCGCTTTGGTGGCGGCGCGCACCATCACATTGAGAATTGCCGATCTTGCCATGTCGTGTGAGCCGTACCTACTCGGCCCGCTTGATGTAAGCGATCTCGTTGGTGTCGACGACGATCCTCTCACCGGCGGTGATGAAGGGCGGCACCATCACGCGCACACCGTTTTCCAGCATCGCCGGCTTGTAGGAGGAGGCGGCCGTCTGGCCTTTGATCGTCGGCTCCGTCTCGGTGATGGCGAGCACCACCTGGTCCGGAAGCGCGATGCCGATCGGCTTTTCCTCATGCATTTCGAGGGTCACGGTCATGCCGTCCTGCAGAAAGGCGGCGCGCTCACCCACAAATTCCTCGGCGAGATTGATCTGCTCGTAGCTCTCAGAATCCATGAACACCAGCACATCTCCATCCTTGTAGAGAAACTGGAAATCCTTGGTCTCGATGCGGGCGCGCTCGACCTTTTCGTCGGAACCGAAGCGATTGTTGAGCTTGCGCCCGTCGATCAGGTTCTTGAGTTCGACCTGATTGTAGGCCGGCCCCTTGCCGGGTTTCACCTTATTGGTTTTCACCGCCACCCAGAGCGTGCCGTCATATTCGATGACATTGCCCGGGCGGATGTCGTTACCGCTGATTTTCATCGCTAATCCTGTCGAGAGATCGGCGGCCTTGCACCACACTTTGCGGGGCTTAGCAAGGCGCCTTGGTAAGCGGCTGAAGCCGCGTCACATGCCCCATCTTGCGGCCGGGCCGGATTTCGCGCTTGCCGTAGAGGGTCAGACAACAATTGTTCTCGCCCGCAAGTGCCTGCCAATGCTCGGCCTCTTCGCCGATCAGGTTGGTCATCACCGCATCGCTGTGGCGGGAAACGGAACCGAGCGGCCAGCCGGCGATCGCCCGGATATGATTTTCGAATTGCGAGCAGACGCAGGCATCGCGCGTCCAATGGCCGGAATTGTGCACGCGCGGCGCAATCTCGTTGACGACGAGCCGCTCCACGCCCCCCTCCTCGACGACGAAGAGCTCCACGCCGATGACACCAATATAGTCGAGACCATCGACGATGGTGGCGGCGATTTCCGCAGCCTTCTGCCGCGTCGCAAGCGCGATATTGGCCGGCACGGTGGAGGTGTGGAGGATATGGTTGCGGTGGACGTTTTCCGGCACGTCGTAGACCGCCGTCTCGCCGTTCACCCCGCGCACCGCAATCACGGAGACTTCGCGCGAGAACGGCACGAAGGCTTCCAGAACCGCCGGCGCACACGCGATCGCCTCATAGGCCGCCTCCGCATCTTTGGCGTCATCGATACGCACCTGGCCCTTGCCGTCATAGCCGAAGCGACGCGTCTTCAGGATCGCCGGCGTCTTCAGGCGTTGCAGCGCGGCTTTTAGATCATCCAGATCGTCGATCGCGGCATAAGGGCCGACCGGCACGCCGGCCCCGGTCAAAAAACTCTTCTCGTTGAACCGGTCCTGCGCCACTTCCAGCGCGCGCGGCCCCGGCCGCACCGGGCAGGTCGCGGCAAGCAATTCGACGGCATCGACCGTGATGTTCTCAAATTCGTAGGTGACGACGTCGACGTCGGCCGCAAAAGCTTCGAGAGCGCGCAGATCGTCGTATGGAGCGACCGTGTAATGTGCCGACACGTCGAAGGCCGGACTGTCGGGATCCGGGCAGAAGACATGCGTCGAAAGGCCGAGCTGTGCGGCGGCAACCGCCAGCATCCGGCCGAGCTGCCCGCCGCCCAGAATGCCGATGGTGGCGCCCGGCGCGAGTGCTCCTGTGCGATCAGCCGGCATCGCGCGGATCCTCGCCGACCGCATCGCTCTGCCGCAACCGGAAGGTTGCGAGCCGCTCCGCCAGAGCCGCATCGCCAAGCGACAGGATGGACGCGGCGAAGAGCGCGGCGTTGGCCGCCCCGGCTTCGCCGATCGCAAAGGTCGCAACCGGAATGCCGGCCGGCATCTGCACGATCGAATAAAGCGAATCCTGCCCCGACAAGGCCCGCGATTGCACGGGCACGCCGAGCACCGGCAGTCGCGTCAGGGAGGCGACCATGCCCGGCAGATGCGCCGCCCCTCCGGCACCCGCGATGATCACCTTGAAGCCGCTCGTTTCGGCCCCTTTGGCGAATTCGTAGAGCCGCTCCGGAGTGCGGTGCGCAGAGACGATGCGCGCCTCATAGCCGATGGCGAGCTCGTCGAGCTTTTCGGCAGCCCGCTGCATGGTGGCCCAGTCGGAACGGCTGCCCATGACGAGCGCGACAGGAACGGAAGATGATGCGGTCAAGGTGACAATGTCCGCTTGGCAGGGAAAGAAAACCGGGAAGACGCCGGATTAACGAATGCAGGAGCCTCCCGCAAGACGACCTTCAGGCCCAAATATCAGGCAGCGAGAGAGCGGCGAGGCCGACACGCCACCACGAAGGGTCGCCCGGGAGCAGGTCTCACGCGATGATATCCGGCAGAAGCCTGTCTTCGAGCGCCAGAATGCGATCCTTCAAAGCGAGCTTCTTTCGCTTCAGGCGCTGCAATTGCAGGTAATCGGGCTGGGGAGAGGCCGTATGAATGGCTTCGATGGCATGATCGAGATCGCGGTGTTCCTGACGCAGGAGAGCGAGTTCCGCCCTGATTTCCTTCTGCGTCAACTCCACGACGTTGTCGCTACCATCCATCATCACCTCCAGGGCGGCAATCTATCACGAGGAATTGTCTCATGCAGCCTATCGGCCGCGGATGCCAGGGTGCGGTTCGAAAAGCCGCAGCTTGAAGCGAAAAAAATGCGTGATCAAATGATCAGCGGATATTAACGGACCCTGCCGCTCCGTTAGACAGAGCGGTGAAGCTATGTCACACTTTAACTCCCCCACCATAGATGGAGACGCATATGCCCCTTGAAGCGCGCCTTGCCGAGCTCGAGCGGCGCCATGAGGCACTCGAAAAAGAGATCGAGGAAGCCGTGGCCCACCCGGCCAGCGACGATCTTGAAGTCGCTGAGCTGAAGCGGCGCAAGCTGCAACTCAAGGACGAGATTGCGCGTCTGAAAGGTCAGCAGGAAGGTGCTCTCTAGAGCCTTCTCAAACGCTTGACAGGTCCTTCCGGCTCTCGGCCGGAAGGGCTGAAAATGGCCCGCCGGGCGCGAGGCCGCGATGACCCGCCGACGCTCCTCCTGTCCAGGATGTTCCGAACGTCGTCAGTCGCCCGCATCCCCTTTCCCTTCGATAGCCGGTTTCGCTTTGAGGCTCCCACTTTGGGCCGTGCCTCGTTGCGGGTCGACTTGGCTCGCATCGACTTGTGCAACGAGCCGCCTTGCACGAAACAGGTGCCGAAAGGGCCGATGCACGGCAATCTGCTCGACCCGCAGGCTCGACCCTTTCAGTGCGCCTGAAACGGCCCATGCACGATGTGCTGGTCGCATCGATCTGCGTCGCCGGAGGCGGCGATGCAGCCTTGGTGTCTTGAGCCTCACGGCACCTTTCGCGCCCTGAGCTGGGCTTCGGGAAGCTTCAGCTTCCCGGCGATCAGGCGGCGATCCCGGCTCTGCCGGTCTTGCGTTCCCGCTCCGGAAGCTGCCCTCCGCCGTTGTCGCGCTCCTGGCGTCGTGCGGCGATCTCGCGTCGGGCGACCCAGCGCATGATATCGCGCCAGCGCCAGATTTTGCCCGCGCTCGCCCAGTTTCCGTCAGGCACCTCGTCGATCAAACACCAGACCCGGTAAGCGTCGTCCTCGGTGAAAGGCGTGCCTTCCGCCGCGAGGATGGCATTCGTCGATTTCTCGACGAGCGAGCGCTTCTTGTCCTCGTTCAAGGCGCCGAGCGGCACCGTGTAGGAGAGCCGGTAGCACGGCGCATTGGAGAGGTTGCCGCCGACATAGGTGCGGCGCGGTTCGAACTCCGTCACTTCCAGGCGCGTGATCGAGCGCGCCACGGCACTGCCCGGCCGCGCGCCCTGGTGCTCCAGAAGGATCGCCGTCAGGTCGCGCGCCAGAATATCCAGCTTCGCGTCCGACAGCGCCCCGCGCGTCAGTCTCAATTCAGCAAGAGGCATGGATCATCCTCATGAATGCGCGGCTGCGGGCATGGCCACAGCGCCTTTGAGCCGGTCCTGGGCTTTCACCAGCTTCTCCATCTTGCGCAGATCGAGATCCGTAATGCCGAGCGCACACTCGACCCAGATATCCGTGACATCACGCAATTCCTCGTAGCTGAGCGGCATGACGCGGCGGCGGGTGCGATAGACGCCGACCTGCGCGTTGTGACGTCGCTGCGAGCGCTCGATCAGGTCGCGCACGGCCTGTTCGCCGGTGCCGTCTTCCACCACCTCGTCGATGACGCCGGCCTCAAGCATTTCGTCAGCCGAATAGGTGCGCCCGGATAGCATCAGCTTTTCCGCGACCCGGCTCGACACCTTGCGGCTCAGATACGAATAGGCGCCCATGCCGGGGAAGAGATTGAAGAGCACCTCCGGCAGCCCGAAGGTGGCGCTTTTTTCGGCGATGATGAGGTTGCAGGACAGTGCCGATTCCAGCCCGCCTCCAAGCGCCTGCCCCTGCACCAGCGCGATGGTCACGATCGGCAGATCGGCGCTGACGGAATTGAGGTAGGTCATCTTGGCGCAGGCATGCGCATAATCGCGCAATCCCTCATCGTCGCGCGCCCTGATCAGCCGCGAGAACAAGTCGAGATCGCCCCCGAGGCTGAAGATGGACGGCGTCCCGGATTGATAGACGATGTATTTGAGCGCAAGCGATTCCGCATCTGCGAAGCGCGCATTCAGCGACTGAAACAGATGGATGTATTCGCTGACAAGCCGCCGCGTAAAACACGGTCGGCCTGGCGGCACCATGGTCGACCACAAGGTCGCGGTCTCGGCCTCAAAAGAAAGAACGACCTCCCGCACATCCTCGGCAATCTCAGCAACCGCGGAACGAACACTTTCCACGGAGCCCTTCGCCGGCATTGCGACGCCAACTGCACCAGGTCCAGCCGTCCTCCGCTCATCGCCGACAATATCTTCGCCGCGCACGTCGCACGCCGTTGCGTCAAATCTGGCCATATTCCACCCCCCGCCGCAGAGGAACACTGACACTTATTACAAAACTCTTCATGACGTTAATATAAACTTTAGGGTAGCAGCAAGCTTGCAGCATTTTGTTAAGGTTAACATTTAACCTGTGAAATGAAAACCCATGCTGCACCGCAAACTACGATTTGGCTGAGACCCTCCCGCCGGCGAGTGGCTGAACCTACGCCGCCGCCTGCTTTTCTTTTCGCGATGCAAAAAGCCTGCCAAGCTTCTCCGCCGGCACCGGGCAGCTGATCAGAAAGCCCTGCACCTCGTCGACATATCCGTCCGCCATGACGATGGCGAGTTGGTCGTCGCGCTCCACCCCTTCCAGCGTGACGGCCAGGCCGAGCTCTGCGGAAAGACGCGCCACGCCGCGCAACATGATGAGGCGCTGCGGATCGGCATCGAGCCCGGAGAGGAAGGAGCGGTCGATCTTGACCTTGTGGAACGGGTAATTTTGCAGATAGGCGAGGCTCGAATAGCCGGTGCCGAAATCATCGAGCGAGATGCGGATCCCCATCTCGGCGAGCTCTCCGAGCGCCTGACGCGTGCGCTCGGTCTGCTCGAGCAGCACCGATTCCGTGACCTCGATCTCCAGCCGGTCGGCCGGAAGTCCTGAATCCTGCAAGGCCGCTTCGACGGAGCGAACGATGTCCCCGCGCCGAAAATGCATCGGCGAGACATTGACGGCGACGCGGATCTCTTCCGGCCATTGCACGGCCTGACGGCAGGCCTGCACCAGCGTCCAATCGCCGATCTCGACGATCAGCCCCATCTCTTCGGCGAGCGGGATGAACTCGCCGGGCGAAACGATCCCCCGCCCCGCACGCGGCCAGCGCAACAGCGCCTCGCAGGTGGAGATCGTCCGGCTGCGCACATTGAGAAGCGGCTGATAATAGAGCTGCAGCTCCTCGTTGGCGAAGGCGCTGCGCAATTCCATCTCGAGCGAGCGGCGCTCCTGTGCCCGCACATCCATCTCCGGCTGGAAGACGCAGAACGTGCCGCGTCCGTTCGCCTTGGCCCGGTAGAGCGCCATGTCGGCATTCTTGATGAGGGCATCGGCGTTCGAACCGTCCTTCGGTGCGAAGGCCACGCCAACGCTTGCACCAGCAACGATGCTGTGGCCGTTGAGCGCATAAGGACGCGACAAGGCGGTAATGATCCGCGTCGCGAACTGCTCGGCCTGTTCGGCGTCGGTGACGCCCGAGGCGAGAAGCACGAATTCGTCACCGCCGAAGCGGGCGAGAAGGTCGCTCTTGCGCGTCATGGAGGCGAGCCTCCGCGCCGTCGCGCGCAACAGGCTGTCGCCGACCGGATGACCGAGCGTATCGTTGACGCTCTTGAAGTGATCGAGATCGACGCAGAAAACCGCAAAGGCCGAGCTCGTCTCCGCGCTCTTGCGCAGGAACTGCTCCAGCTCCTCTTTCAGGCGGACGCGATTGGGCAGGCCGGTGACGTCGTCGTGATGCGCCATATAGGAGATGCGCGCTTCGGTGCGTTTGCGCTCCGTCACGTCCTCCGCGACGATGACGACGCCGCCGTCCTTCGCGGGCTCGCTGGTGAGAGAAATGGTGCGCCGGTCGTTGGTCACGATCTGCAAGGTGCGCCCGACCGTGAACTCCTCCTGCAGCCGCTTCAGCTCCGAGCGCGAGAAGACGCCCTCGCGGACGCAGGCCTGGACCAGCTCGCCGATCGGCATGCCATGCCGGATGGCTTCGGGGTGAAGCCCGAGGAGGCTGAGAGCACGCTGATTGTAGACCCGCAGCTTCTGGTCCGCATCGATCATCAGCACACCATGCGACATGCTTGAGAGCGCCGCTTCCAGGCGTCCCGCAAGCAGCGTCATCACCTTTTCGGCCCGCAACGCCGCAAGCAGCGTCTCGCTGATGGAAATCGAAACGCCGCGCATACTCCAGAAGAAGAAGGCGAGCAGCATGCCGAGGGCCAGATAAGGCGTCTCGCCATGCACCACGAAACCGGTGACGAGCGGCAGACAGGCAAACAGGATTTGGAGAGAAACGAGCTGCGGACGACCCGCATTGCGTCCGGCGATGCCGGCGGAATAACCGATCGTCACCGACACGGCGACGAGCTGCGCGGTGACATCGTCATAGAACGTCAGACAGATGTAGCACCAGACGCCGAGGAGAAAGGAGAACGCGCATGCCCCGATGCCGTAGAGCACGTCCCACAGCACCGGCCTCTCCACCGGCAGCGTGTCGCCGCCACGCCTGCGAAAGGCGAAGGCCACGGCCACGCGCACGAAACCGACGACGGCAATGACAGCAGCGCACACATAGAGAGGCGATCCGCCGATCTGGATCGCCGTGACAAGGACGGCCGCCGTCCCCCCGATGGCCCCTGCGACCAGAGATCGCATCGAGCTGTAGAGGGAATTGACCAGCGAGACATAGATATCCGGCTCGGCGCGGCGATCGATATATATGTGTGAACCGTGCTCCATCATCCTGGCTGTCGGACGCTCTCATGCTAACGATCGGACGGGAGGATGAAAAAACCGCTAAGCTCGCTCGATTTTGTCAGACCATATCCCGGCCGGCAACACTTCTAAGATTTCCCGCCATGCAGGCAGCCCATCAGGCAAGTGGGGCGACAGCGGTGACGCCTTCGACCCATTCGACAGGGCAAAGACAACTCATCGAGAGCGACCCACGTTGAACGAACTTCTTATCATCTTCTTGTGCCTTGCGGCAGGCGGCACCATCAAAGGCGTTGCCGGCATGGGACTGCCGCTCGTTGCGATACCCGGCATTGCGGCTTTTCTCGGCGTTCCTTACGCGATCGCCATCCTGACCATCCCGATCCTGACGGCCAACCTTTCCCAGGTCTGGCGGTTCCGCGCGCACAGCGCCGACCTCCCCTTCCTGCCGCGACTTGTTGTGATGAGCCTCATCGGCATTGCTGCCGGTACCTTTCTCCTGACGAGCCTGCCCGCCCGGCTCCTGTCCCTCGGGCTCGCGCTCGTCATGCTCGCCTATATCGCGCTCCGCCTCCTGCACCCGCAGGTCAAGCTCGCAATGGCACGCGCCACGGCAATCGCCCCGGCGATCGGTTTCCTGGCAGGCACCCTTCAAGGCGCGACCGGCATCTCCGCCCCGGTCAGCGTTACCTTCATGAAC
Source organism: Rhodopseudomonas julia (assembly GCF_030813515.1). NCBI lineage: Bacteria > Pseudomonadati > Pseudomonadota > Alphaproteobacteria > Hyphomicrobiales > Nitrobacteraceae > Rhodopseudomonas > Rhodopseudomonas julia. The sequence continues at coordinate 48,944 of NZ_JAUSUK010000002.1, read as the reverse complement.
GCCCTGCGTCTGGAGCGGCCGAAATTCGTCTTCGCGGTGTCCGTTCTCTTCACGAGCTTTGCCGCCGCACAGCTGCCATCGCTCGCGTTCGCCGGCATTCTCACCTGGGAGCGCCTCATGCTCAGCGCCGCAGCCCTGGTGCCGGTATTCCTCGGCATGCGTCTCGGCCAATGGCTCGGCCGAGACATGAAACCCGGCAGCTTCGATCGCTTGATTTTGACGATCCTCGCAATCATCACCGTCAAGCTGTTCGCAGACGCCCTGCTTTGAGATCGCCGATGCCCCCGAGCCGGCGTCTCAGACGATCAGCGCCATGACCGCATCGAAGATGAGCTTGAGCGACACCAGAAGGACCAGCGCGTAGCTCAGCGCATAGAAGAATTTCGGCGACACCACCTTCACCAGCCAGGCGCCGGTCAAGGTCGCGGCGGGCACCAACGGCATCAGAACGAGCGAGGTTTCGAGGTTTGCCGCCGAGAATTGCCCGAGCATGAAATAAGGCACGAGCTTGAGAGCATTGACGACCGCAAAGAAGATCACGGACGTGCCGGCATAGAGCGGCGGCGGCAGCCGAAGCGGCAGCATATACATCTGAAATGGCGGCCCGCCGGCATGAGCGACGAAGCTCGTGAAGCCCGCGACGGAGCCCCAGACCACGCCTTTCGCCGGCTGATGCGAGCGCGGTGCCCGCCGCGCTTCTCCGCCGAAATAATGCCCGAGATAATGGTCGAGAGAAAAGACGAGGCCGATCCCGCCGACGATGAGGCGGATCTCCTCTTCCCCGATCGACCCGGCGAGCATCCAACCGATGCCGACACCAAGGACCGCGCCCGGCAGGAGAATGGCGAGGCTCTTCGTCTGATAGACCCCGCGCCAGGCGTAGAGACTGACGAGATCCATGGCGACGAGAATCGGCAGCAGAATGGCGGCCGCGCGCACCGGATCGATGGCGAGCGTGACGAGCGGCACACCGAGCATCGCCCCGGCACCGCCGATCCCGCCCTTGGAAAGGCCGATCATGATGACGGCCGGGACAGCCACCAGATAAAAAAACGGATCTTCAATCACGCAGGAATTCGCAGGGTCAGGCTCGCCCGCGCCACGTCACTCCTCTTCGCTGCTGGCTGAGCCGCCGCGCAACGCGCGTGCGAGCCGCGCAATGCGTCGGCCGGCCCGCTCCATCGCCTCGCTCGCCTCGCTCTCCAGCGCCTCGAAGCGATCGAGCGCCTCGTTGCGGCTTTCGCGCAATTCGGAGATTTCGCTTTCAAGCCCGGCGATGCGGCCTTCCGCCTCACTGAGACGGTCGGTCATCAGCATCGCCGCCATGACGGTCAGGCGCTGGTCGCCGATCTCGCCGACATTGGCGCGCAGTTCTGTGACGGTCTGATCCAACCGCTCGCCGAGTTCGATGACGTGCTCTTCTTCGCCGTCCTCGCATGCGAGCCGGAAACGCCGTCCGCCGATGCTGACCGTTACGGTCGCCATAATGTCAGAAATCCTCTCCGAGAGCCGATTTCAGCTGGGTGATGGCACGGTCGAGCCGCTGGCCCACTTCGTGATTGGCCCGCTCCAGCCTGACACAGCGGTCACCCGCCGCATCCAGCTCCTCGGCGAGCCGCGCCCTGTCCTGTTCGGAATCGTGAAGCTGCTGCACGAGCGTCTCGTGATGGCCGCCGCGCGATTCGCTGCGTTCCACCGCAAGCTCGAGCTCGCTCATCGCTTTCTCGAAAAGCTCCGTCGCTTGCGCGAAACGGCTCGGCGTATGGCCGGTCGTCGAATTGGCTGGGGAAGCAGGATCCATGGCACCACACTATGCACGTCTTTGAGCCAAAGGTTCACCCCCGAGCCGTCAAAAATCAACGGATTGGGGCCGAGAGGTTATGCAGCGCTTGAAAGAGCAGTCAACTGCTCAAGATGCATGATACGCGGCGGCTTGATGGCTGCGGCGTTGACTCGCCTTGAGAGCCGTGTATGTCTCGCCGCGCCCGCCGGACGATAAGAAGCGCGGGTCAGCGCCTGAACGGCCTGATGTCCGGCACGATCTCGGAAGTTTTCCATGCCAGAGGCCGAAAAGCACGCATCCATGGCCAATGCGATCCGGGCGCTCGCCATGGACGCGGTGGAGGCAGCAAAATCGGGGCATCCCGGCCTGCCGATGGGTGCGGCCGACATTGCCACCGTCCTGTTTACCCGACATTTGAAGTTCGATCCCACCGATCCGAACTGGCCCGACCGCGACCGTTTCGTGTTGTCCGCGGGGCACGGCTCGATGCTTCTCTATTCGCTCCTCTATCTTCTCGGCTACGACGAGATGACGATTGAGGAGCTGAAGAATTTCCGCCAGCTCGGCTCCAAGACGGCCGGGCATCCGGAAGTCGGCGAAGCACCAGGCATCGAGACGACCACCGGCCCGCTCGGTCAGGGCATCGCCAATGCCGTCGGCATGGCGCTCGCCGAGCGCATGCTGAATGCGCGTTTCGGCGACGGCATCGTCGATCATCACACCTACGTCCTGTGCTCCGATGGCGACCTCATGGAAGGCATCAGCCAGGAAGCCATCGCGCTCGCCGGCCATTTGAAGCTCAGCCGCCTGGTCGTCATCTTCGACGACAACCACATCACCATCGACGGCGACATCTCGTTGTCGGATTCCACCGATCAGGTGGCGCGTGTGGAGGCCTCGGGCTGGAATGCCGTGCGCATCGACGGCCACGACCCCGAGCAGATCGACCGGGCGCTGACGGATGCGCGGCAGTCGGATCGGCCGACCCTGATCGCCGCGCGCACCACCATCGGCTTCGGCGCCCCCAACAAGGCCGGCAAATCCTCGGCCCATGGCAGCCCGCTCGGTGAAAAGGAAGTGCAGGAGGCGCGCGAGCGGCTCGACTGGCCCTATGAGCCCTTCCATATTCCCGCCGACATCCTCGATGCTTGGCGCATCACCGGCCTCAGAGCCCGCCCCCGCCGCAAAGCCTGGCAGGAGCGCTTTGAAGGTCTCGACGCGGAATTGCGCGGAGAATTCGCCCGCACCATGGCAGGCGACCTTCCGCCGCGGCTCGACCGCGCCATTGCCGAGCTGAAGCGGGACTACGCAGGCGAGCCGCCGACGCTCGCAAGCCGCAAGGCCTCGCAGGCGGTGCTGGAATGCATCGTTCCCGTCGTCCCAGAAATGATCGGCGGTTCGGGCGATCTGACCGGCTCCAACAACACGCGCACCAGCGAGATGAAGGCGGTGGCGCCGGGCGATTTCTCCGGCCGCTTCATTCACTGGGGTATCCGCGAGCACGGCATGGCGGCAGCCATGAACGGCATGGCTCTGCACAAGGGCCTGATCCCCTTCTCCGGGACCTTTCTGACCTTCTCCGATTATTGCCGTCCGGCGATCCGCCTGGCCGCCCTGATGCGTCAGCGCGTCATCTTCGTCATGACGCACGATTCCATCGGCCTCGGCGAAGATGGCCCCACTCATCAACCGGTCGAGCATCTGGCGGCGTTGCGGGCAATCCCGAACCTGACGGTCCTGCGCCCGGCCGATGCCGTGGAAACGGCCGAATGCTGGCAGCTTGCGCTCTCCACGGCGACCGGGCCGAGCGTCATCGTTTTGACGCGACAGGACCTTACGCCCCTGCGCGGTGAGTATGAGGAAGACAATCTCTGCCGCCGCGGCGCCTATGTCATCGCAGATTGCAGCGGGGACGCCGAGGTGAGCCTTTTCGCCACAGGTTCGGAAGTCGCAATCGCTGTGGCCGCCAAGGATCTGCTTGACGAGCGCGGCCATCCGGCCCGTGTCGTCTCGATCCCTTCCTTCGATCTCTTTGCGCAGCAAAGCGATGTCTACCGTCAGGAAATAATCGGGACCGCCCCCTTGCGCATCGGCGTCGAGGCCGCCATTCGCCAGGGATGGGACGCGATCATCGGGGAACACGGCCTTTTCGTTGGCATGACGGGCTTCGGCGCGAGCGGCCCCTATCAGGAGCTATATCGGCATTTCGGGATTACCGCCGAGGCGATCTGCGAAAAGGCAATTGCCCGGCTTGAACCAGAAGAGACGAATTAGGAGACGCAAATGGTTAAGGTTGCCATCAACGGATTTGGCCGCATCGGGCGCAATGTTCTGCGCTCCATCATCGAATCTGGCCGCACCGACGTCGAGGTCGTGGCCATCAACGACCTTGGCCCGGTCGAAACCAACGCCCATTTGATGCGCTATGACAGCGTCCATGGCCGCTTCCCGGGCGAAGTGAAGGTCTCCGGCGACACGATCGATGTCGGCCGCGGCCCGATCAAGGTGACGGCCGAGCGCGATCCGACGAAGCTTCCCCATGGCGAGCTCGGCGTCGACATCGTCATGGAATGCACGGGCATCTTCACCGCCCGCGACAAGGCGGCGCTGCATCTGGAAGGCGGCGCCAAGCGCGTCCTCGTCTCCGCCCCGGCAAGCGGCGCTGACCTCACGGTCGTCTACGGCGTCAACCACGACAAGCTGACGTCGGACCACGTCGTCGTCTCCAACGCCTCCTGCACCACCAACTGCCTCGCCCCGGTCGCCTATGTGCTCAACAACGCCATCGGCATCGAGAAGGGCTTCATGACGACGATCCATTCCTATACGGGCGACCAGCCGACGCTGGACACGCTCCACAAGGATCTCTACCGCGGCCGCGCCGCGGCGCTCTCCATGATCCCGACCTCGACGGGCGCGGCGAAAGCCGTCGGCCTCGTCCTGCCGGAGCTCAACGGCAAGCTCGACGGTGTCGCCATCCGCGTGCCGACGCCGAACGTCTCCGTCGTCGACTTCAAGTTCGTGCCGTCGCGCTCCACCTCGGTCGAAGAGATCCAGGACGCGATCCGCGCCGCCGCCGATGGCGATCTCAAGGGCATCCTTGGTTATACGGACGAGAAGCTCGTCTCCTCCGACTTCAACCATGACAGCCATTCCTCCGTCTTCCACATGGATCAGACGAAGGTCATGGAAGGCTCGCTGTGCCGGGTTATGTCCTGGTACGACAACGAATGGGGCTTCTCCAACCGCATGAACGACACGGCGGTTGCCATGGCGAAGACCATCTAAGCCAACCCCTGCCATGGGCGGCTTCCGCTCTTTGCCGGCGCGCGCCGCGCGCTGGCAACCCGAACAGGGGATCGGCCTTGAGCATGTGAGCTTGGGGCCGGCCCCAACCGGATTTCTGATCCGTGGCACCATTATCGGCGAGCGCGGTGGGATTCCGTACGGCGTCTTCTACCGCATCAGCTGCGACGAAGCCTGGCGCACGCGCTCCTTGATCCTTAACGCAACCTCCGGCCGCAGCATCGACATCCGTTCCGATCGCCAAGGCCATTGGCACGAAGCGGGCGGACGCCCGCTTGATGATCTCGACGGTGCCATCGATATCGATCTCGCCGGTTCCGCCTTCACCAACACCCTGCCGATCCGCCGTCTGAAGCTCGCCGAAGGCGAATGCTCCGGCACCCTCGCCATGGTCTACGTGCCCTTCGACACGTTCAAGCCGGTGTCCGACCACCAGATCTACACCTGCCTGACGGCGGGATCGCTCTATCGCTACGAAGCCGCCGATCGCTCCTTCGAGGCCGAGCTTCCCGTCGATGACGACGGTCTCGTTCTCGATTACCCGACCTTGTTCAGGCGAATTTCCGTCGACATTTCGTAAAGTGTGAACACCACAAGGCCTTGCCTTTGCCACACCCTCCCGCAACAAGGAGTGGGGTGTATCGGCCGTATCGGTTCACGGCGCGCAATGGCAGGGAGGGCGGCATCTACGAGCAGGGAATTTATCTCGTCATCCTGATCGGCACGGCACTCGTGCTGGTCGCGGCGTTTTCGAGCCTCATCGCCTTCCGCTTCGGCGCACCCCTCCTGCTCATCTTTCTCCTGATCGGCCTCGCCGCCGGCACGGACGGGCTCGGCCTCGATTTCGACAATGCGCCCGTCGCCTATTTCGTCGGCTCGCTCGCGCTTGCCGTCGTCTTGTTCGATTCCGGTTTCCGAACCCCCCTCGCCGCCTTCAAACAGGCAGCTCTGCCGGCCTTGTCGCTCGCCACTTTGGGCGTCGTTCTGACGGCAGGCCTCGTCGGGGTGTGCACGCATTATCTCACCGATTTTTCCTGGCTGGAATCCTTCCTTCTCGGCTCCATCGTCGCCTCGACCGACGCGGCGGCCGTCTTCTTTCTTCTGCGCGTCGGCAACATCTCGATCCGCGACCGCGTGCGCTCCACGCTTGAGGTCGAATCCGGCTCCAACGACCCGATCGCCATCTTCCTCACGCTGACGCTCGTCTCGGTTCTCGCCACCGGCGAGGCGATCAAGCCGCAACAGCTCGCGGGCGACGTCCTCACCGGCTTCCTCGTGCAGATGGGGCTTGGCGTCGCCGGCGGCCTCGTCGGTGGGCGGCTCATCCTGTGGCTCGTCGAAAAGCTCGACCTCGACCGCGGCCTGATGCCGATCTTCGTTCTGGCGCTGTCCCTGATGGTCTTCGCGGCCGCCGGCGCGATCGGCGGCTCCGGCTTCCTTGCCGTCTATATCGCCGGGCTGATTGCCGGCAATGCACGGCTGCGCGCCGCCGCGAGCCTCTTGCGCTTCCAGGACGGCATGACCTGGCTCGCCCAGATCATCATGTTCCTGGTCCTCGGGCTTTTCGCCACGCCCTCGCAATTTCCGATCATCGTCGGCGACGCCGTCGCCATCGGACTTTTTCTGATCTTCATCGGCCGCCCCCTCGCCGTCGCACTGTGTCTGATCCCCTTTCGCTTTCCCCGGGCGGAGACGGCGTTCGTCTCCTGGGTTGGCCTGCGCGGCGCCGTTTCCATCCTGCTCGCGATCACGCCCCTCATCTCGGAGATCCCGAACGGCCGCGCCCTTTTCAACTTCGCCTTCATCATCGTGCTCGTCTCGCTCATCGTGCAGGGCTGGACGGTGGGCAAGGTCGCGCGCCGCCTCGGCCTTGTTCTGCCGCCGCGCCTCGGCCCGCTGGAGAAGATCACCCTCGACCTTCCAGGCACGCGCCATCACGAACTCCTGACCTACCGCGTCATCGCCGACAGCCCGGTCGCACGCGGCGAGCGCATTCCGCGCTGGGCGCGCCCCTCGCTCGTTCTGCGCAACGGCCGCTCGCTTTCCTTCCAGGATGCCGGTCGGCTGCAACCGGGCGACTACGTCTACATCGTCATCCCCGGCGCCTTCCCGCATCTTCTCGACCGGCTTTTCGCCAGCCGCGCCGAACTCGACCCACAGGACGTCGAATTCTTCGGCGACTTCACCCTCGATCCGCAACGCCCGGCGCGCGAACTGGCCGAAGCCTATGAGCTGAAACTGGCCGCGGAAGAAGCGGATTGGACGATCGCGGAACTCATTTCGGCGCGCGTCGGCGGCGCCCCCGAATACGGCGACCGCGTCGTTTTCGGCGACATCGAGCTGATCGTCCGCGACGCCAATCCGGAGGGCCGCATCGTCTCTGTCGGCGTATCCCTCGACCCGCCGAAACCATCTGAGAGCATCGTGACGATGTTGAGCTTCGGCGGCATCTGGCACTGGCTCACCACTCCCTTTCGCCGCAGCAAAGGCGAGGAGAAGACGCGCAAGAAGGCCCATCTCGACAGCCTGCAGAAAGAGGCGCGACCCACGCGCGCAGCCCCCGCCGAGGAAGCTTGAGCGCCGCTTGCCTTCGCCTGTCCTGCCTGTATGTTCCCGGGCAAATCTCAATGCGATGGGGGAGAATTCATGGCCAGTTTCCGCACACTCGACGATGCCGGTGACATCACCGGCAAGCGCGTCCTGCTGCGTGTCGATCTCAACGTGCCGGTGCATGACGGGCGCGTCACCGACCGCACCCGCATCGAGCGGGTGGCGGGCACCATTCGCGAGCTCTCCGACAAGGGCGCGCGCGTTGCCCTTCTCGCCCATTTCGGCCGTCCCAAAGGCAAGCCCGTGCCGGAAATGTCGCTCGGCCAGATCGCCGGCGATGTGGCCGAAGTGCTCGGCAAGCCCGTGGAGTTCTGCGAGGATTGCATCGGCGACAAGGCGGCCCACGCCATCGACAGCCTCGGCAATGGCGGCATCGTGCTTCTGGAAAACACCCGCTTCTATGCGGGCGAGGAAAAGAACGACCCGGACTTCACCGCCGAACTCGCCAAGAACGGCGACATCTATGTCAACGATGCCTTTTCGGCCGCCCACCGCGCCCACGCCTCCACCGAAGGCCTCGCCCACCACATGCCGGCCTTTGCAGGCCGCGCCATGCAGGAGGAGCTTGAGGCTCTCGAGAAGGCGCTCGGCCGTCCGAAGCGTCCGGTTCTCGCCATCGTCGGCGGCGCCAAAGTTTCCACCAAGATCGATCTTCTCGCCAATCTCGTGAAGAAGGTGGACGCACTCGTCATCGGCGGCGGCATGGCGAATACGTTTCTGCATGCCAAGGGCGTCGCCGTCGGCAAGTCGCTATGTGAGGCGGATCTTGCCGAAACCGCTCGCCGCATCATGACGGAAGCCGCCTCTTCCGCCTGTGCCATCGTGCTGCCGCAGGACGTCGTGGTCGCCAAGGAATTCAAAGAGAACGCGGCCTGCGAAACGCTTCCCCTCGACAAGGTGCCCGACGACGGCATGATCCTCGACGTCGGGCCTGAGAGCATCGCCGCCGTCAACGAATGGATCGACAAGGCCGAAACCCTCGTCTGGAACGGCCCGCTCGGCGCTTTCGAGACAAAGCCCTTCGACAAGGCGACGGTCGCCTGCGCCCGCCATGCCGCGGAGGCCACCAAGGCCGGTTCGCTCATCTCGGTCGCCGGCGGCGGCGACACCGTCTCCGCACTGCATCAGGCGGGCGTCGCGGACGATTTTTCCTACGTCTCCACGGCCGGCGGGGCCTTCCTGGAATGGATGGAAGGCAAGGAACTGCCGGGTGTTACGGCCTTGAAGAAGGCCTGATCGGCCCAACATTGGCCACACCGGCCTGCATTCTGCGGGCGCTTGGAACGGAGGATTGAATGACGGAACGCCTCGAAGACATCGCCAACAAGATGGTAGCCGAAGGCAAGGGCATCCTTGCCGCCGACGAAAGCACCGGCACCATCAAGAAGCGCTTCGATACGATCAGCCTCGCCTCGACGGAGGAATCGCGCCGCGACTATCGCGAAATGCTGTTCCGTGCCGACGCGATGAAGGACTACATTTCCGGCGTCATTCTCTTCGACGAAACCCTCCGTCAGGCGGCGCGCGACGGCACGCCGTTTTCCAAGATCATCCAGGATGCGGGCGCGGTGCCCGGCATCAAGGTCGATCAGGGCGCCAAGGACATGGCGCTCTCGCCGGGCGAGAAGGTCACGGAAGGCCTGACGGGTCTGCGCGGCCGTCTCAAGGAATATCACGAGCTCGGCGCGCGTTTCGCCAAATGGCGCGCCGTCATCACCATCGACGGCCCGCTGCCCTCCTGGAATTGCGTCAAGGCGAACGCCCATGCGCTCGCCCGCTATGCGGCGCTCTGCCAGGAAAACGGCATCGTCCCGATCGTCGAGCCGGAAGTGCTGATGGATGGCGACCGCGCCAAACACGACATCGACCGCTGCTATGAGGTCACGGAGTGGACCTTGAAGACGGTCTTTACGGAACTCTACGACGCCAATGTCATGCTTGAGGGCATGATCTTGAAGCCGAATATGATCGTCCCAGGCGACCATTCCGGCCAGAAGGCGAGCGTCGAAGAGGTCGCGGAGAAGACGCTGCGTTGCCTCAAATCCTGCGTGCCGCCGGCCGTTCCGGGCATCGCCTTCCTCTCCGGCGGCCAGTCGGACGAAGAGGCGACGGCGCATCTCTCTGCCATGAACGCCATGGGCCCGCTTCCGTGGAAGCTCACCTTCTCCTATGGCCGCGCCCTGCAGACGGCGGCTCTCAACGCCTGGGGTGGCAAGATGGAGAACGAGGCCGCCGCTCAGCGCGCCTTCAACCACCGTGCGCGCATGAATTCGCTTGCGGCGACGGGCCGGTGGAGCGAAACGGAGGAGAAGAAGGCCGCCTGAGGCCTCTCTCAAACAATCGCCGAATTTGCGACGTTGAGGAGGCGGTGACGCCTCCTTTCGTTTATGTGCCAGGACGATGACCCAGAAAACCCATGCCGATCAGATGACGCCCCGGGCCGCGGACGACGAGGCGCTTCCACCACAACTATTTTTGGTCGCGCCGTCTTCCGGCGACGATACGAAAGACGTCGAGGCGCTCGAAGCCGCTCTTTCCGTCGCGCCCGTGGCGGCCGTTCTCATCACCGCCTCGGCGAGCGAGACCGAGACGGAAGCGCGCGCCCGCCGCCTCGTGCCGGTGATCCAGGCGGCAGGCGCTGCAGCAATCCTTGAGAATTTCACCCGTGCGGCGGGCCATGTGGGCGCCGACGGCGTGCATATAGCAAACGGCCACCAGAATCTCGTCATCGCCGCGGAGAACTTTCGCCCGCAGCGCATCGTCGGCGCCGGCAAGCTCAAGACGCGCGACATCGCCATGCTCGCCGGTGAACTCGACGTCGATTATCTCTTCTTCGGCGAACCCGACGGCGACAGCCACGACGAGCCGCATCCGAAAGCGCTCGCCCTTGCCGAATGGTGGGCGAGCATGATGGAGGTTCCGGCCGTGATCATGGCCGGCGCGAGCCTTGAGACCCTGCCGGAGGCCCTGGCGACGGGGGCGGAATTTGTCGCCCTTCGCCGCGCCGTTTGGGAAGCCCCGGAAGGCCCGACGGAAGCCATGCGACGGGTCTCCGACATCGTCCTGCGGCGGTCGGTGCCGGCATGAAGCCAGTCGCAGTCCCTGCCCTTTTCGTGGCCGCAACGCTTCTTTCGACCGGCTTTGCGCCGTCGTCATTCGCTCAAAGCGGCACGCCGCTGACACCACCCGGCGCAACCGACGCGCAGGCACCTGGAAGCTCCGGCGGAACGCTGCCTTCGCCCATTCCACCCAAGGCCCCTGGCACCCCGACGGTTGGAGGCCTCGGCGCACAGATCCCGTCGGAAGAGATCGACAGCCGCCAGCTCGAAAACCGCATCGACCAGTCTCTGAAGGATGCCGGTCTCGTCCCCGACAGCGATGTCGATCCGGCCTATGGCGCGTTCCAGCGCGGTCATTTTCTGACAGCCTTCGCGATTGCCCTGCGGCAGGCGGAAGCCGGCAGAACGGCGGCCCAGACCCTCCTCGGCGAACTCCTGTCACGCGGTCTCGGCGTCAAGACGGACTACAAGGAAGCCGCGGGCTGGTACGAACTTGCGGCGAAGGCCGGAGACCGCGAGGCGCTCTACGCCCTCGGCCGGCTTTATCTCGACGGACGCGGTGTCGAGCAGGACGATGCCAAGGCAGCCACCTATTTCCAGCGCGCGGCGGATCTCGGACAGTCGGTCGCCGAGCGCGAGCTCGCCTATCTCCTCTTGCAGGGCAAGGGCGTTGAGAAAAAACCGATGCTTGCCGCGGCGCATTTGCGCAATGCCGCGCGCGCCGGCGACAGCGATGCGCAATACGCCTTGGCCGGCCTTTACCGCGAGGGCGTGGGCGTCGTCGGCAATCCGGCCGAAGCCGCGCGCTGGTACGCGACGGCCGCCCGCAACGGCCATATCGCCTCGCAGATCGAATACGCCATCATGCTTTTCAACGGCGAGGGCCTGCGAAAAGACGAGAAGACGGCCGCGCAATGGTTTCGTCAGGCCGCTCTTGCCGACAATCCGGTGGGCGAATTGCGCTACGCCAAGCTCCTGAAGGATGGGCGCGGCGTCGAAAAGGACGAGGTCGAAGCTGCACGCTGGTATCTCATCGCCCGCTCGCACGGCCTCAAGGAGCCGTTCATGGAAGGCTGGCTGATGGGGCTTCCCTCCGGCATCCGCAAGGAAGCCGACGCCCGGGTCGCCACGTGGCCGGGCGTGCCGACCCCGCAGCCCGCCTCCGCCTCGGCGGGTGCCGCCGCAGCAAACCGCCAAGGTCCCCAAGACCCAGAGGCACGAGGAAAAATGGAACCCGAACCGGCAGCGACCGGTTCTCCAAGCGGGAGTGACGGCCCCGGCTCCAGGCAGCCTGACTAACTGCCGACGGCGGTTCCGCCGAAAGTGACGCAGCCTCCTGAGGAAACGGGAGCCACTGTGGACAAGCCAGGCGAATAGGGCTATATCGCGTCCGCCCGGTCGTACGGCGGCAGCGGGCACTCCAACTGTTATTCTTTGGGCATATGCGGCGGCGGACGCGGTCCGTCACCTGCCCGATACTTCCGCCGCGGGTTTCTGTGGCAAGTGAAAGAGACGAAAGGAACGGGATCAACGTGCAAGTCGTCGTCAGAGACAACAATGTCGATCAGGCGCTGAAAGCGCTGAAGAAGAAGATGCAGCGTGAAGGCATCTTCCGCGAAATGAAGCTGCGTAATTTCTACGAAAAGCCGTCAGAGAAAAAGGCGCGCGAGAAGGCCGAGGCGATCCGTCGGGCGCGCAAGCTGGCCCGCAAGCGGGCGCAGCGTGAGGGCCTTATTCCCGGCAAGCGGCGCGGCCGCTAAGCTTCTCTTCGACACATCCGCCCTTATTCGCTTTGGGCTCGCGACTTGAGGAACACCGCTTCCATGGGGAAAGCATCCTCTTTGCGTTCTTGGCTGGCCGCCGGTGCTCTTGCACTGGCCGTGGCCGGCTGTCAGTCGCTCGGCAATAACGGGCTGTCGAACATGTCGGTCGATCCCGATACGGGGTCGGAAGCCAATATCGGATCGCTGACTTCGGTCATCGAGCGCAATCCGCGCGATCCGGCGGCTTACAATGTGCGCGGCGCAGCGTACGGCAAGGCGGGCGAATACAAGCGGGCGTTGGACGACTTCAACACCGCTTTGCAGCTCGATCCGAATTTTGCGCCGGCCTATGCCAATCGGGGTCTGATTCACCGCCTGCGCGGCGACACCCAAGAGGCATTCAACGATTACAGCCGGGCGATTCAAGCCGACCCGAATTATGCCACGGCCTATGTCGGACGCGGCACGATCTATCGCCAGCAGGGTCGCCTCAACGAGGCTCTGTCGGATTACAGCACGGCCGTGCGCCTCGATCCGACGGACCCCCAGGCCTTCCACAATCAAGGCCTCGCCTATCAGGCATCGGGCAACCACACGGCGGCGATCGAAGCCTTCACCAAGGCGATCGGCCTCTCGCCTCTCGCCTCCGAGCCCTTCAACGGCCGCGGTCAGAGCTATATGGCCATCGGTGATTACAAAACGGCGCTCGACGATTTCGATGAAGCCGTGAAGCGCGACCGCAATTCTTATATCGCCTGGACGAATCAGGGTCAGGCGTTGGAAGCCCTCGGCGACCGCAAGAAGGCGTTCAACTCTTTCGCCCGCGCATCGACCCTCAATCCGCGCTATCAGCCCGCCAAAGAGGGTATGCACCGCACCAGCTCGACCTGAGCCGCGGCCTTTCGTCGTCTCGTTGATCCGAATTCAGACGACTTCATCGACATCCGAATGATCCGCCGGCAGGCTTGCCTGGCAGGCATCGCTTGTTGAAAGCGTTCTCGAATTCTCAGACGAGACGTGACGACTGCCGCTCTTCTCCGCGAGACAGGAAAGCGCGATCTTGAGAAGGCTCGCGCAATGGCGGTGGCAGGCAGCCTCCGCCGCAATGGCGTCGCGTCTGCCGATCGCCGCAGAGATTTCCACCATCCCGCTCCGGCATTCCTCGATATAGCGTTCGCCGCCCACGCCTGCCGCGCGCAACTGCCGCTGCCGCAGATAGATGGACCGCAGCGCACTGCCCGCGAGCTGATTGCCGGCTCCCTCCATGATGATCGCGCAGAAGCGGCCGCTGATTTCGAAAAAGCCCGGCCCATCGAGGGGCGGCTCGATATCGGCGAGCTCTTCGACGATGTGGCGGAGTTCGACGCGAGCCCTCTTGCTGGCCTTGTCGGCGAACTGCGCCGCAACGAGGCCCTCCAAAACCGCGCGGGTCGCATAAATATCTTCCGCTTCCTTCCGGCCGCAGGGCGCGACGATCGCCCCCTTGTGCGGCACCGAGACGGCGAGCCCCTCGCTCTCGAGCGCGCGCAGGGCCTCGCGCAGCGAGGTTCGGCTGATCCCGAGGGTCTGGCAGAGATGGCGCTCGCGCAAGGGCGTGCCCGGAGGAAGCTCGCCCGAGGCGATGGCCTCACGCAACCGCTCCGTCAGCCGCGCGCGCAGCGGCGTCGCGGAGGCGACGTCGGAGACGATTCTCGTCAGCATAGGGCCCCCCCCGCGCTGCGACCGACACGTCGCCACGGCAGTACAACTGTCTCTTTCGCTCGCTTCGAGACAACGCCGGCACCAGCAATCCTGCACGTGCCCAATCGATGAAGTGATACGTCGGAACAGGCCCGCAGTCGGCCTGCTCCATAGAATGCGGGAGCCGCTGACGCCTGCCGGCTCTTTGGAAGGAAGGTCATATCCCCCTGGAGCGTTTTTGTATTTCTATGTCCCGCCGCAATAAGCCTTTTACTGCTGCTGAATGACTGGATCAATATTCCTGATTGATTACCGCCTGCGACCATTGGCGGATTGAATCTTAATCGGACGAGTGAACGCAGAATAAATTCCAAAGGCCGTTCAGCTCGCGTCGCCTTTCCGCTAGACAGCCTCATCATAAAAGGAAACGCCTGAAAGGTTCTCTCATGCCCCCATCGACTGCCGCAGGAACGCTCGATCTTGAGCATCTTCGCGAATGGATCGGTCGCAGCGAGACAGTGCGCGACATCGTCACGCCGCATCTCGTCGCCGCCTTCCGCGCCACGTTGGATGTGGAGCCCGGCACCCCGAAACCGGGCGATGAGGCTCCAGCCGCGATTCACTGGTGCCTGGCGCCGGCCACTGTGCCGATGTCCGGACTTGGTCCGGACGGACATCCAAGCCGCGGAGGCTTTCTGCCGCCTGTGCCGCTGCCGCGCCGCATGTGGGCCGGCGGTCGCCTCGAATTGGAAGGTCCGCTTCTCGTCGGCGACGAGGTCGAGCGCCGCTCGCTCGTGCGCGACGTCGTGCGCAAAGAAGGCCGCACCGGCGAACTCTGTTTCGTCACGGTCGACCACGAGATCTCGACAAGCCGCGGGCGCGCCATCCGCGAGCGCCAGGATCTCGTATATCGCGAGGCCGCCCCGAAGACTGCCTCGACTTCACGTGGCCCCGAGGGGGCTGCGGCAAAGGCCTCGCAAGAGGCTCCGCAATCGGACGAGCAAAAGCCGGTCACCGCGGATTCTGTGCGCCTCTTCCGCTATTCGGCGCTCACCTTCAACGGCCACCGCATCCATTACGATCGCCGCTATTGCATCGAAGAGGAAGGCTATCCGGGCCTCGTCGTGCACGGTCCCCTGCAGGCGACCTGGCTTCTGCATTACGCCGCCGAGCTCAAAGGAAAGCTCCCGAAAACCTTCGATTTCCGCGGTGTCAAGCCGTTCTTCGACGGCATTCCGGCGACCCTCAACGCCACGAAAAAGGACGACGGCCTTTCCCTCTGGGTCGCCGCAGACGGCGCCCCCACCATGCAGGCCACCGCCGCCTGGTAGGCAATATCGTTTGCCGAAACGCGCCCTCCCGCAGTAAACTCAAATATTCAACTGCGGGGGCGGCGTTGCAATGGGGCGATATGCAGTCGGTCATTCA
Source organism: Rhodopseudomonas julia (assembly GCF_030813515.1). NCBI lineage: Bacteria > Pseudomonadati > Pseudomonadota > Alphaproteobacteria > Hyphomicrobiales > Nitrobacteraceae > Rhodopseudomonas > Rhodopseudomonas julia. The sequence continues at coordinate 33,315 of NZ_JAUSUK010000002.1, read as the reverse complement.
ATTGGCCGCTGCAATGAACACGATCTATCTGGGTCTACACGAGATCCGCACGCCTGCAGTCCGCCACGAGGAAGATGCGCTGCGGGAGCTTTCCCAAATTTGGGACAGCATGTCTCCGCGGTCACTGGACATCGGCGCCAGGATCAATGATGCGACCGGCCTTATGCAAGATCGGATCGGCCGTTTTCGGGACAAAGACGAAACCGTCGCTGCGGCGTGCGCCGTCACGGTCGGTTTATATGTCGCATTCCTGCTTGTTGCGACGTTTTTTGCCCAATTGGAGATTCCCAACCTTCTTGCGTTTTGGATCTGTGTCTCAGGCTTCCTGCCGATACTCGCCGCGCTCGTCCTCAATCTCGCGCTACGCGCGGATCTGCGCGACACAATCAAGCCGAGACGTGCCGAGATCGAGAGGCTGCTGGCAGAGATGCGAACCAGCAAAGCGGTTCGGGGAGACCACCATTGAGATGTCGGATGGAACCAATCTGTCAACCATTAGTTGACACATCAGCCGGTACGTTGATATCGTGAAGTTGAGACAAGTTCCGGACTTTGGCACTTGGCGAGCGGCGTGCCAACGTTGCAACGGCTGCGTCGACATTGAGCTTGAGGTGGCGATCAACATCCTCCTGCAAAGGGGCTCGCTTGCGACCTTGGATGCTCGCCCGATCAAAGGCCAGGCGGACGGTTATTACGTGAGCGTGGGAAAGAACGCTTCTCTGCGTTTCAGGTGGAACGATCCCTACATCGAGAATGCGGAGTTCGTATGCGGAGACATCAAATGAATGCCGAGACAGACATCAGCCCTGCCCGAGAGGCCGATCTGAAAGAGATCTCGGCGCAGGACGTCGAGGACATTCTTGCCGATTACCGCTCTGCAGACGACGTCACCCCGATGCATCCGGGCGAACTTTACCGCATTTGGGTGATGGAGCGGCGCAATCTTAAGGTCGTTGACGTTGCCCGTCTTGCCGGCATCTCCCGCGAGATGCTGCACCGGATTCTGCGCGGCGACGCGCCGATCACGGCGCGCACGGCGCTCGGGCTTGCGGAAGCGGCAAAGAATGAGCCGGAGTTCTGGCTGCGCGCCCAGATGGTCTACGATCTCTGGCGCGAGCGCGAGCGACGCCGCGCGAAATCGGCCGCCTGTGCATAAAAGGCAGCCGACCGAAAAAGCTCTTTGATGCGTCAGGCGACCTGACGCTCGGCCTTTTTCACCATTTCCGCACCGTAATCGCCGAAGAGGAAGCCGTTGGCGAATTCCGCTTCCGGCAACAGCGCGGCGAGATTCGCCTGCGCCTCGTCTCCCGAAATCTTGCGGTCGAGGCGCTGGCGATAGAGCTCCGCCACCGCCACCATGTCGCAATCATGCGGCGACAGGCGGAAGGAATTGACGCCGGCCTGAGTCAGGATATCGAGTTCGCCGAGTGCGCTGCCATAGGCGAACGACAGCGTCTGCACGCCGTTGATGGCAAGGAAATCCCCGCCGTCGAGCGTCTTCACCGGCAGCCCGTCGGCATCGAGGCCACAGACGAACTGGCAGGAATCCTTCGACACTTTATGGATGCGCGCGTGATAACAGCGCCCGGAAATGGCGAGCGGAACGCGCCCGAAGGCCCACACTTCCGTGTCGAGATCGAGGGCCGCGCCGGCCTTCGCCAGGCTCTCCACCGAGGCGATCGGCAGCTCCGGCGGCAGGCAGACATGCTTGGCCCCGCGCCCGGCGAGCCAGGACAGGGTGCCCTCATTGTAGACGTTGACCAGCGGACCGACGGCAATCTTCCGCCCCGGTTCCAGATAGCGCAGCATGGTGAGGTCGTTGACCTCGATCACATGCTCCTCGTCTTTGGCGAGCCCGGCGCCCGCCTTGCGCTCGCGCGGCAGCGTGATGAGCGCCAGCGACGACAGGACCACCTCTTTGCCCGCCGCCTCCAGCCGCTCCACCGCTTCGCTGATGACGTCGTTGTAGAACGGCAGCCGTTTGGAGCAGACGACTTCGCCGAGACAGACACGATCGACCGGCGCTTCGTCGGCGATGCGGGCGTAAAAGTCCGCCCATTTCTCCACCGGCCAGTTGAACAGGACGGGTCCGAGCGTGAGCAATGCTTGTCCGGCCACGGTTACACCTCTTATCGTTTTGTGAGACCGGCGCTCAGCGCCAGGTCTTGCTGTAAGCGCCGGAGGTCGTCGTCTGGCCCTCCGTCAGCCGCTTGAGTTCGTTCGCCATGATCGGCAGGCCCTTCGCCTGCGCCTCCACCGCCTTGCGGAAGGTGTGCACCACGGCCTTCGTATAGGAGCGGCTGCGCTGCCGGCCCTCGATCTTGAGCGCCGTCACGCCGGCGGAGGCGAATTCGGTGATCAGCGTCGCCGCATCGAGGCTTGCCGGATCCTCGAACACATGCCCCTGATAATCGCCGGCCTGGAAGCAGCCCTTGCACAATGTCGGATAAGGTGCCGGCGCGTCCTTCTTCACCCGGTTGATGGTGAAATCGCCAAGCCCGCAGACGAGCTCGCTGCCCTCTTCCTTGTAATGCACGTGGCTTGCCGGCGAACAGGCGCCGTTCATGTTGGGCGAGCGCCCGGTCGCATAGGCCGACAGCGCGCAGCGCCCCTCCGCCATCACGCACAGCCCGCCGAACACGAACACCTCCGTCTCGCATTCGATCTCGCGATTGATCGCGGCGATCTCCTGAACGGTCAAAACACGCGGCAGCACAACGCGCCGCACGCCGAAGGTCTCCGCATAGAAATTGATCGCGTCGGGATTGGCCGCCGCCGCCTGCACCGAAAGATGCCGGCGCAGCCCCGGCTGGTGGTTGGCGGCGTAATCGAGCAGCCCGACATCGGCAAGGATCACCGCGTCGGCGCCGAACCGGGCCGCATCGTCAACGGCCGCCCGCCAGAGTTCGGGCGCGCCGGCGCGGGGAAAGGTATTGATGGCGACGAGAACCTTCGAGCCGCGCCGATGCGCGTAGTCGATCGATTCTTCCATCTCGGTCCGTGAGAAATTCAGGCCGGGGAAGTTGCGCGCATTGGTTTCGTCGCGGAAGCCGCAATAAACGGTGTCGGCGCCCGCCTCGACGGCGGCACGAAGCGCGGCCGGGGTGCCGGCCGGGCAGACGAGCTCAAGGGGGTTCACGTAAAGACCTCGTTCTCATCGCTGCGGGAAAGGGGAAGCCCGGTGATCCGGGCGGCAACGGGTGTCACACCGCGCAGAAACGGCTCGATCGCGGGACGGAACGGTCCGAAGGCGATTGCCGCCTCCTCCATCAGGTCGATCTCGGCGTCGTCGAGCGCATTGCGCAGCGCCAGCACCGCCTCCGTGTCGCCCTCGATGATGATATCGCGCGAGAAGAACAGCGCGTCGCCATCGAAGGTGCCGTGGATCATGCCCATCAGCGCGCCGAGCGGCCCGGCGATTCGGCCATCCCAGGCGCCTGCCCGCTCACGCCGCAGCGGCTCCACGGTCGGATGCTCCGGATCGGGCTTCAGGCGAAAGACGAAGGGCAGGTCCGTCGGATCGATCAAAAACACCTTCTCGGCATGATGATCGAGCCGCAGAAACAGCCCCGGGCGACGACGAATCAGCCCGGAAACCAGTCTTTCCAGCATGAGCCGCAACGGCAGAAGCGGCAAAGGACGCATGAGCAGGCGCACGGGCGCCGGCACTGCGACGATATTGGGGGAAGTTTGCATCACCGTCCAATCCAGCGACAAACAAACGGGAACGTCCTTGATCTAGCTCAAAGCAGCCGTCCTGCCCCTGCCGCATCGAGCCACAGAGGAGGCGCCGGTGACCTTTCGAGACCTGCCACATTTCCGCAATCTGCGAGACTTCCTGAGGCATCTCGAAGGCGCGGGAGACTTCCGGCACATTTCGGCGCCGGTTTCCATGGTGCACGAAGTCACGGAGATCCACCGCCGCGTCTTGCAGGCCGGCGGACCGGCGCTGCAGCTCGACAATGCGCGAGACGCGGCCGGCGAGCCGGCCTCGATGCCGGTCGTCGTCAATCTCTTCGGCACGGTCGAGCGCGTGGCAGCGGGCTTCGGCGTGAAGAAGGAGCGCCTCGGGGAGCTCGGTGAGATGATGGCGTCGCTGCGCTCGCCACAGCCGCCGAGCGGCCTGCGCGATGCGATCGCACATCTGCCGATGCTGAAGGCGGCGCTCAACACGCGCCCCGACACCGTGCGCAACGCACCCTGTCAGGCGGAAGTGCTGCGCGGAGCGGATGCAAAACTCTCCCGCCTGCCGATCCAGACCTGCTGGCCGGGCGAGCCGGCACCGCTCATCTCCTGGCCGCTCGTCATCACCCGCCCGCCCGACAACGGCTCGCTCAATGTTGGCGTCTACCGGCTGCAGGTTCTCGACGACACGCATCTCATCACCCGCTGGCTCGCGCACCGCGGTGCCGCCGCCCATCATCGGGCCTGGGCGAAACAGGGCAAAGACATGCCGGTGGCGATCGTCATCGGCGCCGATCCCGCCACCATCCTCTCGGCCGTGATGCCGATCCCCGAGACCCTGTCGGAGCTCGATTTCGCCGGTCTCATCCGAGGCGAACGACCGAAAGTGGTGCAGGGGCTGACCGTCCCCCTCCCCGTGCCTTCGGAAGCGGAGATCGTCATCGAGGGCTATGTGTCGGCCGAAGAGACGGCACCCGAGGGGCCTTACGGCGACCACACTGGCTATTACAACGCCGTCGAGCCCTTCCCGGTGATGCGCGTGACGGCGATCACCCATCGCCGCGATCCCTTGTATCTGTCGACCTTTACGGGGCGGCCGCCGGACGAGCCTTCCGTCATGGGCGAGGCTCTCAACTACCTCGCCAAGCCGCTCATCATTCAGCAGATGCCGGAAATCTCCGATGTCTGGCTGCCGCCGGACGCCTGCTCCTACCGGCTCGCCATCGTCTCCATCAAGAAGCGCTATCCGGGCCAGGCGCGCCGCGTCATGATGGGCATGTGGGGGATGCTGCCGCAATTCAGCTACACCAAGGGCATCGTCGTGGTTGACGACGACATCGACGTCCATAACGGCGCCGACGTCCTGTGGGCCCTGTCGACGCGCATGGACCCTTCACGCGACCTCGTGCAGCTGGAATCGACCCCCATCGACTATCTCGATTTCGCATCACCGGAATTCGGTCTCGGCGGCAAGCTCGGCATCGATGCGACCAACAAGATCGGCGCAGAGACTCACCGCGAATGGGGCACGGTTCTCGACATGTCGCCGGAGGTGAAGGCGCGCGTCGATCAGATGTGGCCGAAACTCGGCCTTTCGGGCCTCGACCAGATCCGGTCCTTGCGCAGGACGGGCTGAGGGCAGAAGGCCTCTCGCTACTCCGGCAATCGAAGCTTCGCCTCGAACCCGTCCTCGCGGCCCGTCGCCGGCGAGGAAAGCGTGAGCTCCGCGCCCGAACCTGCCGCGATCGCCTGCGCGATGGCGAGGCCGAGCCCTGCGCCCTTGGCGCGCGTCGCACCGCGCTCGAAGCGCCCGCGCAGACGCTTTAGTTCGTCGGTGCCGACGACGGCGCCACCATTGACGACCCGCACGACATTGTCGCTCGAAACATCGATCTCGATCACCCCCTCCGGATCGCCGTGCTTCAGCGCATTCTCGATCAGATTGCGCAGAAGGATCGCAAAGGCGTCGGCATCCATATGCGAGACGAGGCTGCCGGCCGCCGTAAGCCGGAGGCGCGCGTTTTCAGGCTCGGCGCGCCGGAATTCTTCGACGAGATGCTCCAGAACCGTCGTCAGATCCTGCTCGGCCTCGGCGATCAGCCCGGCGCCTTCGGCGCGCGCGAGCTGCATCAGCTTTTCCGACAAGGACGACAGCCGCGTCAGCCCCGCCTCGATGTGGCGACCGCGTTCGCGCACTGCCTCATCCTTGCTGACGGCGATGAGCCGCTGCGTGTGGGCGAGTGCCGCAGCAATCGGGGTGCGCAGCTCATGGGCGCTGTTCGCCGTGAAGCTCCGCTCCGCTTCGAGCGCCCGCCGCAGCCGCTCCATCAGCCGGTTCACGGCATCGGCGATCGGTTCGATCTCTGCCGGCAATCCTGAGGCCGCGATCGGCGACAGATCGCCCTCGCCACGCGCTTCGATCGCACCACGGAGAGACCGGATCGGCCGAATGCTGATCCGCACGAACCACCACACACCAAAAAGACTTGCCGGGATGAGCCCGAGGAGCGGCAGGAACAGCGTCCCCGCGGCCTCGATCGCCGCCTCGCGGCGATGCTCGAGCGTTTCGGCAACCTCCATGATGATCGTGCCGCTCACCGCCTTCTCGCCATAGATGCGATGCGTCTTCGTCGTGCGGAAACCGTGCGCCGGCGTGTCGGGGAAGTCGGCCGGGACGGCATCGTGCGATTGCATCAGAATCCGGCCCTTCGAATCGCGCACGAGATAGGTCAAAAACTCCTTGTGCTCGCCGATTGGCGTGACCCGGCGCCCACCCGCCCCTGCGCTTCTTTCCACGATATCGAGGACGGCGAGCGGCAACAGCCGTTGCGCGGTCTCCTGCAGCGCGCTGTCATAGGCCTCGTCCAGCTCTTCGCGGATCACGAGGCCGGCCGCGACCGCTGCCGCCAGCCACATCGCCGTGACGCCGATCGCCAGACCGAGGCTCAAGCGGCGCTGCAGGCTGGGTGCACCCGTCCATATCCGCTGCATCATCGTTTCAGCCGGTAGCCCATGCCGCGCACGGTCTCGATCCTGTCATGACCGAGCTTCTTGCGCAGGCGGCTGATATGCACCTCGATCGTGTTGCTCTCCACCTCCGCCCCGAAGGGATAAAGCCGCTCTTCGAGCTGCGTCTTCGACAGGAGCGTTCCGGGATGCTGGAGAAGGCCTTCGAGCAGCGCCCATTCGCGCGCCGTCACCTCCACCGGGCGCCCGCTGCGGTAGACACAGCGGCCGGCGAGATCGAATTCGATGTCGCCGAGCGTCACGAGCGGATTGGGATTGCCGGCATAGCGCCGCGACACGGCGGCAAGCCGCGCCGACAGCTCCGACAGATTGAACGGCTTGACGAGATAATCGTCGGCCCCGGAATTGAGCCCGGCGATCCGGTCGGAAATCTGGTCCCGCGCCGTCAGGATGATGACGGGCGTCACGTCTCCGCCGCTGCGCAGCCGACGCAGCAATCCGAGTCCCGGCCCGTCCGGCAGCATCAAATCGAGAAGCACGAGATCGTAAGGCGTCGAATGGATCGCCGCTTCCGCATCCGCAATCCCTTCGACCCAGTCGATCGCGTGTCCCTCATCGGCAATGTGTTCATGCACGGCATCGCCGAGAAGCCGATCGTCTTCCACGAGCAGAACCCGCATCGCCGCCCCCGAACTTTGTGCGCGAAGCTTCCTTATGCGCGAAACTTCCCTCGATAAGCGGGGAAGCTGAAGTCAACCTGAAGCTTGAGCGATCCTGCTTCAGGCTGGCTTCAGGCACCACCCCCATCTTGCTCCCATGGCCGATGCGAACAGGCCGATCCAACTGGAGAGCAAGATGAAGAAGCTGATGACCGTCACCGTTCTGGCCCTCGGCGCGATGACCGCCGGCACCGCTTTTGCGAGCGACGACGCACGCTGCAACGCCCCGATGGCGGAATGGCAGCCGCGCGAAGCGCTGCAGGAGCAGCTTGAGGGCAAGGGCTGGGAAGTGCGCCAGATCAAGACCGAAGACGGCTGCTACGAAGCCTATGCGATCGACGACCAGGGCAAGCGCGTCGAAGCCTATTTCGATCCTAAGACCCTTGAGATGGTCCGCCAGGGCCGCGGGGATCGCGACTGAGATGGATGAACCGACGATCAAGGTCTGGGACCCCCTCGTCAGGCTCTTTCACTGGAGCCTGGTGGCGAGCTTCACGATCGCCTGGTTGACCGGCGACGAATTGATGTCGGTGCATGAATGGGCGGGATATGCGGCCGGCGCCCTCGTCGCCTTCCGCGTCATGTGGGGTCTCGTCGGCCCGAAATATGCCCGCTTCGGCCAGTTCGTCCGCTCGCCCGGCAACGTGGTGCGCTACCTGAAGGCCGCATTCGGTGGCGAAGAGCCCCGCTACATCGGCCACAACCCGATCGGCGCCCTGATGGTTTTGACCCTCATCCTCGCCATGGCCGCGACGGCCGCCACCGGCTGGATGATGACGCTCGATGCCTATTGGGGTGTGGAATGGGTGGAAGAAGCCCATGAGGCCTTGGCCAACATCATGCTGGCCCTGGTGCTCGCTCATATCGCCGGCGTGCTCTTTGAGAGCTATCGCCACAAAGAGAACCTCGTCAAAGCCATGATCGGCGGCAGCAAACGTGCCCCCCGCCCCGCCGACATTGCTTGATGAGCGTTGCGGCGCCCCGGCCTTGCCGGGGCGCCGTTTTCATGTCTCTCGCCGTGTTCAGGTTTCTCCAAGACGCGCACAGGCAAGGCAAAGCCGTGCCATCGGATCGGCCTTCAGGCGCCCGAAGGCAATCGGCTCATCACAGCTCGCGCAATAGCCGTATTCTCCTTGAGACAGGCGCCCGTCAGACAGCCGCCTGAGCGCCGCTTTCAGCCCGTCGATGCGGGCGGTCCGGCGTTTCTGCGACGCGAGCGCCATTGCCTGCACCTGCATCGCATCCATGCGCGAAATTCGCCCGACGCTCTGCTGGTCGAGTTCGACCGGCCGGCTTCCCTCCGCACTCGCCTGCGACAGAGCCTCGAGCTCTGCGAGCTCGTTCTCGATGCGCTGGCGCAATTCGGCGATCTGTGTCGGATCGAGATCGTCCATGCTTCCCCCGGAACTCTTCGTATCGAAAGTTTTGCCGCGCGGCCTCAGACAATGTCCTCGGCCGGCAGCACCACTTTCTGAGACACGCCGAAGGCAGAAAGCAGCGCCGCGGCGAGACCGAGTGCGACGAAGCCCGTCGCGATCGTAGCGATAGACAGGCCGCTGTCGAGCGCCAGGCCGAGCGCCGCGGGCCCCGCGGCCGTCCCCGCCACCATCAGCATCGCCGCAAAACTCCGCACCGTCCCAAGCCGGGCAACGCCATAGACCTCCGCCCAGACCGAGCCGAAGGTCGTCTGCACGAGGCCTGACGACAAACCGAGACAGACAAAGAAGGTGATGAGCGCAAGCGTGCTCGACGACGATCCCATCACGGCGATCCCGACGAACAACGGCAGGTTCATCAGCGGCACCATGCGCCGCGCCGTCAGCCTGTCGACGATGAAACCGGAGACGATGAGGCCGCAGAGATCGCCCAAGGCCATGAGTGTGAAACCGGTCGCGATCAATCCGCCCGGCCATCCCTGCGCCTCGCCGATGGGTACGATGTGGAAGGTGAGCGCGGTCGCCGTGAACGGCATGTAGACGAGGATCGGCAGCGCCAGCCAGAAATACCGCGTCGTGGCGACGATCTTGAGCCCGTCGAGAACCCGCGGTGCGGGCGTACCCGCCGCACGCGCAAGCGGCGTCGTGAAGCGCGATTGGTGGCGCGTCAGCCACAAAAGCCATGGCAGGGCGACGGCGATGAGGAAGACGCCGACGACCACATAGGCCGCGCGCCAGCCGATCTCGCCGATCAGAAAGGCGGCGAGATTGGGCGTGACGGCGATGGCGAGCGGCAGCCCCATCGCCGTGATCGACAGTGCCAGCCCACGGCGATTGACGAAGTAGCGTGCCACCGAGGTCGCCTGGATATGCGTCATCAGCCCCTGCCCGCACATCCTCAAAAACAGGAACGAGACGAAGAGCATGAGGCCGTTTTCCGCCATCGATGCGGACAGGCAGGCGGCGGCGAGGCCGGCGAGCACGATCGTCACGTAAAGCCGGAGATCGACCCTATCGATCCAATGCCCGACCGCCGGCAACAGGCTCGCAGACGTCAGCGTCGCGGCGAGATAGATCCCGCCCATCTCGGCGCTCGAATAGCTGAGGCTCGCGGCGATCGGCGCCACGAAGAGCGCAATGAAGAAAGTCTGCCCCGGACTCGACAGAAAGGCCGCGGAGGCCCCGAAAGCGAGAATGCGCGGCTCGGCGCGAAACAATTGCAGATGTCTGGAAAGCATGAGATCCGGAAAGAGAGGGCGGCCCGGAGCACCGGGAAATACTAGGAGAAGAGCATAAGGCTAAGCGGGCGGCGACCGCTTCCGGCCACCGCCACTCAACGACCTAAACCAATTTCCGCCGCAGCCAACCCCTGGCACCGGCGAGTCTTGCTCCCCTCACCGCGCGCCGAGGCCGACGTTCTCGCTCCAGGCGGGAAAATCGGGCCGCCGCAGCACCGAGGTCACGATGGTGAGCCCCGCCCCAATCGCGCCCATCGTGAAGATGGCACGCAAGGTGTATTCCACCGTGAAGAGCAGCGTCGCATGGGCATCGACCGGCGCCTGTGCCGTCAATTCCATGAGCCCCATGATTCCCTGCGATGCGGCACTTCCCGGCACCATCGGGATGCAGCCGGCGACGGCCAGAACGTTTCCGGCGGGCCCGAACCGGTCCGGCAGAAGATTGAGGAGCCGCACGGCGACGCCGACGGCGGCGGCCGCCATGAACGAGGCGGCGGCAAGGCTCCAGCCGAGCTCGAGCCCGACCGTGCGCACGCTGAGCGCCAGCCCGCCGGCCAGCGCCGCCCAGAACAGCGTCCGCCAGCCGAAATTGAAGAGAATGCCGAAGCCGAAGGCCGCGGTTGCTCCGAAGAGCGCCTGATGAAGAACGCCGTGCATGATCGGTGGCGTCTTCGGCCCGCCGACGCCGAGCGCCATCTGCGCGGCCCAGACACCGACAGTGACGAAGACGAGGATCATCAGGACCGTCATGGCGCGGGCGCTGCCCATCGTCGGATAGCCCTCCATGATGTCCGTCTGCGCATTGAGCACGGGCACGCCCGGCACGAGGAGAAGCACGGAGGAGAACATCGCCGTCTGCAGCATCGGGCTTGCCATGAGCTCCGAGCCGAAGCCGGCCGTGGTGGCGGCGACGCAGGCGACGATCGCCGCGACCACGAAGGGGTTGGTGTGCGCCTTGAGCAGGAAATGCCGCACCGCCTGGCCGAGCGCTCCGCCGACGAGGACCGGCATGAAGGCCGACCAGTCGATGCCCAGAAGGCGCCCGAAGGAGGCGCAGGCGAGCCCGACGGCGAGCGCCACCAGATACCAGGGATGCCGCGGCGTCTTGGCGATGAGATGTGTCAGCGCCTCGATGGTCGAGGCGACCGTCATGTCATGATGCTTCACCTGCGTGCACAGACGGCGCACGCCGTGGTTCAGGCGCAGATTGACGCCATGCGCCCCGACCGTGCGCATACGCGTGATGGTGTTCTCGCCGCTCGTTACCGTCAGCGACAGCGAGGCAAAGCCGATGCGCGCGTGGATCTGATCCGCGCCGAGCCCCTCGGCCACCATCGTCATGCCCTGGCGCACCACATCCGTCTTGGCCCCGGTTTCGACGAGCGTCCGCCCGACAGCCAATGCCGTCATGGCGATCTTTTCCAAATTCCTGTGGCGCATCACGACCGGATCGTTTCTGTCCGTCATTTCGTCTCCTGTGTCCGCCACAAGGCGGATTGATCCGAAGGCGCCCTCCCACGCCTGCCGCCTAGCACAAGATGGCGCAGGATTGAGATCGCTGATGACGAAGACGGAAAATTTTCTCAGAGGAGGTGCATATCTGCGTGGCTCCAGCCGGAGACGATCATGAAGACGCCGATCGCGGCCACCAGCATGGCCGAAAGATAAGGCGCCTTCGCCATCACCGCATCGAAGCGCGACGAGCGGGCGGAGATGAAGCCGATGCCGAGCGCGGCGACAGCACCGACGGCGACGAGCATCAAGGCAAGGCCGGTGCTGAAAGCGGCGACCAGCGTGATGCCGAGCCAGAACTTGCCGATCTGCAGGCAGAGAAGCAGCACGGTGATCGCCGCGGCACAGGGGATGAGCCCGCCGGACAGCCCGAACAGGATCGTCTGCCATGTCGAGGTCTTGCCCGCCCCGATCCGCGCCTCCAGATCGCGCGCATGCGCGGCGGCATGCGCATCGAGCGCCCCATGATCGTGACCATGCGCGTGTCCATGGCTGTGCGGGTGCTCATGGGGATCAGGATGCGGGCGCTCGTGCGGATGCGGATGATCGTGCCCGTGCATGTGGTCATGCGCCCCATTCGGATGTGTCCCAAGCGGATGTGTCTTGGCCGTCCTGGTGGCCCGCTGCGTCTGCCACAGCATCCACATGGCGATCGCCAGGATGATCGCCCCCGAAATCATCACGAAGAAGGGTTCTGTCTGTTCGCCGATCATCTCGGAGCCGAAGCGCATGCCGAGGATCGCCAGAACCCAGACGATGAGCGAATGGGAAAGCGCCGCCGCGACGCCGAGAAGGGCCGCCTGCCCCACCGTGCCGCGGATGGCAACGATATAGGCGGCGATCATTGTCTTGGAATGCCCAGGCTCCAGCCCGTGCAGCGCGCCGAGAACGAGCGCCATGGCCGCAAGCAGGACCGGATTGCTGCCGCCCGCGGCGATCATCCCGCTCATATCCATGGCGATTCCCTCACAAGTACTTCGAGATTTCCTTGAACTCTTCGACGAGGCTCGCACGATCCGCCCCGTCTTCGATGCTGCCGTCGAGGCAGTGATCGATATGGTCGTGGATGTAGAGGCGCTTGGCCTGTTCGATCGCCCTGGAGACGGCGTGCAGCTGCTGCGCCACATCGGGGCAAGGCCGCCCCTCCTCGATCATCGCGATCGTATGCCTGAGATGCCCCTCGGCCCGTTTCAGCCGCTTGACGACATCGCCGTGTGAACTGTGCTTCATCCGACAATCCTATCCCCCGGGAGGGGATATAGGCAATTCAAAAATCTCAGCGGCCGTCGTCGGTCTGGGAACTCATGAATGGAATGGTGATGCCGGGAGAAAGGCCGAAGCCGCGATGAAAAGCACGCAGGCGTCAGACGTCGCGATCGTCGCTTCTCGCCTCAACTTGACGTTCTAGCCGGTCTCGTCCGTTGCCGTGCAATGCATGTCGCGCTCCACCAGCCGGCCATGCGACATGACGACGGTGCGAGTGGAGACATCGCCCCGAAAACGATGGTCGTGGGAGACGAGGATCATCGCCTGCGGCAGCGACAGGAGGATCTCTTTCAGCCGCGCCTTGTTGTCGACGTCGAGCGCATTGGTCGGCTCGTCGAGAAGCAGGACCTCCGGCTCCATCGCCAGAACGGCGGCGAGCGTCACGAGCCGCTTCTCGCCGCCCGAGAGCTTGTGGGTGATGCGGTCGCGGAAACTGACGAGATCGAGACGCTCGAGCACATCGTCGACGATCGCCATCGCCTCGTCGCGGCTCTTGCCGAGATTGAGCGGCCCGAAGGCGATATCCTCCGCCACCGTTGGGCAGAAGAGCTGATCGTCCGGATCCTGGAAGACGAAGCCCGCGCGACAGCGCACCTCGTGGAAATCCTTCTCGTCGCGCCGCGGAGCTCCGAAGGCGGTGATGCGGCCGCGCGACGGCCGCAACAGCCCGACGATGATGTGCAGGAGCGTCGACTTGCCCGCACCGTTATGCCCGCCGATGCAAAGCCTCTCGCCCGGCATCAGACACATATCGACGCCCTTGAGGACCGGCGGTCCCGAAGGATAGGCGAAATGGATATCTGACAGGGCGATCAGCTCAGACATGTGTTCTTCCCTCAGCGCATCGCCTGCGCGCCGATGAGACAGGCGAGGAAGACCGTCACGCCGGTGGCAAACACAACGTCGCGGTAAGTGAATGCGAGCGTGTCGAACAGCGGCATCCGGCCGGTAAAGCCCCGGCATTTCATGGCGCCGAGAATGCGCTCCGACCGCTCGATCGCCCGCACCAGCATCATTCCGACGAGATAACCGACGGAGCGATAGGTGTGCCGGTTGTTCGAGGGGCGAAATCCGCGAGCCTTCATCGCCATGCGCAAGCGCTGATATTCCTGCTGGAGCACGTCGACATAGCGCACGGTGAACATCAGGAGGTAGATGAGCTTTTCCGGCACCATCAAACGCCTGAGCGCATGGCCGAGCGTCACCGGCTCGGTGGAGCCGACGAGCGCCATCAAGGCGAGGATCACGGCGTTCGCCGTCAGCGCGATCTCAGCCGCCTGCCGCAGCCCCTGCCAGCTCGCCGCGAAGCCGAAGACGGTGAACATCGCATCGCCCGGCACGGTGAACGGCAGCATGGCGATCAGGAAGATGATGAAGCTGTCCATCATCGCCATGCGTTTGAGCGTCCGCGCAACAGGCAGCCGCGCCGACAGCATCAGAAAGAACGCGGCCAAAAGCCCCGTCGTCAGCACGGCGAGATCCTGCAGGCTCACCATCACGATGGCGAAGGCGACAGCAACCACGATGCGGGTGCGCACGTCGATGCCATCGATCAGCGTGCCCCGGGCCTCGCCCGTATCGGTGAGCGCGCGCCGTCCGGCTGAGAGAACGTGGCTCATCGTCAGGCCGCCGTCATCTTGCGCCGGGCCGCGATATAGAACGCGACGCCGAAGATGCCGAAGATATAGCCGATCCCACCGAGGATGCTCTGCATGTCGTGCTTCTCCTTATAGGCGTCGATATCGCGCCTGAGCGGGATCACCTGTTTCTGCACCGCCTCGGTGATCATCTTGTGCTGCGCTTCAAGAAGCGCGGCGAGATCGACGCCGGAGCTTTGGGCGGTCGCCCCCACAGTCCCGGAAGACGCCGGCTCGGCGGCACCGGCCGCAGCTTCGGCAGCGACCAGCGCCGGCGATGAGGCCTCCGCACCGCCGATCTCCGGCAGCTCCTCGGCCGACATCCGCACCTGCGCGACATGGCCGGCACCCAGATTGGCCTTGAAGACGAGCGGCACCGCCTTTTCGGGCTTGTAGGTGAAGGCTCCGGTCTCGTCGGTTACCGTCTCGCCGAGCTTGTTGCCGTTGTCGTCGAAAACCTCGACCGTCGCATCGCTCGCCATATCGCCGTTGGAAAAGCCGACCTCGCCTTCCACGACATCGCCGGACGCATAGACGGAGGCGATGACCTTGTGGGCGAGAGCCTGCGGTGCGGGCAGAAGAGCCAGGAAAACGAGGGCTGCGCAGAGTTTTTTCATAATGCGACCTCCTCGGCGGCGGATCGATTGAAGGTGGCGAAAAGCTCCGGCTTGACGCGTCGGGCGAGAACCACGGCCGCCCCCGTCACCAGGGCTTCGATGATCATGATCGGGATATGGGCGAAGAAGACGAGCTTGGCGGCCGGAATGAATTCGTCGCCCGAAAGTGCGAGAGCGATCGCGACAAACGCCGTCGTCAGCGCGATCGCGAGCCCCCCGCCGATGGCGCCTGAAATCGCGGCAACCGTCAGCGAATTGGAGGCGATCCCGCGTCGGCACAGATAATAGACGATCACCGCCGGCAGCGCGATGTTGAGCGTATTGACCCCGAGCACGGTGAGCCCTCCGAAACCGAAGAACACCGCTTGCAGGAGAAGCCCGACGAAAAGCGCCGGAAAGGCGGCCCAGCCGAGCACCAGCCCGGCCAGACCGTTCATGATGAGATGGACGCTGGAGGGACCGATCGGGACATGGATGAGCGAGGCGACGAAGAACGTCGCGCTCAACACCCCGGCTGCCGGCATCTTTTCCGCCGTCAGCGATTTAAGGCCGAGCGCGATGCCCCCGGCCGCGAGCACCGCACCCCCGATGACGACGTCATTGGCGAGCGCACCGTCGACAATATGCATCGATCCCTCCTGCCGTCATTCGACGTCGTAAGCGCGCACCCAGATGACGGCGTCCTGCGAGAGCTCTTTGCCCTCGAACTCCGTCTGCGGGCCCGTGCCGAGCGCGGCAAAGCCCCAGAAACCGGCCTTCGGAACGCCGAAGGTGAAGTAGCCGTTCTCGTCGCTCATCGCGACGACGGCACCGCCCGGCATCGGCGAGGCTTTGGGCTCAGAGGGCTTGTTGTCGTCCATGGAGGGTTCGGCCGCCATGTATTCGACTTCGATCTCGGCACCCGCGACAGGCTTGCCCTCCGACAGCACCCGGCCCGTAAAGCTGGAACCGGCCAGAATGTTGGTCGGGCGATCGAGCGGCACGATTTCCGTCGCAAGCCCTTTGGGCTCGGCCCAATCGGTCGGCAATTGCGCCCGGTTGAGATAGGCCTTGGCGATCTGCTGGATGTAGATGTCCTCGCTCTCCTCGTAATAGGGCTGAGGCACGACGACGAGCGTGTAATCGCCGGCACGCTTGGCCGGCAGCGTGGCATCGAAGGCTTGGGCGCTGTTTTCGAGCCCCTCGAAGGTGATCGGCTTGAGGCTGTCCTTGAGATCGATCTTCTTGCCGCGGAAGACGGCGTAGAACTCTTCCGGCGCGCCCATATCCATGACATGGCCGTTCTCGAACGGGTGCCAGAAGATGAGCTTCAGCGGCACATCGCCCGGCTCGGCGAGGTTCACCTCGGGCGTGTAGATCAGCTGAAAATGCGCTTCGGCTGCGGCGGGAAGAAGGAACGCCGCCGATGTGAGGGCGGCACAGGCAAACTTACGAAATTTCATTCGTATCGTCTCTCCAATGACTGTTGCGGGAGAACCGCGACAGTGATGCGGAAAGGACGATCGGGGTTTTGGCGAGGATTGGGCGCAAAAGGGATTCATGGCGCCGTTCCACCGCCAGACGCTCACCCCGGCGTCCGTTGCGGTGCGGCACCGGTGGCCCGGCGTCGCGCGTCAGCGGCAGGTCTCCTGGCTTGCGGGTCACAGCGTGGCTTCGTCTTCCCAGCGCAGATGCGCCAGTGACATGTTGAAGCCCTGCTCGCCGCTCACAGTTGCGGGGGCAGCCACGGTTTCGGTCCCTGCTGGGTACGCCTCACCGTGTTCCCTTTTAATCCGGTCGCTTTGCGTCCGGAAACCGTTGACACCCCATCTGCCGGCGAATGGCCACAATTGTCAATGCCGTGCAGTGCTGGCAGCTATGCTGGGCATGGCTTCCCTTTGCCGGCATCATGTTCGGTCGAAGAGCGCCCTACGGCATAAAAAAAGGCCGACCGCATATAGCGGCCGGCCCTCTCAAACTTGCGCAGCGTGGCTGCGTTCAGCGCGCGGCCATCCGCTTCTCGCCCATTCCGGCTTTTGGCTTGCTGCTCTTACGCAGCATCCGTTCCAGACCGGCCTGAGCGCCCTCGTTGCCGCGGCCCGCATCTCGCCGGCCATTCGCGCCACCATTGCGGCTCTTATGCGCGCCGGCTTCCGTCCGCTTCGCCGAACGGCCTGCCTCCGCACCTTCCGGCCTGCGGTTGCGACCCTCTTTCGGGGCATCGCCATTCCGGCCTTCACTGCGCGCCTCGAAGGCGACCGGTTTGCCCGAGCGCCTGCGATTGCGTGAGGGAGAATTGCGCTTGCCGGGCTGGCGTGATCTTTCGTCGCGCCGCTCGCCCGCCTGCTGGCGCACGCTTGCGGCCGGAGCCTCGTCGGCTTCGCCGACCGGCTCGCCGCCCGCAACCTGGTTCGCAATCGCCTCGCCGCGGGCCTCGCTACGAGGTGCCGCGCCATGCGCATCGATCCTCTTGCCGATCAGCTTCTCGATATCGCGCAGAAGACCCCGCTCGGAATGATCGCACAGCGAGATCGCAATACCGCTCTTGCCGGCGCGCGCGGTCCGCCCGATGCGGTGCACATACGCCTCCGGCACGTTCGGCAGCTCGAAGTTGACGACATGCGAAACGTCGTCGATGTCGATGCCGCGCGCCGCGATATCGGTGGCGACCAGGACAGCCACACGACCGTTGCGGAAGGCACCAAGCGCCTTCTCACGCTGATTCTGGCTCTTATTCCCGTGGATCGCCGCAGAGCGCAGGCCGGCCTTGTCGAGATGCTGGCTCACCCGGTCGGCACCGCGCTTGGTGCGCGTGAAGACGATCGCACGCTCCATATCGGATGCGCCGAGAATATCGACGAGCATGTCACGCTTGGCGGCGCTCGCAACGTTGATGACGCTTTGTGCGATCTGCTCGATCGGACGAGACACCGGAGCGACGGAGATTTCCGCCGGCTGACGGAGAAAATCGCCCGCAAGCTTGCGGATCGCCGGCGGCATCGTCGCCGACAGGAGAACCGTCTGACGCTCACGCGGCATCTTCGCCAGGATCTTGCGGATCGCCGGCATGAAACCGAGATCGAGCATCTGATCGGCCTCGTCGAGCACGACGACGTCGGTCTGATCGAGCCTGATGGCACCGGTCTGCATATGGTCGAGAAGCCGCCCAGGCGTTGCGATGACGAAATCGACGCCGCGTGAAAGCGCCTTCACCTGCGGTCCGGGCCGGGCGCCGCCGATGACGACCGCCGACGACATGTTCACGAAGCGCCCGTAATTGCGCACGCTGTCGGCGACCTGCTGGGCAAGCTCGCGCGTCGGCACGACGATGAGGGCATGGCAGGTCCGCGGTGCGGCCGGAACCATGGTGCGGCTGAGCTTATCGAGAACCGGCAGCACGAAGGAAGCCGTCTTCCCGGTTCCCGTCTGCGCCGTGCCGAGGAGATCGCGGCCGGCAAGCATGGTCGGGATGACCTGCTCCTGAATCGGAGTCGGATTGGTATAGCCTTCGGCGGCAACGGCACGAAGGATGGGCTCGGCCAGGCCGAGTTCATTGAAAAGTGTCAATATGAGCTTTCTCGTCGCGGCCAGCCTGAGACGGCCGGCGCGAGCTATGTCACTTGGTTTTGGAAGCCTGCGTAGATCAGCTGCCGGGAGCTTGCGCCTCAAAAGGCGCCTTCAGGGCAACGATCGATACGGAAAGTTGCTTGTGACCACCGACGGCGACGAACGCCTCTACGCGCGGGGTCATCACGCCCTTGAACCACGCCTGGCGGCAATTAGCAACCGCAATCGCGTTCCCTGCCCCTGAAAGGAGGCGCTCAAGGCGGCCTGATTTGTGGATCCGAGCTTGCAAACAGCCGCAGCGATCCCCGGCCCCGTCTTGCCCGCTCTCTTGCCGGCACCGGCCGGCGCGCGTATCTCGGGGTCTGTTCGCACGCTCTCGCCCGAAGCGGCGCGCGAGCCACAGCCTTTCGCAACCTCGGCGCCACTGCAACATGCGTCCGCCCTGGTCTCTCAGAGGATCTCGTTTCGTGACCCGCCTGATCGCTCCGACCCGTCTATGGAAGGATGGCCGCTTTGAGAGCGGCCTCGCCGTGGAGATCAAGGCGGGCGCGATCGGTCGCATCCGGCCGCTTGCCGCCCACGAGACGCCCGATCTCGCCCCGCATCTCCTCATCCCTGCCCTCACCGATCTTCAGGTCAACGGCAGTGGTGGAATCATGCTCAATTCCGATGCGAGCCCCGCCGCGATCGAGACGATCATTGCGGCCCAACGCGAACTCGGCACCAGCTTCCTTATGCCGACGCTCATCACCACGACGGCCGAGCGCATGCGAGCGACCGCCGAGGCGATCATCGAGGCCTGGGGCATGCCGGGTCTCCTCGGCCTGCATCTGGAAGGCCCGCATCTCAACCCGGAGCGCAAGGGCACTCACGACGCCACCCATATGCGGCCCATGGATCGCGACACATTGTCGATTTTGGAGCGCCTTCGCGCGGCGGATATCCCGGTCATGCTGACGCTCGCGCCCGAAATCGTCCCGCCGGATCTCGTTCGTGAGATCGCGGCGATGGGCGTGGTCGTCTCAGCCGGCCACAGCGCCGCCGACGCCGCGGAGACAGAGACGTGCCTTGCCGCCGGCATCAGTTGCTTCACGCATCTTTATAACGCCATGCCGCCGATGACCTCGCGCGCGCCCGGCATCCTCGGCACGGCACTCGCAAGCGATGCCTTTGCGGGCATCATCGTCGACGGCCATCATGTCGCCTGGCCGATGGTCGCGATCGCCTGCCGCGCCCGCCCCGTCAAGAACCGGACCTTCCTCGTCTCCGACGCCATGGCGACGGTCGGCGGCCCCGACCATTTCGTCCTCTATGGCGAGGAGATCCGCGTCCGCGACGGCGCCCTCGTCAACGCGGCCGGCGCCCTTGCCGGCGCCCATGTCGACCTTCTCACCTGCCTCAGGAACGCCGTCTTCCATGTCGGCCTGCCGCTCGAAGAGGCCGTCGCGATGGCAACCGACATTCCGAACGCGGCGATGCGGCTCATCCCCCCGGAGGTCGAGCCCGGCCGCCCCGTCAACGAAGTCCTTGCCCTCGACGCGGATCTCAACCGCATCGAAATCTGACAAACGACGTCCTCCCCAAACCTCCGTGCGAGCGGACATCTCGACCGATCGGGCTGCCCCACCGCTGACATGATCGCGCGCCAAGCCTCGTTTTCATCGAGGCATCGAGCGAACCACGCAGAGAGAGACGAATGCAGCCTATCGAGACGGACCGGTTGATCCTCAGGCGTTTTGAGATGCGCGACGCCCCCGGTCTCCTGGCCTATTTGAAGGAACCAGCCGTGAGCTGCTTTTTCTCCATGCGGCTCGCCGACCTCGCGGCGGCGGAAGAAGAGGTGAAAAAGCGCGCCGAAAGCGACAGCGAGATCGCCGTCTGCCTGCGCGACACGGGAGAGCTGATCGGCGATCTCTTCGCCGTCCGGGAAGGCGACGACACCTACACGCTTGGCTGGAATTTCAACAAGGCCTTCTCCGGAGCGGGATTTGCGACGGAGGCCGCGAGGGCCCTCTTTGCCCATCTCTTCACGAAAGAAGGGGCGCGCCGTCTCTATGCCTATGTGGAGGACACCAATCTTCCCTCACAGCGTCTCTGCGAGCGCCTCGGCATGCGCCAGGAGGGGCTTTTCATCGAATACATCTCGTTCATGAACGACGAGGCCGGCAATCCGATCTTCGAAAACACCATGCAATACGCGATCCTGCGCAAGGAATGGGAGAGCAAGGCCGGGCTCTGACACAGCGGGCGGGACCACCCTCCGGCGCCCTGCCGTCACGACCATCCGGAAGGCAACGACACCTCCTCGAGCCCGAGCCAGGCCGCCATCTTTTCGAGTTCGCCGGAGAGTGCGTCGCGGCTTTCGTCTGGCGCATCCTCCTCGAAATGCACCGACTGCACGAGAAGCCGTGCGTTCGGTCGATCGGCCTTGAGATCGACGCGCGCCACCAACCGGTCGCCGAACAGGAATGGCAGCACGTAATAGCCGTACTGTCGCTTGTCCGCCGGGACATAGATCTCGATCCGATAGCGGAAGCCGAAGAGCCGCTCGGCACGATCTCTCTCCCAGACGAGCGGATCGAACGGGGCGAGGAGAGCCGTCGCATTGATCCGGCGCGGGCGGCGGGCATCGCGGTAGAGCCAGGCATGCCGCCAGCCCGGCACGCTCACCGGCAAAAGAACGCCCTCCTCGGCGAGCGAGGATATCGCCTCCTGTGCCGGCCCCGGCGGTTGCCGGAAATAATCCCGCAATTCCCGATCCGTCGCGATGCCGTGCGCCCGTGCGGCACGTTCGATCAAGGCGCGATGCGCATCCGCCTCCGAAGGCGTCGGCTGATCGAGGATAGAGGCGGGTAGCACGCGCTCGGGAAGGTCGTAGACCCGCTGGAAGTTTCCGCGCCGCGTCGCCGTCGTCAGGTGACCGGCCCAGAAGAGCCATTCGAGCGCCCGCTTGGTTCCGCTCCATTCCCACCAGCCCGGACGCCCCTTATGCGCATCGAAGTCGGAGACGGACAGCGGCCCCTCCTCGCGGATCCGCTGAAGCACCGCCATGGCCTCCGCACGATGCTCGCGCGCAAATCGGCGCATCGAGGTCCAGCCCGCCTCGCCGCGATCGGCCTGCGCCATGCGCCAGCGCAGCAAAGGCTGAATCTCGAACGGCACGAGCGAGGCTTCGTGCGCCCAGTATTCGAACAATTTGCGCTGCCGCTTCGGTCCCCAGGCAAGCTTGTCGAGAAGACTGCGGTCGTAGGCGCCCAGCCGAGAAAAGGCCGGAAGATAGTGCGCCCGCGCCAGAACATTGACGCTGTCGATCTGGTGAAGCTGAACCCGATCAAGCACCCGGCGCAGACTGGCCGAGGTCGGATTGGCCGAGCGGGTTCCGCCAAATCCCTGTGCCGCGAGCGCAATCCGGCGCGCCTCGGCCATGCTGATCCTGTCCAAACGACTCATTCCGTTCCCGCAGCGTTCTTTTCTTTCCTGACATCTAGCAGACCGGCTCACCTGTCCAGCGGTGGCGGGAGACATTCTCTTTTCGGAAAATGCCGTTGACTCCTATTCTCGATTCACGAATAAAAGGGCCGTCATATTTCGCTTTGGAGAATTTTCTTGGACCTGGCATCGCTTGCCATTTTTCGCACCGTCGCCAGGCAAGAGAGCATCACCCGCGCCGCTCACCTCCTCGGGCGGGTGCCTTCCAACGTCACCACGCGCATTCAGCAACTCGAGGCCGAGATCGGAGTGCCGCTGTTTCAGCGCGACAGGAAAAGCATGACGCTCACGGCCGAGGGCGTGACTTATCTGGACTATGCCGACCGCATCCTCAATCTCGCCGAGGAAGCGCAGCAGGTCGTCCGTCCGGGGGAGCCCGCAGGCACTCTGCGCGTCGGTTCGATGGAATCGACCGTCGCCGCCCGATTGCCCCTGCCGTTGTCTGAGTTCAATGCGCAATGGCCGGACGTGACGGTCGATCTTTCGACGGCGCCGACGCGCCAGCTCATCGACGCCCTGCTCGCCCACCGCATCGACTGCGCCTTGGTCGCCGTGCCGCCCGACGAAATGTGGTTTGCCGCCGATGCGGTGGCGACGACACGGCTCTTCCGCGAAGAGCTCGTCCTCCTGCTGCCGCCCGGGCACCCGGAGATCCAGGGCCCTGAAGAAATCAGGCCCCGTGCCCTCGCCGCATTCGCGCCCGGTTGCACCTATCGGCTGCTCGCCGAGGAATGGCTGACGGGCTACGGGTCCAGAACCGCCCGGCTCCAGTTCCAGGAGGTCAGGTCCTACCACGCCATGATCGCCCTAACCGCGGCCGGGACCTGCTTCTCGCTGCTGCCGCGCAGCGTTCTCGATCTCGTCCCGGATGCCGGCCGTTTCACGCTCAAGCCGTTGATGACGGTCGATACCTCGTTGGCCACGAGGCCGGGTTTCAGGACGCCTGCCTTCCTGAAATTTCGCGAAACGCTGCACGCTTTCTCCGACATCGCAGACGTCGACGATGCCACGCAATGAACGGCTGGCGGGGATCGCCGCCGCACTCGTACTCGTCATCGGGATGGGCTTCGGCCGCTTCGCCTTCACCGGTCTCTACCCGCTGATGGTCGGTGACGGCCAGATCTCCGTCGAAGGCGGCTCCTATGCCGCTTCGGCCAATTATGCGGGTTATCTCATCGGAGCGCTGCTTCTCGGCCTCGTGACGGGCGCAGCCGGCCGCAAGCTCTGTGCCTTTTCCGCCATCGCGACGGTCGCCTCGCTGGCGGCGCTCGGCCTGCCGCTGCCGGAATGGCTGATCGTCACCGTGCGCGGCTTCGCCGGCGTCTTCAGCGCCGTCGCCATGGTCGCCGCCTCCCATTGGCTGATCCATGAACGCGGGCATCACGACGGCGCCCCCGCCCTCTTCGCCGGCGTCGGCATCGGCATCCTCGTCTCCGCCGAAATCATCGCCGCAGGCGATCTTCTGGCTCTGCAAAGCCCTGCCATCTGGCTGGTTCTTGCGGCTGCGGCACTGGCGCTCACGATCGTCACCTTATTCCTGCAGCGCCGCGTCGACGGCTCAAAGCCTGCAACGGTACCGCATGCGGCTGATGGCGATGCCTCGACCTCTCTCGGAGCAGCCCGCCTCGTTCTCATCTACGGGCTCGCGGGCTTCGGCTACATCATCACAGCGACCTACCTGCCGCTCCTCGTGCGCACCTCGTTCGAGAGCGTCGACCCTTTGCATATCTGGGCCGTCTTCGGACTTGGCGCCGTGCCGTCCTGCTTCTTCTGGCACCGCCTTCATCGCCGGCTCGGAACCGGAAAGAGCCTCGTCGCCAATCTGCTGGTCCAGGCCGTCGGCGTCGGCCTGCCCGTCATTCATATGCCGGCAGCCTCGATCGCGAGCGCGCTTCTCGTCGGGGGAACCTTTATGGGGACCGTGACCATCGCCATGCCCGCCGCCCGCAAGATCGCAGCAAAAGCACGCTTCAACATCCTGGCGGTGATGACGGCATCCTACGGTGTCGGCCAGATCGTCGGGCCACTCGTCACCAATGCGCTCTATCGGCAG
The DNA here is from genome assembly GCF_030813515.1 of Rhodopseudomonas julia. NCBI lineage: Bacteria > Pseudomonadati > Pseudomonadota > Alphaproteobacteria > Hyphomicrobiales > Nitrobacteraceae > Rhodopseudomonas > Rhodopseudomonas julia. The sequence continues at coordinate 9,151 of NZ_JAUSUK010000002.1, read as the reverse complement.
AGCCACTCCTTCGACGCGTCGCTCCTGATCGCAAGCGCCGCGCTCTTCATCGCCGCACTGATCTCCATGAAATGAGCGACGCCCGAAAGATGATGACGCTCATACGCCGCCATCTGTCAGGCGATCTCGGCGAGTAACACCGCCTCGATATCATCCAACTGCGATTGCCAATCCACGCCGTCTTCGACGCCCCAGATACGCAACGTCACCAACCCCTCTACAGCGAGAAAAGCGGTTCTGGCCGCGCGCGCCTCTGCGGAACCGTCCATTCTGGAGAGGATCGAGCGGTACCAATCCGCTGTGTTCATGCGGTTCTGCGGGTTTTGCATGTAAGCGATCATGAGGCCCGCCAGCTTGGCGTCGATGGCCCCTTGCGACGAGCGCATGGCGGCGATGTAACTGCGCACGAAACCGAGCGGCCCCGCACTCTCGATATCGACGACCAGGGCGTCAAATTGGGCGGTCCAGCGATCGACCAACGCCTTCACCAGTTCGTCTTTCGACAAAAATGAATATTGAACGCCGCCCTTGGATATGCCCGCCGCCTTTGCCAGGGCGTCGATCGTAAGTGCCTGAGGCCCCTCTGCATTCACGATATCTTCGGCGATCGTCAAAAGCCGGTCACGGCTGATCGTCGGTTTCCTGCCCATTCCCCGTCCTTTGTGAACACGCAAGCGCCACAGATGAAATCCATACGTATGTATTTATATAGAGCACGTCACGGTTTTCCCCGGAGCATCCATGTCTGCCCAATTTCGCGATCCGACGCGGTGGCTCGTCCTCGTCGCCGTCACGCTCGCCTTCCTCCCCGTCATCATTGATATGACCGTGCTCCATGTGGCGATCCCGAGACTGACGCAGTCTCTCGGGGCATCCAGCACTGAAGTGCTTTGGATCATCGACATCTATCCCCTCCTCATGGCGGGCCTGCTCGTCCCCATGGGCACCTTGGCCGACCGGGTTGGAAATCGGAAGGTGCTCCTGTCGGGCCTGGCGATCTTCGGCGTCGCCTCTGTTGTTGCCGCCTTTTCTCAAAGTGCAGCGATGCTGATTGGAGCGCGCATCCTGCTCGCGTTCGGTGGTTCGATGATCGTGCCCTGCGTGCTCGGGATCATTCGCCGGGCCTTCGAGGACGATGGCGAGCGTGCGATTGCGCTTGGATTGTGGGGCACTGTTGGATCGGCTGGCGCCGCGGTTGGCCCACTCATCGGTGGCGGCCTTCTGGAACATTTCTGGTGGGGTTCGGTGTTCCTCATCAACGTTCCGATCATGCTGGTGGTCGCCCCCGCATGCTATTTTCTCTTGCCTCGCAAGGAAATCACAACGCCTGGCAAGTGGGCTTTCGGCCAGGCTCTGCTGCTGATCGCCGGGATGATTTCGCTCGTCTACGGCATCAAGGCAGGAATTGGCGGCGGCCAGCCGCTCTCGATCGCTCTTGCCATCGCATCGTTCGGCATCGTGATGCTGTCGCTCTTCGTGAGAAAGCAGTTCCGGACGGACAATCCGATGCTGGACCTCTCCTTGTTCTCTCATCCCGCGATTGTGGCCGGCATCATCATGGCGCTCGTCGCGACCGGCGCTTTGGCGGGCGTCGAGCTCACTTTGGCCCAGGAACTGCAATACGTCTTCGGCAAGACACCTCTCGAAGCGGGCGTCTTCATGGTCCCGATCATGGCTGCGGCAGCAATCGGCGGCCCCGTCGCTGGCTGGTTGTCGAACCTGTTTGGGCTGCGTCTGGTGGCGACGATGTCGCTGCTGATCGGCGCCGCGTCGTTGGCCTGTCTTGGCAACGCCGACTTTCATTTCCCAGGTTTCGTCGTCCCGGCCGCACTGGCCGTTGCCGGGCTCACCCTCAGCATCGGATTGACGGCGTCATCGATCGCCATCATGGGGTCTGTGGAGCCTGAAAAAGGCGGCGCGGCCGGCTCGCTGGAAGGCACGGGCTACGAACTTGGCAGCGGCCTCGGCATCACCCTTTTCGGCGTGTTCATGGCTGTCGTGTTCAGCCGCGCGTTGGAGCTGCCTCCGGACCTGGCATTGCCGTTGGCCCGACAGGCGAGCCAGTCGATCGGGGACACCTATCTGGTGGCCGCCCAGCTCTCGGCCGAACAAGGTGCAGCCCTCATCGCAGCCGGCAAGCTCGCCTTCAGCGCCGCCCACGTCACCTTGCTTTATGTGGCCGCCACGGTGATCGCCTCTTTGGCCATTGCCGTCTACATCCTGTTGGCGAGCTATCACCCGACCGGCAAGTCCGCGCATTGATCGGACCGGTCGCGCATCTCGCCTCAGCGACAGCGCCAGATGTTGTGACGGCATTGAGCGATGGCAGATGGTTCCGAAGAGAGCGTTCCCCGGTTCCTCCCGCAGACATGCCGCGCGGCAAGCCCGTCACAATCATCGAAATCCCGGCGGAGCACGCCTTGATACGTTCAGATGGAAGCGGGCTGCTCCCGGCGCGGCAGCCGGATTTCGACGGCAAGGCCAGGGCCATCGGATGAAAGGATCAGCGCGTCGCCTCCATGCGCCTGCGCGATCGCCTTGACGATCGGCAGGCCGAGACCGGAACCGCCGCCGCTGCGCCCCCGCGAATCGTCGGCACGCCAGAACCGTTCGAAAGCGCGCATGCGGTTTTCGTCGGAAAGGCCGGGTCCTGTGTCGGTGCAGCGGAAGAAGACGTGCTGTGCGGCAACGCCGGTCTCGACATGCACTGCGCTTTGCGGCGCGTAGCGGCAGCAATTTTCGAGAAGTGCGACAAAGGCCTGTCGCACGCGCGAGCGGTCGGCGCTCGTGACGGCGCTGCTCAACGCCACGGTCGTGGCGATCCCGGCCTTGCCGAGCTGATCCTCGAGCGAAGTCAGCGCCGCCTCCGCCTCCACCGCCAGATCGAGACGCGAGCATTGCACATCGAGCTGGCCGGCATTGCTCAGCGCCAAGGTGCGCAATTCCTCCACGATCGCCGACAGATCGTCCACATGCTCGATGAGCCGTCCATAGAGCGCGGCGCTCGGGGTGAAGGCGCCATCGAGCAAGCCCTGCAACCGCCCGCGCAGGATGGTCAAAGGGGTGCGCAGTTCATGCGCAACCGCCGAATTCGAATATTGCAGCTCGGCCTCGGCGCGCTGCAACCGTTCCGCCATCTGGTTGAAGTCATCGACCAGATCGCTGGCCTCGCCGAAATTGCCCCGACGCAAGGAGGCGCGCGCGGAGAAATCCCCTTCCGCGACCCGGCGCGCGGCCCCGGCAACCGATTTCAACGGTTCCACAATCCGTCGTGCGAGGATCCAGCCGAGCAATGAGGCGGTCGATATGCCGATCCCCAGAAGCAGGCCCAACGTAACGACATCGCCGGTGCGCAGAAAATCGTCGTCGGTGAACTCCGGATAGAGCCATTCGTAGATGAAGAAGAAATACGCGGTCAGCCCGAAATAGACGACGGCGAAGGCCAAGAGGGTCAACGCGATCATCGCGCGGACGATCAGGGAATTCAGGTTCTTAGCCACAGGTGTTGTCCAGCCGGTAGCCCACGCCACGGACAGCGGTGAGCATGCCATCCGCTCCAGCCGCCGCCAGCTTGCGGCGCAGATTGCTGACATGGCTGTCCACCGTGCGGTCGAGGGCCTCGCCTTCCGGCAGGCAGGCATCGACCAGCTCCGAGCGCTCGAACGCCCTGCCCTGGCTCGCGGCCATATGAGCGAGAATGCGAAATTCGGTCCGCGTCAGATCGAGCGTCACGGCTCCCGTCGGGCTTTGAACCTCCGCGCGATATGCCTGGGGATTGATCGTGAGCGGCCCGACGCGCAGCACCTGCTCGCTGCCGCGCCCCATGGTTCGTCGCAAGACGGCCCTTGGCGCGGGCCACGACCTCGAGGGGGTTGAACGGTTTGACGACATAATCGTCGGCACCGATGCGCAAAGCCTGGAGCTTGTCGAGATCCTCTGCCAGCGCCGTGACCATGATGACCGGCGTATCGCCGCGCCGACGGATCGCCGCCAGCACCTCATACCCGTCCTGCCCTGGCAGCTTGATGTCGAGCACCACAAGATCGGGTCGCAAGCGCAGGTGATGCTCGAGCGCGACCCGCCCATCGCCTGCGGTGATGGTCCGGAAACCCTCCCGCGACATGTAGGTCGCGATGATTTCAGCAATCTCGGGCTCGTCTTCAACAATAAGAATCAACGCATTGTTCATGGCCACTTTTCAAACCCCGAAGCACGCCGCCTGCATGTTCACTTGTCCGGGACCGTGTTTTTTCAGGTTTTTCTCCACGATTTCGGCATCCGCAATTTGCTGACGGCAACGTAAAGCACCGGCACGAAGAAAACCGCCAGCACCGTCGCGGACAACATCCCGCCAAACACACCGGTCCCGATGGCATTCTGGATTTCGGAACCGGCGCCATGTGCGATCATCAACGGTACGACACCGAGGATGAAAGCGAGCGAGGTCATCACGATAGGCCGAAGCCGCAGCCGAGATGCCCGCAGCACCGCCCGATAGAGGCTCATTCCTTCGTTCCTGAGATGTCGGGCGTACTCGACCAAGAGAATGGCGTTCTTGGCGGAAAGTCCGATGATGGTGATCAGGCCCACCTTGAAGAACACGTCATTCTCCATCCCGCGCGCCAGGACGGCCACGACCGCGCCTAAGACGCCGAGGGGCACGACCAGCATGACCGCCAGCGGGATCGACCAGCTTTCGTAAAGGGCCGCAAGCACGAGGAATACGACCAGCATCGAGGCGGCCAGGAGCATCGGAGCCTGCGTCGCCGATTGCCTTTCCTGCAGCGATTGCCCGGTCCATTCGAGCGCAAAGCCCTTTGGCAATTGTTGCGCCAGACGCTCCATCTCGGTCATCGCCGCGCCGCTCGACACCCCCGGCGCGGCCGAGCCCGAGATGCGCGCAGCCGGGTAGCCGTTGTAACGCTCCAATTGCAGGGGCGACGTTTCCCAGACGGGTTCGACGACTTCCGACAACGCCACCATGCCGCCCTCGATGTTGCGAACCTGCAGACGCAGGACATCCTCCACATGCATCCGGGCCGGCGCATCCGCCTGCACCACCACCTGCTGAAGCTGGCCTTTGTTGGGAAAGTCGTTGACGTAGCTTGATCCGATCGCCGTCGAAATCATGTCGCTGATTGCCGAGAAGGAGACGCCAAGCGCCAGCGCTTTCTGACGATCGATCCTGAGCGCAATGCTTTGGCCATCGGGCAGGCCCTCCGTCATCACGTCGGTCAGCAGCTTGCTTTCCGATGCGAGCGCGATCAGCTGATCTTCGGCCGCCTTCAGCGCTGTCGGACCGGAATTGGCACGGTCCTCGAGCCGGAGAGCGAAACCGGACGTGGTGCCGAGAGATTCGATGGCTGGAGGCTTCATGATCATCGCCGTGCCTTCGGGAATATCCGCCATCGCCGCCTCGGCGGCCGCGATCTCTTCGCTCACCGTGGTTGTGCGCTCGCTCCAATCCTTCAGGCTGGTGAAGGCTTGCGCCGCATTGGGACCGGAGCCGGAAAAGCCGAAGCCCAAAATCACGATGCTCTCGACAATATCGGGACGTGAGGCGGTGTGCGCTTCATATTTTGCGACGATCTCGCGTGTGCGTTCGGCGGTGGCGCCGGCCGGCAGCTCGAACATCGCCATGAAGTTTCCCTGATCCTCTTCCGGCACGAACGACGTTGGCACCCGCGAATAGCCGATGCCGAGCGCCCCCAGCAGCACGGCATAGATGACCAGCACCCGCCCACCACGCCGCAGCATCCAGCCGACGACACCGGTGTAGCCGGTGCTCAGGGCATCGAACTTTCGGTTGAACCAGCCGAAGAATCCGCGTGTGGCATGCTCGTTCGAGGGCTTCAGGATCGTCGCGCAGAGTGCGGGTGTCAGTGTCAGCGCAAGAAAGGCGGAGAACAGGATCGACACCGACATCGATAAGGTGAACTGGCGATAGATCGCACCGACGGAACCGCCAGCCATGCCCATTGGAATGAAGACGGCGGCCAGGACCAGCGTGATCCCGATGATGGCGCCTGAGATCTCGCGCATGGCCTGGCGGGTGGCATCCCTCGGCGAGAGGCCTTGCCGGGACATGATCCGCTCGACATTTTCGACGACGACGATGGCATCGTCGACGATGATGCCAATCGCGAGCACCATGCCGAACATGGTCAAGACGTTGATCGAATAGCCCGCGACGAACATCACCGCGAAGGTGCCCAGAAGCGCGATGGGCGCGACGATGGTTGGGATCAGCGTGTAGCGGATCTTCTGCAGGAACAGCAAAATGACCAGGAAGACCAGCACCATCGCCTCGATCAGCGTCTGGACGACTTTGCTGATCGACACCTTCACGAAGGGGGCGGTGTTGTAGGAGACCGTGATCGCCATATCCCTGGGCATTGAGGGCCGCAGTTCGGCCAGGCGCTTTTCGATCGCAGCCGCGGTGCTCACCGCATTGGCGCCGGGCGTCATCTGGATCGCGGCGGCGGCTGCGGGCTTGCCATTGCTGCTGACACTGAAGGCAAGGGTCTGAGCGCCGAGTTCCACCCGCGCGACATCCGACAGAAGAAGACGCGAACCGTCGAGTTGCGCCCTGAGGGGTATCGCGGCGAACTCTTCCGGCGTGGTCAACTGGCCATGCACCGTCAGCGGCGTGGAGATCTTCGTCCCCGGGACGGTCGGCTCGTCTCCGACCCGGCCGGGCGAAACCTGTGCATTCTCGCGCGTGATGGCCTCCGTGACGTCGGCCATGGTGAGGTCGTAGGCGGCCAGCTTCGCCGGATCGACCCAGACACGCATGGCGCGTTCGGAGCCGAACTGCTGGACACGGCCGACGCCCGGCACGCGCTTCAATTCCTCGCTGATGTTGCGGGTCAGATAGTCGCCGAGAGCGAGTTCCTCGGTCTCACCACTGCGCGACTTCAATGTGATGACCATCAGAAAGCCGGTTTCTGCGGCCTCGACACTGACGCCACCGCGCCGGACGACCTCCGGGAGGCGCGGCTCGGCATTTTTCAGACGGTTCTGAACATCCACCTGGGCCAATTCCGGGTTGGTTCCGGGTTTGAACGTGACCGTGATGCTGGCCCCGCCGGTCGAATCGGCCGTGGATTCGTAATAGAGCACGTTCTTGACGCTCGAGAGCTCCTTCTCGATGGGCGTCACCACACTGTCATTGACGGTTTGAACCGTCGCGCCGGTATAGGTCGCGAAAATGCTGATACTCGGCGGCGCGATGACGGGAAACCGTGCCACCGGCAGCTGCGGAATGGCGACAAGTCCAGCCAGCGCGATGAAGATCGCAATGACCCAGGCAAAGACCGGGCGATCGATGAAAAATTGTGGCATGGAATCGGATCTCTAGAGCTTGTCGGCTGCCGGCAGGGCAGCTTGCGCGGCGGTGACCCGGGTCACCCGCATCCCGTCCTGCACGCGGTCCTGACCGCGAATGACGATCGCTTCGCCCGCCTTCAGGCCGGACGTGACGACAAGACGCCTGCCGATGGCGTCGCCAAGGACCACGTCCCGCCGCCAGGCGCGCCCGTCATCGTCGACGACCACGATCTGCGCCTCGCCGGCACCGTTGCGGACGACGGCCTCCTCGGGCACGAGCAGCGCATCGGGCAGGAGCCCGCGCGGTATCCTGGCGCGCACATACATGCCCGGCAGAAGCCGCAAGCCGGGATTCTCCACCTCCACCCGGACCGTCGTGTTGCCGGTCCCCGCATCGACCGTCACATCCGACAGCGCCAGCTTGCCGGGACGGGGATGTCGCTTGCCCTCCGCGTCCAGGATCTCGACCGGCCCCAATCCTTGCCTTGCAGCAGACTGCAAGCCGTCGAGCTTGGTTGCGGGCAGGCGCAGATCGACATAAACGCGGTCCAGTTCCTGCACCACGGCGAGCTCTGTCTGACTGGAGGTGGATGCAAGAGCCCCCTCGTCGGCGAGCGTACGCCCGACATAACCTTTGATCGGCGACCTTATCGTCGCAAAATCAAGATCGAGCTGGCGGCGATGGAAGACCGCACGCGCCTCGGCGAGATTGGCCTGCGCCATGGTCAGCTCATTGCGGGCGTCTTCGTAATCCTTGCGGCTCGTCGCCTTGCTCGCCACGAGCTTTTCGGCCCGCTTCAGGCCGCTTCGCGCATGCTCCAACGCCCCTTCGGCACGCGTCACGCCCGCCCGCGCCGTCTCGAGATCGGCCAGCAGCAGGGCCGGGTCGATTTCAAACAGGATTTCGCCGGCCTCGACCTGTGTCCCGCCTTCCGCAAAACGCTTCTTGATGATGCCGCCGACCTGCGGCCGTATCTCGACCCTTCGATAGGCGGCCACGCGTCCAGGCAATTCGTCGATCAAGACGACGCGCTCCGGCGCCGCCGTCATCGTGGTGACCTGCGCCGGACCTTGCGCCTCAGACGGCGCACCTTCCTGCTCGGAGACCGCCTCGCCTCGAAACGTCAGAAACAACGCCAGCCCGGCGGCGCAAAGGATGAAGGCGATGATCGAAAGACGCGGCGACATGGAGGGTGTCCGTTTGGGGATCGGATCCCCTCACTGACATGCGCCCTTCGACGCAGCGTCGAGAATTGGTGGAGATTTCATGGAGACGCTGCCCGACGTCCGCTGATCTGGCATCTGGGCGATCTGTCAACGGGAGGCCAGGGTAGCCCCCAAACGCAAAAAGCCCCGCGGGAGCGGGGCTTTTGAGTATCTGTATAGAGATGGTTGCGGGGAGAGGATTTGAACCTCTGACCTTCAGGTTATGAGCCTGACGAGCTACCAGACTGCTCCACCCCGCGGAGAGGTGAGTACCGACCATTGAGAGGCGCGTGTTGCGCGGGTCGGGGGACGATCGTTGAAGAGAAGGGGATCTCGTGTGCTCTGCAATTGGCAGGCCTGGCAGCGACCTACTCTCCCGCGTCTTAAGACGAAGTACCATCGGCGCTGAGAGGTTTAACGGCCGAGTTCGGAATGGGATCGGGTTTTATGCCTCTCGCTAGGACCACCAGGCCGGCGAATTGCAGAACTGAGAGCCTTGGGGCAGCGGTTTCGGTGAGGAATGCTGCCCGGAGGCTCATGTGACACTGGTATTCAAGCCTGAGTTATCAGGCGGGCATTGATTAATGAGAACGATCAAGCCGATCGAGCGATTAGT